>DATEOK010000099.1:0-7134 GCA_035274225.1 Dongiaceae bacterium
GACTACGTTTTCCCGATGTTCCGCGCCAACGCCCTCTATGAGGGCCTGTACCTGCTCGGCACCTCGATCGCCCGGCCCCTGATCGCCCGCCGCCAGATCGAGATCGCCAAGGAAACCGGCGCCGATGCGGTCTGTCATGGCGCCACCGGCAAGGGCAACGACCAGGTGCGCTTCGAGCTGACCTATTATTCGCTCAACCCGGACATCAAGGTGATCGCGCCGTGGCGCGAGTGGGAGCTGACCAGCCGCACCAAGCTGATCGAGTTCGCCGAGAAGAACCAGATCCCGATCGCCAGGGACAAGCGCGGCGAAGCGCCGTTCTCGGTCGATGCCAACCTGCTGCACTCCTCGAGCGAGGGCAAGGCGCTGGAGGATCCGTGGCACGAGCCGGAGGAGTTCGTCTATCAGCGCACCATCTCGCCCGAAGCCGCGCCGGACAAGGCGACCTATGTCGAGATCGGCTTCGAGAAGGGCGATGCCGTCTCCATCGATGGCAAGAAGCTGTCGCCGGCCACACTGCTGACCCAGCTCAACGCCCTCGGCAAAGCCAACGGCATCGGCCGCCTCGACCTGGTGGAGAACCGCTTCGTCGGCATGAAGTCGCGCGGAGTCTACGAGACGCCGGGCGGCACCATCCTGCATCACGCCCATCGCGGCATCGAGAGCATCACCCTCGACCGCGGCGCAGCGCATCTCAAGGACGAGATCATGCCGCGCTATGCCGAGCTGATCTACAACGGCTTCTGGTTCAGTCCGGAGCGCGAGATGCTGCAGGCCATGATCGACAAGAGCCAGGAACATGTCGAAGGTACGGTGCGCCTCAAGCTCTACAAGGGCAACTGCATCGTGGCCGGACGCAAGAGTCCGAAGAGCCTCTACAGCCTCGCGCATGTGACGTTCGAGGAAGACCAGGGCTCCTACGACCAGCGCGACGCGGCCGGCTTCATCAAGCTCAACGCGCTGCGCCTGCGTCTGCTGAAGCGCGGCCGCGGCTAGCGAAGGCCGCAAACGCATGGAGCGCTATCGCGGGATCGAAGACGTGCCTTCGACCCGCGCGCGGCGCATGCATCAGTATTGGCTGGACAAGAAGGGACCGCGCGCCATGCCCGCGCGGTCCGACATCGATCCCGCCGAGATCAAGGACCTACTGCCTCACGTCATCCTGAGCCGCCTGGAATACGAGCCGTTCCGCGTGCTGTACAAGCTGATCGGCACCCGCGCCGCCGAGAATGCCGGCATGGACTACAGCGGTCATTATCTCGACGAGCTCGACTTCGTCTCCGAGTTCGGCACCGACTGGCCCGGGACCTATCGAACCATCGCCACGGAGAAAGCGCCGCTCTACGGCCTGTGCCAGGTCCGGTTCACCGACGGCGTGATCAAGCCATATGTGGTTGCGATGTTCCCGCTGTCCAGCGACGGCCAGCGCGTCGACCAGGTGCTGGCGATCGAGGATCTCGAGCTCGACCTGCTGGAGACCGAGCGCCTGCCCGCGTCGGAGATCGTGGACAAGAGCTAGCTCACCACGCCGGAACGCCGGCGAGCTTCGGATGCAGCCACAGCAGCAACGAGACATACAGCGCCGCCGCCGCCGCGATCCGTACCCAGCCGATCTCGCGCCACCGCAGCCGCGCGCGGCCCTGCGCCATCGCGACGAACGGAATGCTGGACGAGCGCGCGGTGAAATCCGCCCAGGCCGCCTCACCCCATTTCGCCCGTTGCTTGGCCTCGATGCGCGGCAACAGCAGCAAGGCGAGCGCGGCGAACGCCCCATAGCGCAGTGCTTCGGCCGCCTCCGCCACCACAGCGAGATGCGCCAGCGACCACAGGCCGAGCCCCCACATCACCGGGTTGCGGGTGACGGCGAGGATGCCTGTCACCTCCCGCCGCGCCAGCCGCCCGGACGCCAGCGTCGCCGTCGGATTGTTCTGCGTGAACCCGCATACCAGCAGCAACAGGGCAAGCGGCATGACCAGCACCGGAATCGCCCCCGTCCAGGCCGGCGGCTGCCAATAGCGCATGATTGGAGCCGTCTCGACCGCCTGCCCGATCCAGATCAGCTGCATCACCGCGATCGCGCCATAGCCCCAGGCGAACGGCCGCTCGCCGAGGATGCGCACGAGGATTCCTCGCGCCGGATTCTCGGCGAGGATGACGTGCGTGGCGAGGAAGATGCCGATGGCGGTGACGAGATGAGGCAAAAGCGGGCCGCAGCGAGGTTGCTCTGCCTGTTGTTACGCGCCGGAGCCCACCTTGGATCAGCTCAATAGAGCGGCGGCGAGGTGATCCAGATCACGCGGGTCAAGACATTTCCGGGATTCTCGAACCGGTGGATCTTGGTCGACAGGAAGCGGAAGGAATCGCCCTGGCTCAAGGTGCGCTTCTCGCCGTCGATCCACAGGTTGAGGATGCCTTCCTGCACGATGCCGCACTCTTCGCCGGCGTGGCTGTAGCCGCTCTCGCCGGAGCCCGCTCCGGGCTCGATCTCCACCACCAGCATCTGCAGCGTCCCGTCCGTCAGCGGCGAAGCGAGGCGCTTAACCACGCCGGCTTTGCTGTAGACGATGCTTTGCCGTGCGCTCGCCCGCACCACGTAGGGGTCGGCCGGCGGACCATTCTCCGCATGCAGGTCGAGCAGCCAGCCGGCGCCGATCCCGAGCGCCTTGGACAGCAGGCACAGGGTCCGGATCGAAGGTACCGACAGACCGCGCTCCATCTCGCTCAGGTTGCCGACCGAGACCTCGACCTTGGCAGCGAGCTCGGTCAGCGACAGGCCCTTGGCGAGGCGCAGCTCTCGGATGTGCTTGCCGACCTTCAGCTCCAGGTCGGCCAACGGATCGTCCGCCGGCTTGAACACCAGCGCCGTCTTGCGCGGCACGGTGGGACTTGCGGGTGGCTTTTGCTTCAGGGCGGTTTTGGCTTTCGGCATGATGGCTTCGCTTATGCGGTCTCATTTGTCTCCACACTCCACCCGTCATGCCCGCCGACGAATGTCGGCATTCGCCGACGGGGCTTGGCCTTGGCATCCACGAGTTTGTGGCCAACGGACTCGTGGATGGCCCGCCGACGAATGTCGGCATACGCCGACGGGCCAAGCTTGGCCATGACGGAAGGAGAGTACGTAACGTTCAGCGCGCGATCACCCGCCCGCTTTCACCTCTTCGAACATCTTCGAGATCTTGTCGCTGTTGTGGATGGTCTTGATGAAGATGGTCTTCTTCAGCATCGCGTCCGGATCCTGCGGCAGACGCAACTCATCCAGCGTGGCGGGCGCGACCGCGCCCATCGATTCCGCGCTCGAGGCGCCGTAGCCGTAATTCTCAACCAGCCACTGGCCCGGCTCCTTGCTCAGGCGGTCGTTGATGAACTCGTACGCCAGGTCCTGGTGCGGCGTGTCCTTGATCATCACGTAGCCGCAGGCCCAGGTCAGCATGCCTTCCTTCGGGTTCATGTATTCGACCGGCACGCCCTGCTTCTTGAGCGCGACGGCCGAGGCGTTCCAGGTCATCGCCGCCACCAGCTCGCCCGAGGCCAGCGCCTGCTCCACCGAGGTCATGTCGGTGGTGTACATCTTCACGTTGTCGCGCTGCTTCACCAGCTCGTCCTTGACCTTGGCGATCGCCGCGTCGTCCATGTTGAAGGGATCGACGCCGGCCAGGATGCCCGCCACCAGCGGCGTGTCGTGGACCGAATCGATCGAGGCGACCTGGCCCTTGTATTTCGGGTCCCACAGCAGGCGCCAGCTCTGCTCCGCGTCGGGGATGAGGTCGGTGCGATAGGTGATCGAGACGTTGCCCCAGTCCCACGGCACCATCCAGGTCTTGTCGCCCTCGACCATGCCGGGGAGGTCGCGGAACACCGGGAAGATCTTGTCCCAGTTCTTGATCTTGCTGATCTCCATCGGCTGGATCAGGCCGGCTTCCTTCCAATGCTCGAGCTTGTCGTAGCAGGGATGGGCGATGTCCGGCTTGAAGCCCGCCTTCACCTTGGTGAAGGCCTCGTCATCGTCGCCGAACAGCGTCGACGCGAGCCCGCCAGGATGCGCCGCCTCGAAGCCCTTCTGCAGGTCCGGCACTTCGTAGCCGCTCCAGGTGAAATAGTTCAGCTGCTCTTCCGCCGTCGCGGCCATCGCGAAGAGTCCGCTGCCGATCAGGGTGCCCGCCATCAGGCCGGCCTTGTTGCGCCACTTCATGGTCCTCTCCCAAGCGGGTGCCTCCCTTCGCTCCGCCGCCGCCCGCTTCGGCGGCGGAGCGGATTGCAGTTCAGTTGGTTGCCATCTTCGGTCCGCGCCGTCGCAGCCATTCGCTCAGCACGACCAGCGCCAGGGTGGCGCCCAGCACCACCGTGCCCAGCGCCAGGATCATCGGCAGCGTGGTCGGGAAGCGCAGCTGGCCCCAGATGTAGAGCGGCAAGGTCTGCTCCGGTCCGCTGAGGAAGAACGCCACCACGAACTCGTCGAACGAGGTGGTGAAGCACAGGATGAAGGACGACGCGACCGCCGAGAGACTGAGCGGCAGCGTGATGACGAAAAAGGTCTTGCGCTCGTTGGCGCCGAGATCGAGGGCCGCCTCTTCCAGCGCCGGATCGAGATCGACAAAGCGGCTCAGCATCACCGACAGGCTGAGCGGCGTGCAGACGACGACGTGCCCGAACGCGATCGCCCACAGCGAGTTGCCGAACCCCACCGCGCGCAGCAGCACCAGCATGGCGATGCCGAGGATGATGGCGGGGATCAGCAGCGGCAGGTTGGCCAGCACCGTCATCGCCTTGGCCAGGCGCAGCTTGTAGCGCACAATCGCAAAGGCGCCGAGGGTGCCGATGATGGTGGCCACGCTCGCGGCGAACAGCCCGACGGTGAAGCTGTTGCGCGCCGCCTGCAGCAGGGCGCCGTTGGCCGCCAGCTTGCCGTACCACAGGGTCGTGAATCCCTTCAGCGGAAAGGCGACGTAGATGCCGTCGTTGAAGCTGAACAGCAGGATCATCAGCGACGGCAGGTAGAGCAGGAGCGCGAACAGCGGCACATAGACGCTGAGCCAGCGCCGCTCCACCACGTCGATGACATAAGGTGTCTTCATGCCGGCCGCCGCGCGAGCTTGATGCCACTCGCCATCAGCGCCAGCAGCAATCCCACGGAAAAGATCACCGCCATCGACAGTGCCGATCCCGCCGGCCAGTCGTTGGCCTTGCCGAACTGCGCCTGGATCAGGTTGCCGACCATGGTGCCGCCCGGCCCGCCGACCAAGGTCGGCGTCACGTAGTCGCCGACCGTCGGCACGAAGATGAGCAACGCCGCGGCGGCGACCCCGGGCAGCGACAAGGGCAAGGTGATCTGGCGGAAGTTGGCGAAGGGCCTGGCGCCGAGATCGCTCGCCGATTCGATCAGCGACTTGTCGATCCGCTCCAGCGCCACATAGATCGGCAGCACCGCGAAGGCGAGATAGGCGTGGGTCAGCGCGACCACCACCGAGAACGGGTTGTAGACCAGGAACTGCAGCGGCTGGTCGATCACGCCCAGCGTCTTCAGCAACGAGTTCACCACGCCGTTGAAGCCGAGGATGATCTTCCATGCGAAGATGCGCAGGAGATACGAAGTGAAGAACGGCGCCGAGATCAGCACCAGCAGCAGCGCCTTGTGCCGCCCGGCCTTGAACGCGATGAAATAGGCGACCGGATAGGATAGCAGCAAGGTCGCGACGGTGACCGCGGCCGATATCCACAAGGAGCGCAACAGCACGACCCAGAAGATCGGCCGCCCCACTTCGTTGCGATAGGCATCGAGCGTGAATTCGGTGAACAGCGCCGCCGGGTCGGTGCGCTGCACGCTGAGGACCAGGATCAGCCCGAGCGAAACAAGCACCACCAGCACCGCCGAGATTCCCAGCGGCGCCAGCATCGCATACTGGCCAAGCCTGTTGTCACCGCGGACCATTGAGTCGGCCGCTCCTCCCTGAACGGCCATGGGAGCATCACGATGGCGAAACGGTCAAGCGATTTTCGCCAGGATGAAATTCGCAGCTATTGTTGCCTGCTTCGCGTGTGCGCGCATCGGCGCTACGCGTCGACGCCCTCCGCCTTTCGCACCGCCTTGATCTTGCGATAGGCGTCGTTGATCTGCGCGGCCTTGCGGGTGGCCATCTCCAGGAAATCGGCCGGCAGGCCGAGCGAATGCACGCGGTCGGGATGCACGGCGGCGACCGCGCGGTGATAGGCCTGGTGCACTTCGTCGTCGGTGGCGGTCATCGGGATGTCGAGCAGGTCATAGGGATCGCGCGTGTCCACCTGCCGGCCCATGTCGAGCGGCGACAGGCGGAGGATGGTCTTCTTCGCGACAATGGTGAGCGAACCGTCCGGCCGCTCGAACGGCAGGAACTCGCGATCGTCGTTGAGGGTGTCGATCACGCGCTCGGTCGGGAACACGAACATGTAGACCAGCTCCTCGCCGTCGCCGGTGTCGAGGTTGACCGCGATCTTGCGGCGCTGCTTCTTGTTGCGGTTGGCTTCGAGCACGGTTCCACCCAGAAGGACTTGTCTGCCTCCAGGCTACCGGCGCCGCCCTTAGGAAGGGTTAAAGCGGCGCATTTCCTAATGAATCCAAGGGATCGCTGCTAGGCAGGCTGGAACAGCTCCACCACGTTCCCGAACGGATCCTCCACCAGGATCTGCTGCCCACCGGGACCGGAAACGATGTCGTTGCGGAAGCGCACACCCTGCGCCTTCAGCTTTGTGACGGTGGCGGGCAGATCCGAAACCTCGACCACGAAGCGGTTCCAACCGCCCGGCTCGGGCTTGCGGCCGTCCGGCATCGGCCGCGAGGCCGAGGCATCCGGCCCCGCAGTCCACAGGGTCAGATCGCCCCGCTTGAGGATCGCCATCGCCTCAAACTGCTTCTGGACCTTGAAATCGAAGGAGTTGGTGTAGAAATCGACGGCTTGCTGCACGTCGGCCACGAAATATCGCACGGATGCCATTCTGCACCTCGCCATCTGAGAGCGCCCTCTGATCGAGGGAGCGATAGTCCCCGGGACTAAACAAGACAAGGGCCACGCTTGTCCCGTCATGGCGTACATGTGGCATGCGCAGAGATGATGGCGCCGGCCCGCATTGGCGCTAGATAGCGTAGTTGAACCACATGCG
>DATEOK010000100.1:0-15659 GCA_035274225.1 Dongiaceae bacterium
CGGGAATCAATGACGTGTCGCCGATCGGCGCCGGTGACGATCCGGTCTTCGCGGAGGAGTTGGTCGAGTTCCACGGCCAGGTGCTGTTCGCCGTGATCGCCGAGAGCCACGATCTGGCCCGCCGCGCAGCAAGGCTGGCCAAGGTCGCATATGAGGACCTGCCGGCCGCGATCACTATCGAGCAGGCGCTGCAGGAGGATCTGCAGGTCCTGCCGCCGCATGAGATGAAGCGCGGCGATGCCGATGACGCTATCGCTTCCGCGCCGCATCGGATCAAGGGCGCCTTCCATCACGGCGGCCAGGAGCATTTCTATCTCGAGGGCCAGGTGTCGCTGGCCGTACCGGCGGAAGACGGCGACGTGCTGGTCCATTGCTCGACCCAGCATCCCACGGAAGTGCAGCACAATGTCGCCCATGTGCTGGGAAGGCCCAACAATGCGGTGACGGTGGAATGCCGGCGCATGGGCGGCGGCTTCGGCGGCAAGGAGACTCAAGGGTCGCAATGGGCCGCCATCGCCGCGCTGGCGGCGGTGAAGCTGAAGCGGGCGGTGAAATGCCGGCTGGACCGCGACGATGACATGATCGCGACCGGCAAGCGACACGACTTCCGCATCGAGTACGAAGTCGGCTTCGACGATCGCGGCGCCATCCGCGGCATCATCTTCCGCCATGCGGCGCGCTGCGGCTATTCCGCCGATTTGTCCGGCGCCATTGCCGATCGCGCCATGTTCCATGCCGATAACGGCTATTTCCTGCCGGCGGTGCGCATCACCTCGCAGCGCTGCAAGACCAACACCGTCAGCAACACCGCCTTTCGCGGCTTTGGCGGGCCGCAGGGCATGATGGGCATCGAAGAGGTGCTGGACCAGATCGCGCGCCATCGCGGGATCGATCCGTTGGAGGTGCGGCACGTCAATCTTTATGGCGGTGAACCACGAAACGTCACGCCCTATTACATGAATGTCGAGGACAACATCCTGCCCGAATTGCTCACGCAGCTGGAGCAAAGCGCGGATTACCGGGAGCGGCGGCAGGCGATTACGCAATTCAACCGGCAGAATGCGTATCTGAAGCGCGGCATGGCGCTGACGCCGGTGAAGTTCGGCATCTCCTTCACCACGGCGCATCTGAACCAGGCCGGCGCGCTGGTGCATGTCTATACCGACGGCAGCGTGCATCTGAACCACGGCGGCACCGAGATGGGGCAGGGCCTGTTCGTGAAGGTCGCCCAGGTGGTGGCCGAGGAATTCCAGATCGACCTGGACCAGGTGAAGATCACGCCCACCAACACCGGCAAGGTGCCGAACACCTCCGCCACGGCTGCTTCATCCGGATCGGACATGAACGGCATGGCGGCGCAGGCGGCGGCGCGCAAGATCAAGCAGCGCCTGACCGAGTTCGCCGCCGAGAAATACAAGGTCAAGGCGGAGGACATCGCGTTCCTGCCCAACCGCGTGCGCATCGGCAACCAGGAGGTGCCGTTCAAGGATCTGGTGAAGCAGGCCTACATGGGCCGCGTCTCGCTCAGCGCCACCGGCTACTACCGCACGCCCAAGATCCACTACGACCGCGAGACGGCGAGCGGGCGGCCGTTCCTCTATTTCGCCTACGGCGCTGCGGTCAGCGAGGTGATGATCGACACGCTAACCGGCGAATACACGCTGACCCGCGTCGACATCCTGCACGATGCCGGCAAGTCGCTGAACCCGGCGATCGACCTGGGCCAGGTCGAAGGCGGCTTCATCCAGGGCATGGGCTGGCTGACCAGCGAAGAGCTGTTCTTCGACGAGCAGGGACGGCTGCGCACCCATGCGCCGAGCACCTACAAGATCCCGACCTGCGCCGACCGGCCGGCGGATTTCCGCATGCAGCTGCTGGAGCGGCCGAACCGCGAGGAAACCATCCATCGCTCCAAGGCGGTGGGCGAGCCGCCACTGATGCTGGCGATCTCGGTGTTCCGCGCGATCTCCGACGCCATCGCCAGCATCGCGGACTATCGCGTGCTGCCGCGGCTCGATGCCCCGGCGACGCCGGAGCGCGTGCTGTTCGCGGTCGAGGAAATGCAGGCGCGGCTGGAGGCGGCGGAATGAGCTGGCTGGCCGCCGCGCTGGAGTGCATCGCCGCCGGCGACAAGGCGGTGCTGGTCACGGTCGCGGAGGCCAAGGGCTCCACGCCGCGCGAATCCGGCGCGAAGATGCTGGTGCGCGCGCGCGACATCGTCGGGTCGGTGGGCGGCGGGCAACTCGAGCTGCTGGCGATCGACGAAGCGCGCCGCATGATGGCGGACAAAGCGGCGCGGCCGGGCCTGATGCGCTATTCGCTCGGGCCGGACCTCGGGCAATGCTGCGGCGGCGCGGTGCGCCTGCTGCTGGAGCCGCTGAGCAAGACCGACCGGCGCTGGCTGACGCAATGGCAGTCGCAGGTGGCCAGCGCGGACATGCGCCTGCTGACCACCAGCAGCGATGGCGGCAAGACCTGGGTGGAAGCGGACGATCGCGAAGACGGCGCGCGCATCGTCGAGGACGGCAAGCGCTGGCAGGTGATCGAGGTAGTGCGCCGCCGGTCGCGACCGCTCTGGCTGTTCGGCGCCGGCCATGTCGGGCGCGCTCTGGCCAAGGTGCTGGCGGAGCTGCCGTTTGAGGTGCTGTGGCTCGACAGCCGGTTCGATGGGTTTCCGGCGGAGATCCCATCCGGCGTCGGGCATGTGGTGGCGCCGCGGCTGGCAGAGGCGGTGGAGAACGCGCCGGCCGGCACGCTGTTTCTGGTGCTGACGCACTCGCATCAGCTCGACCTCGACATCTGCGACCGTGTGCTGCGTCGCGGCGACTTTGCGTTCCTGGGACTCATCGGCAGCGCGACGAAGAAGGCGCGGTTCCTGAGCGCGCTCAAGGGTCGCGGCCATGTGCCAGGCGCGCTGGAACGGCTGGTCTGCCCGATCGGCCTTGCCCAAATTCCGGGCAAGCAGCCTATGGCCATAGCAGTGGCGACCTCGGCGCAGCTGCTGGCGCTGCCGGCAGTCCAGGAAATCGCGACCGAACACGAACAATCCACAGGGAAGCAACGCGGGGCCGGGTGACTCCCGGCACCATGCCCGGTAGAACTGCAGCATAAGCAGAGGGGGACATGACAGGGCAGGCGGAAACGAACAGGGCGACTTTGGTCCCGCTGTTGTCGCTCGGCGGCATCGTGAAGCAGTTTCCCGGCACCCTGGCCAACGACCGTGTCGACCTGTCGGTTCTGCCCGGCGAGATCCATGCCTTGCTCGGCGAGAACGGCGCCGGCAAGAGCACCCTGGTCAAGATCATCTATGGCGTGCTGAAGCCCGATGCCGGCGAGATCCGCTGGCAGGGGCAGCCGATCGTCGTCCAGAATCCCAATCACGCCCGCCGGCTGGGCATCGGCATGGTGTTCCAGCATTTCTCCCTGTTCGAGGCGCTGACCGTCGCGGAGAACATCGCGCTCGGCCTCACCGACGCCACCGACCGCAAGGGCTTGCGCGCCCGCATCGCGGAGATCTCAAAGGCCTATGGCCTGCATCTCGATCCCGACAAGGCAGTGCACGACCTCTCGGTCGGCGAGCGCCAGCGCATCGAGATCGTGCGCTGCCTGTTGCAGAAGCCGAAGCTGCTGATCATGGACGAGCCGACGTCGGTGCTGACGCCGCAGGAGGTCGAGCGGCTGTTCGAGACGCTGCGCCGATTGGCCAAGGAAGGCTGCGCGATCCTCTATATCAGCCACAAGCTGGAAGAGATCCGCGCTTTGTGCGAGCGCGCGACTATCATGCGCCTGGGCAAGGTGGTGGCGCATTGCGATCCACGCCAGGAGACCGCGAAGCATCTGGCGGAGCTGATGATCGGCACCGAGCTGAAGGCCGCCAGCCATCATGCGCGCAGCGAGGCCAACGGCGGACCGCGCCTCGAGGTGAAGAATCTCAGCCTGAAGTCGGAGCAGCAATTCGGCACCGATCTCAAGAGCATCAACTTCGCGGTCAAGGGCGGCGAGATCCTCGGCATCGGCGGGATCGCCGGCAATGGACAGGCTGAATTGATGTCCGCCTTGTCCGGCGAGATGCTGGCGGAGAGCCCCGATGCGATCGCGATCGACGGCGTGGCGGCCGGAAAGCTGGGTCCGCGTGAGCGGCGCGGCCTCGGCGGCTGCTTTGTACCGGAAGAGCGCAACGGCCACGGCGCGGTGCGCGACATGTCGCTGAGTGAGAATGCCTTTTTGTCCGGCAACGTACGGCAGGCATTGTCACGCAACGGCCTGATCAATTCCGGCAAGACCACGGGCTTTGCCGGCGACGTGATCAAGAGCTTCGACGTGCGCACCACCGGGCCGGCGGCGGAAGCGCGCTCGCTCTCGGGCGGCAACCTGCAGAAATTCATCGTCGGGCGGGAAGTGAAGCAGAGTCCGAAAGTGCTGGTGGTGTCGCAGCCGACCTGGGGCGTCGATGCCGGCGCGGCGACCGCGATCCACCAGGCGCTGATCGACCTTGCCGACAATGGCGCGGCGGTGGTGGTGATCTCGCAGGATCTGGATGAGATCTTCTCGCTCGCGGACCGGATCGCGGTGATCGCGGAGGGAAGGCTGTCGCCGTCGATCCCGATCGCCGAGGCCTCGGTCGAGCAGATCGGATTGTTGATGGGCGGCACACACGGCGCGCCGGCGGCAGCATCCACCAATTCCTCCTCCCCCGAGACGGGGGAGGATCGAGGTGGGGGAAGCGTGCGATGATTCGTTCCGCCGGAAACGCGGCTTCCCCCTCCCTGACCTCCCCCAGTTTGGGGGAGGGGTTCGCAGCGTGTTTGGCATCGGCGACTGGTCTGGTCGAGTCCGGAGGCCGACATGCTTCGGCTTGAGCCACGCGGACAGCGCTCGCGCCTCTGGACCTACGCTTCGCCGCTGCTGGCGCTGGCGCTGACGGTGGTGACGTCGGCGGTCATCTTCGCGGCTCTGGGCAAGGATCCGCTCGAATCGCTCTACGTGTTCCTGGTCTCGCCGCTGACCAGCGCGACCGGCTTGCCGGAGCTGTTCGTGAAGGCGGCGCCGCTGATCCTGATCGGCGTTGGCCTGTCGCTCGGCTTCCGCGCCAACGTGTGGAACATCGGCGCTGAAGGGCAATACACGCTGGGCGCCATCTTCGCCGGCGGACTGGCGCTGGCCTATCCGGACTGGCCGGCGATCGTGCTGATGCCAGCAATGATCGTGCTCGGCATTTTGGGCGGCATGGTGTGGGCCGCCGTGCCGGCTTATCTGCGCACGCGCTGGAATGCCAACGAGATCCTGACCAGCCTGATGCTGACCTATGTCGCGCAGCTGCTGCTGATCTACCTGGTCACCGGCCCGTGGCGCGATCCGGAGGGCTACGGCTTTCCACAGACGGCTTTGTTCTCGTCGGGCGCGACGCCGCCGATCCTGGTCGAGGGCACGCGCGTGCATCTCGGTGTGCTCGTCGCGTTCCTCGTCGCCATCGTCGGCTGGATCGTGTTGACCCGCTCGGTCATCGGCTTCCAGCTGCGCGTGCTGGGGCAGGCGCCGCGCGCGGCGCGTTTCGCCGGCTTCAGCCAGGACCGGCTGATCTGGCTGTCGCTGATGGTGGGCGGCGGGCTCGCGGGGCTCGCCGGAATGTTCGAGGTGGCGGGGCCGGTTGGCCAGCTGACGCCGTCGATCTCGCCCGGCTACGGCTTCACCGCCATCATCGTCGCGTTCCTCGGGCGGCTGCATCCGATCGGTGTGATCTTTGGCGGCCTTATTCTCGCGCTGTCCTATCTCGGCGGCGAGGCGGCGCAGATCGACCTTGGCATGCCGAACGCCGTCACCGGCATCTTCCAGGGCATCCTGCTGTTCTTCCTGCTCGCCTGCGATCTGCTGATCCTCTATCGCCTGCGCGGCGCCAAACCGGTGGGGGCGTGATGGACCAGGCCATCGTCATCAGCTTCATCCTCAGCGTCATGACCGCCTCGACGCCGCTGTTGCTGGCTGCCACTGGCGAGCTGGTGACGGAGAAGTCCGGCGTCCTCAACCTCGGCGTCGAGGGCATGATGCTGGTCGGCGCCATCGTCGGCTTCGCGACCACGGTGCATACCGGCAGCGCGTTGCTCGGCGTCGTCGCGGCGCTGCTCGCTGGGATGGCGATGTCGCTGATCTTCGCGATCCTGACGCTGACGTTCCTCGCCAACCAGGTGGCGACCGGCCTGGCGCTTACCATCTTTGGCACCGGCTTGAGCGCACTGGTCGGCTCTTCCTATGTCGGCACGGCGGTGGAGCCGCTGCCCAAGATTGCATTCGGGCTGGATGGGCTGGTCTATCTGTCGCTGATCGCGGTCGGCGGCGTCGCCTGGTTCCTGCGCCGCAGCCATCGCGGGCTGGTGCTGCGCGCGGTCGGGGACTCGCACGATGCGGCTCATGCCATCGGCTATCCGGTGATCCTGATCCGCTATGCGGCGACCTTGTTCGGCGGGGCGATGAGCGGCCTTGCCGGCGCCTACATGTCGCTCGCCTATTCGACCAGCTGGGCGGAAAACATGACGGCAGGACGCGGCTGGATCGCGCTGGCGCTGGTGGTGTTCGCGACCTGGCGGCCGGTCTGGCTGCTGGTCGGCGCCTACCTGTTTGGCGGTATCATGTACGGCTCGCTCGCCATCCAGGCAGCGGGTGCCAGCCTGCCGATCGTGGTGCCCTCGCAGCTGGTGTCGGCGCTGCCGTATCTTGCGACCATCGTGGTGCTGGTGGTGATCTCGCGGGACAAGGTGAAGATCCGGCTGAATGCGCCGGCCTGCCTCGGGCGGCCGTTCCACGCGGCCGGGTAACGGAGAATTTCTTGGCTTAGACCAGGGAAGTTTGCGAAAACTAGGACAACAAACACGGGGAACAAGGAGGCAAACCCATGGAACGCAGGACATTCAACAAGCTGCTGAGCGCCGGATTGCTGGCCGGCACGGCACCGATGATCATCGGGCGCGCGAAGGCGGCCGATCCACTCGGCATCGGCTACATCTATGTCGGCCCGGTCGAGGATTTTGGCTGGACCCACGCGCACGACGTCGGCCGCAAGGCGGTGGAGGCCGAGCTCGGCGACCAGGTGAAGACCACCTTCGTCGAGACCGTGAAGGAAGGCCCGGATGCCGAGCGCGTGATCGCCGAGCTGGCGAGCAAGGGCAACAAGCTCATCTTCACCACCTCGTTCGGCTATATGAACCCGACGCTGAAGGTGGCGAAGCGCTTCCCCGACGTGAAGTTCGAGCATGCCACCGGATACAAGCGCGACGTCAATGTCAGCACCTACAACATCCGGTTCTATGAAGGCCGCTATGTGCAGGGCGTGATCGCCGGGCATCTCTCCAAGTCCGGCATCGTCGGCTACATCGGCTCGGTGCCGATCCCGGAAGTGGTGATGGGCATGAACGCCTTCATCCTCGGCATGCGCTCGGTCCAGCCGGAGGCACGCATGAAGATCGTGTGGGCGAATACCTGGTACGACCCGGGCAAGGAAGGCGATGCCGCCAAGGCGCTGATCGACCAGGGGGCCGACATCATCGCGCAGCACACCGACTCCGGCGCGCCGCTGCAGGTCGCCCAGCAGCGCGGCGTCCATGGCTTCGGCCAGGCCAGCGACATGATCAGCCTGGCGCCCAAGGCGCAGCTGACCGCGTCGGTCGACTTCTGGAACCCGTATTACATCCAGCGGGCCAAGGACGTGATCGCTGGCACTTGGCAGAGCCAGGACGTCTGGGGCGGCCTGAAGTCGGGCATGCTGGTGATGGCGCCCTATGCCAACATGACGCCGGAAGCGGAGAAGGCCGGCAAGGTGGCCGAGGAAGGCATCAAGAGTGGCGAGATCGTGATCTTCAAGGGCCCGATCAAGGACCAGACCGGTGCCGAGAAGGTGGCGGCCGGAACCGCGCTCGACGACGGCGCGATCGCCGGGATGAACTGGCTGGCCGACGGCATCGACGGGCAGATTCCCAGCTAACGACTAGGTCTGCTAGAGTGGAGTGGAACCGCCCCGGTTCGCGCCGGGGCGGTTCGCATTTCAGAGGTGCGAATTCATGTCCGATCTCGACGCGACCATTGCCCGCCTGCCGAAGGCGGAGCTGCATATCCATATCGAGGGCAGCCTGGAGCCGGAGCTCATGTTCGCGCTCGCCAGGCGCAACAACGTGCGCCTCGCCTATGACAGCGTCGAGGCGGTGCGCCGCGCCTATGCCTTCACCAACCTGCAGGATTTCCTCGACCTCTATTACCAGGGCATGTCGGTGCTGCTGCGCGAGGTCGACTTCTACGACCTGGCGATGGCCTATTTTCGGAAGGCCGCCAGCCAGAACGTGCGCTATGTCGAGTTCTTCTTCGATCCGCAGGGGCATACCGCGCGCGGCGTGCCGTTCGGTACGGTGATGGCGGGCCTCACCCGCGCGCAGGCTGATGCGGAGGCGCAGCTCGGCGTCATCTCGCGCATGATCATGTGCTTCCTGCGGCACTTGGATGAAGCAGACGCGGAGCGCACGCTCGACCAGGCGCTCAAATACAAGGACAAGATCATCGGCGTCGGCCTCGATTCATCGGAGAACGGCCATCCGCCGCGCAAATTCAAGAAGGTGTTCTATCGCGCGCGCAACGAGGGCTTCCGGCTGGTCGCCCATGCCGGCGAGGAGGGTCCGCCGGAATACGTCTGGGAAACGATCGAGGTGCTCGGCATCGATCGCATCGACCACGGCAACCGCTCGCTCGAGGACGCGGAGCTAGTAAAGCGAATCGTGAAGGATGGCCTGGCGCTTACCGTTTGCCCGCTGTCCAACCTGCGCCTGTGTGGCGTCAAGGACATGAAGGACCATCCGCTGCGCCGCATGCTGGATGCCGGGCTCAAGGTCACCATCAATTCGGACGACCCCGCTTACTTCGGCGGCTATGTGAATGAGAACTTTTCCAGTGTCGGCGATGCACTGGGCCTGTCGGCACAGGAGCTGACGGCAATCGCGCGCAATGGCTTTGCGGCTTCGTTCATGCCGACCCAAGCGAAGCAGGCGGCGTTGGCCGCGTTCGACCAGGCTATTCGCCAGCCCGGAGCGTGAACTGCTTGCGGAAGCGGCGGTCGCGTTTCAGGTGCCATTCGCGGCTCATCGCGCCGCCGCGGGTCGGATGCAGCTCGACGTAGAGGATGGTCCAGGTCCGGCCGCGCGTCGAGCGCGCGCCGGTCCCGCTATTGTGCTGCAGCAGGCGGCGGTCGACGTCGGAGGTCCAGCCCACATAGGTGCGGTAGCCGCCCTTGCCGAAACTGCCCAGGATGTAGACGTAGCAGGGCTCGCCTGCGTCCTCGGCGATCGGTTCAGCCACGGCCATCGCTAGCCGCCGATCTGACGGGTCAGCACCTCGACCGCCTTGTCGATCTGTGGGTCCTTGCCGGCGGCGTATTCGAGCGGGAAGGGCACTTCGATGGTGGGCGCGACGCCGACGCCCTCCAGCCGCTCGCCGTCGACCGCGACGTCGTTGACCGCGAGCAGCAGCAGGCTGTCGTCGTAGAGCAGGTAGGCGCGTGCGGCGAGCAGGGCGCCGGCGGTGCGGGTGCCGATCACCTCGCCGACCTGGTACTTCTTGAAGCCGTAGGCCAGCACTTCCTTGCCGCTGCGGCTGCCGCCGTTGATCAGCAGCGCCACCGGCTTGCGCCACTTCACGTTGATGAATTCATGGTCGCCGTCGCGCTCGGTCATCTCCATGGTCGGGCCAAGCTTGCTGAAGATGTCGAGGTAGTATGGCTGCGCGCCGCCCCAGCCGTCGCGCAGGTCCCAGATCAGGGCATCGGCGCCGGCCAGCTTGCCGGAGAGAATTTGCTCGAGCTTCTCCTGGTAACGGTCGCCAGCATACGACCAGATCCGCACGTAGCCGATCTTCCTGCCGCCACTCTCGATGATGCGCGCGCCATCCGACATGGCGTTCTCGAAATCATCGGCCGGCTCGATCCAGACCGGCCGCATCTCGATCGGCAGTGCGTCGCCGCCGGCGGTGCGGCGGACATGCAGCGTCACGGCCTGGTCGGCCTTGCCCGCGAACGAGCCGACCGCTGCGAATGGCTTGCCGTCGACATCGACGATCTCGTCGCCCACCAGCACGCCCGCCTTTTCGGCGGGCAAGCCGGCGATGGTGCCGGACACGAACAGCTTGCCGCCGATCTGGCGGGTGAACAGGCCGATGCCGGGGTAGCGCACGCCGCTGGGATAGAGCTCGCGCAGCTCGCGCCGCAGCGAGCCGGAGAAGATGTCGGCCAGCTGGTAGTAGGCAGGATCGTCCTGCCGAAAGCGCGCGGTATGCGAAGCGCCGAGCTCCGCCAGCATGTCGGAGATGACCTTGGCCTGGACGTCATCGTCCGGCGCAGCCTCGGCCAGCGGGCGGTAGCGCTCGCGCAGCGCCTTCCAGTCATGGCCGCGGAAGTTGCGGTCGTAGAAATGCTGGTCCACCAGCCGCCAGACCTGGTCGAACACCGCGATGTCAGGCTTCTGGTGCGGCGCGACTTCGGCGCCGGCGGGCGCGGCCAATCCGATGACCAGAAGAACGATGAGGGCAATGCTTCGCCGGACCATGAGTGCTCTCAAACGCCACGCTTCATCATACAGGGTCGCGCGCCATCATATAACGTCGCGCGGCGGGCGATCATCCCCAAGTCAAATTTCCGTCATGAAAGGTCAGGCGCGGTGCGGACCGGTGGGGCCGATGCTCGACAGGACCCGGACCAGGTCGACTTGGCGTTCGACGCCAACCTTGCGCAGGATCGAGCTGAGCTGGGTGCGCAGCGTGGTGACTTCGACCCCGCCATCGCGCGCGATGTCGGCGAGCTTGCGGCCTTGCATCAGCGCGGCGGCCAGCCGCCCCTCGGCGGGCGACAAGCCGAAGAACGCCGACACGCTTCGCTCCGAGGGCGTCTGCCAATCCGGATTGACGATGAGCACCATCACGATGCGCTGGATACCGGGACCATCGCCGCCGCCATCGAGCCGCGCAATTGTGAGGGCGTAGGGTCGCGCGCCACCCTTGCGTCCAATCAGCACATGGCCTTCCGCCGCGGATTCCATGGGGCCACGGCCGGAAATGCACGCGGTCAACTTGGCAGAGTCGAACGACCGCGTTGCGGTCAGCCGCCCATCGCGGATCTGCAAGCCATCCTCGCGGTCCAGGATCTCGGCCGCCAATTCGTTCGTCTCCAGCACGTGGCCGTCGACATCGGCCAGCACCACGCCGACTGAAAGACAGCGCAGCGCCTGGTGCGCGGCCGCGAGCGCACGGCCCATGCGCCGGAATGCAACATGCAGCCGCGTCGCGCGTACCAGCGACGGCATCAGCGCACGCACATTGGCGTTGAACTGACCTATCGCGCGCTCCGACGCCGGCCCCCGGTGGATGCCGAGCAGGACGGTGCTGTCCTCGTCTTCGTACATCTTGGCGGCAAGAATATCGGCGATTCCGGATTTCAGGATGAAATCGTTGTACCACTCGTTGCCGACAGTCTCGCCGGGTGTCACCGAACGCGATAGCGGCAGCCAGCGCCTCGCCGGTTGGGCGCGCAGGGCGGGCGCGTAAAGGTCCATCGAGGCGTAGTGGCTGATGTACCGGGGTTCCAACTCGGCGCAAGGGCCGGTGATGGTGACCCACTCCACGCTGCCAGTGCGCTTGCTGATGATGACTTGGCCGGCGCCGATGCCGCCGACCACCGAGGCGACGCCTTGCAGGGCCGTGGGCCATTGCGCCGGAACCTTGGCGGCCTCGTAGAGCTGGGCCAGCGCGGCGGTCTGCTGCCGGGTATACATGCGCCAATCCTAGCGCGATAACCGGTCGCCCGTCGATTTAAAACCAATGATAGCAAAATATCTGCATTTGTGCACAAAATTGGTGTGGCATCGGGAAAGCGGCCGGCATCCTTCATTTGGAGGATCGGGGGACCTGAGTCCGTCGCAGGCAAGCCCGGTATCCTATTCGGTGTCCATCGACTTGGGGCAGGACATGGCAGCGGAGCAGGGCAGGCTGCTTATCGTCGACGATGAGGAAGCCTTCGCACGGTTCGTCACCGCCGTGGCGACCGGCATGGGCTATGACGTGCGCACGGTGATGTACAGCCATGACTTCGAGTTCCAGCTGGCCGAGTGGAAGCCGACCGTGCTGTTCCTGGATGTGTTCATGCCGGACCGAGACGGGCTGGAGCTGCTGGGCCTGCTGCAGAAGCACGCATACGACGGCCAGATCGTGATGATGAGCGGCGCGGACCCGCTCTATCTCAACATGGCGGCGGCCAGCGCCAAGGTGCGCGGGCTGCGCCTCGCCGGCATCCTCGCCAAGCCGTGCCGCAAGCAGGAGATCGAGGACCTGCTGCAGCAGCTCGCCGGGCCGCCCTAATGCTGCGCAGCGACGCCTTCAGCTTCCTTCTTTGTCGGATTTTTGCGCGGCACCTCTGATGTCAACCATGAGAGGAATGTCTCGATCATGGCCTGGCGAGGATGGCCAGGGATGTGCGCCAGATAGAATCCCAGGCCAGGAATCGGGAGGTCCAGTGCCTTGACGAGGTGACCCGCTGCCAGCTCCCGAGCCACGACAACATCGCTGAGGATCGAGATCCCCTGGCCTGCAAGCACGGCCTCGATCGCATGGAGTTCCTCACGAAAGTTCATCGCTCCAGTTTCGCCGATCTCCGGAAACTCGGGATCCAATTTGCGAGCCATGACCGACCAGCGACGCCAGGTTGGCGCCTCCAGGTTCCACGAGGGCCAGAGGCAATGGATAAATCGGAATCGCAACAAGTCTGTCGGGCGACGGAGCGGAGGACAATTCCGCAACAGGCTCGGACTGCAAACCGGAAAGAAGCGGTCTCGGAACAGCTCGTGCACGACCAGTCCAGTCGGCGGCCGGGATGCATATCGGATCGCAACGTCGGCCTCACGTGCAGTGAGGTCCAGTACATCGTCCGTGCCGATGACTTCGAGAGCGCAGCTGGGATAGACGTTGCTCCATTCCCGCAGTCGCGGCACCAGCCAGCGGCATGCAAACGCGTTCGTCGTCGAGACTTTCAAAGGACGATGGTCCGCCGCTTCTCGGAGGCTCAGGAATGCGTTGGAGAAGGAATCCAGTCCGCTTCGGATCACCGCGAACAAGGTATTTCCCGTGCCTGTCAAGGTGATCGGACGTGGTCTGCGACGAAACAGCGGCTGACCGCAGTAATGCTCTAACAACTTGATTTGATGACTGATCGCGGTCGGCGTGAGTCCAAGTTCATCCGCTGCCTTCTTGAAGCTCAGATGCCTGGCAGCGGCATCAAAGGCTCGCAATTCACTGAGCGGCGGCAGGGTACGCATGTTTGTAAGTATAGCTGAAACCAATTCACCATGGCCTGAAATCTTCGACTTTGCTTGGTGCCAGAGTTCCCGGAACAATGACGAGCGATCGAGCTCATCTCATCGGCTTCACTCACTCCAGGGGCGTGTCATGACTGCAATCTCGGAAGCTGTGTCGCAAGCGACGACGACGTTCGGTGGTCAACTACTGACGCCTGCAGATGCGGGCTACGATGAAGCAAGGCGCGTGCATAACGGACTTGTCGATAAGCGTCCGGCGCTCATCGCTCGGTGCCACGGCACGGCTGACATTGTCGACGCGATTGGTCTGGCTCGGAAGCTGGGCCTCAAGGTCGCGGTGCGTGGCGGCGGGCACAATGTTGCAGGCCGCGCGACCATCGACGATGGCTTGATGATCGATCTTGCACCGATGAAGGGCATCCTGGTCGATCCGAAAGCGCGCACAGTCAAGGCGCAGGGCGGTGTTCTCTGGCGTGAACTGAATCGTGAGACGCAGCTTCACGGGCTCGCGACGACCGGCGGCGTCGTTTCCACCACCGGCATCGCCGGTCTCACATTGGGCGGCGGCCTTGGCTGGCTCATGTGCAAGCATGGCCTCGCGCTCGACAACCTGTTCTCGGCGGAAATCGTGACGGCCGAGGGCAAGGTTCTGCGGGCGAGCGCCGAGGAAAATCCCGACCTGTTCTGGGGGGTGCGCGGCGGTGGCGGAAATTTCGGCGTCGCCGCATCGCTGGAATATCGGCTGCATCCGGTGGGGCCGACGATCATGGGCGGACTCATCGCCTATCCGTTTGAGCAGGCGAGGGAGGTATTGCGGTTCTTCCGCGAGACCACCCAATCGCTCCCCGATGAGATGATGGCGGTTGCCGGCCTCATTCATGCGCCAGATGGAGCTAAGCTGGCGGCCATCGTGGTGGCGCATTTCGGGCCGTATGCGGCGGCCGAGGCTGCGGTGA
Organism: Dongiaceae bacterium; assembly: GCA_035274225.1. GTDB lineage: Bacteria > Pseudomonadota > Alphaproteobacteria > Dongiales > Dongiaceae > Dongia_A. The sequence continues at coordinate 14,285 of DATEOK010000100.1, forward strand.
AGCCGATCCAGCAGTTCGGAACGCCGGCGCTCAGCCAGATCGGTCCCATTCCTTATTGCCAGCTCAACTCGATGCTCGACGACGCCTATCCACGCGGCGCCCTGAATTACTGGAAATCGAGCTTCCTGGCCGGATTGAGCGACGATGCCATCGAACGGCTGATCGACCGTTTTGCCAAATGTCCGACGGCGATGGGGCAGTTGCTGCTCGAGCATTTTCATGGCGCCGTGAGCCGCGTGCCGATTGAAGCCACGGCCTTCCCGCATCGACTGGAAGGGCACAACCTCGTCATCCTATCCGAATGGCTGGATCCGCAAGTCTCGAGCCAATGCATCGAGTGGGCGCGCGAGACCTATAGCGCCATGGGCCGGTTCCTTGGCTCAGGGCGCTACGTCAACTATCTCGGCGAGGACGAACCCGGCGACCCGGCGGCTGCGGCGTACGGCGCGAACTATCGGCGACTTCAGGAGATCAAGCGTCAATACGATCCTGAGAACTTCTTCCAGATGAACCTGAACATCCGGCCTGCATAGGATTGACGCTAGGGCAGCTTGAGCTTCAGCTTCTTCTCCCAGCTCGGCTTGGCGCCGAACACCTCGGCCAGGAAATCGATGAACACGCGCACGCGCGGCGGGGCGTGTTGGCTGTGCGGGTAGAGGGCGTAGATGCCGTGGCTCGGGGGCGGGTAGTCGATGAGCACCGGGACCAGGCGGCCTTCGTTGAGATCGTCGACCACTTCCCACAGCGACTTGAGCGCGAGGCCGTGGCCGGCGAGGCACCAGTCGCGCAGGGCTTCGCCGCTGTTGCAATCCATGTTGCCGGAGACGCGCAGCGTGATCGGCCCGTCGGGGCCCTTCAGGGTCCAGCGATACTGCTTCGAGCCGGGAAAGCGCAGCAGCAGGCAGTTGTGGTCCAGCAGATCCTCCGGCACCTGTGGCGTGCCGCGGCGCTTGAGGTACTCCGGCGCGGCGACGATCAGGCGGCGGTTGTTCGCCAGCTTGCGCACGATGGCGGTGGAATCCGTGAGCTCGGCGACGCGGATGGCGAGGTCGATGCGTTCCTGGATCAGGTCGACCAGCATGTCGGTCAGGTGCAGGCGCACCTGCATCTGCGGGTGCTTCTCCACGAACTGCGGGATGTGCGGGGCGATGTGCAGGCGGCCGAACACGGTCGGCACCGTGACCTTGATCGGGCCGCGCGGCTCGGCGGTGATGGCATCGAGCGCACTTTCCGCCTGCTCCAACTCGTTCAGGATGACGACGCAATGCTCGTAGTAGCGCGAGCCGTCCTCGGTCAGGCTGACATGGCGGGTGGTGCGGTTGAGCAGGCGGGTGCCGACGTCCTTTTCCAGCCGGGCGATCCGGTTGCTGACCAC
>DATEOK010000101.1:0-2973 GCA_035274225.1 Dongiaceae bacterium
GCCCGGACATGGCGCAGGCCGGCGGCCCCGACGCCTCGCGCGCCAAGGACGCGCTGGCCGCGATCGAAAGCGCGATCGGGACGGGGGCCAAGGCGGCCGAATAACATTTCATCGTTGGCGGCGGTCGATGGGGACGAGCGACAGCGTGTGATGCCTGCTTGGGGGCTGCATGAGCATTGAGGTTGCATTGCCGCGACCGACCCGCTTCTCCGTGGGTCGGGCGCTTGGGGAAAGCATCGTCATCTTCGCCTGCAACATAGTCTGGCTCGTGCCTGCGGCGTGCGCGGCGCGCGCGGTTGTTCTGCTCATGCCGGAGCCGGCGGACGATGGCGATTCGATCGATTGGTGGGAGCTGGGGCTCGACGAGTTGACGGACTGGCTCGCGTCGAGCCTCGCCGATGCCGCGATCATCCTGATCATTCTGCAGATATTGAGAGGCCATCGGCCATCGATCGGCAACCTGACGGCGGGCTTCCGTTTTATCATCCCGCTCACAGTCGCCTATTTGATCGTCGGTCTGCCGTGGACTGTTGCGGCGATTGTTGAGCGGCTGTGGGAGAGCGACGGCCTCGAATTTTTCGCGCGATGGCTCATCTTCTATGTCATTGCGATGGTTTTCTATGTTCGCTGGGCCATTTCAACGCAGGCAATTGTCATTGACCGAATTGACCCACTGGCGGGACTGGTACGCAGTGCCGGCCTGACGAACGGCCGCCGTTGGGCAATCTTCGGCCTGATCGTGATACCGCAAGTATTCTTTATCCTGCTCAATGTGGGCACGTCGTTTCTATCGGAACTGCTCGCCATGACAGAATGGATGGCCGATCTGATCGACTATCTCGTGGCCGCGACCTCCACTGCATATTTCACGGTCTTGACGACCATTCTCTATTACGACCTGCGGCGCGAAAAGGAAGGTGCCGACAGCGGCGAACTGGCGCGCGTGTTCGACTAGTCAAGGGCACGTGAGGAATCTTGCTTGAGCTTGGCGCGCCGGTGATCGCTTCTAGTTCAGGGAATACCGCTCTAGGCTAGCGCTTGCCGAATAGCGCGTTGATGTCGGCGTAGCCCATGGCGCCCTCGCCGAGCGGCTCCGACTTGCCAGTCTTCAGGAAATCGCCGGCCAGCGCCGCCGCCTTGCCCCACAGCGCTTGCGCGATGCCGGAGCCGGCGCTGAGGCGCCGCACGCCAAGCTGAGTCAGCTCGGTTGCCGCCGGCAAGCCCGGCCAGGCCATCACGTTGAGCGGCAGGCCGGCATCGGCAGTAACCGCCTTGATCTCGCTCGGCTCGCGCAGGCCCGGCACGAAGATGCCGCTGGCGCCGGCGTTGCGATAGAGCTTGGCACGCGACAGCGTCTCGGCAACGCGCTTGCCCTCGGGGGCAAGGCCGCGCAGATAGACGTCGGTGCGGGCGTTGACGAACAGGTCGATTCCGAAATGCTGGCCGGCGCGCTTGGCGCGTTCGATCTTCAGGCACAACAAATCGGGCGATCCGCCGCCGTCCTCGATGTTGATGCCGACCGCGCCGGCTTCGACGACGCGCGCCACCGTCTCCTCGACCGCGGCAGGGTCATCGGAATAGCCGCCCTCCACGTCGACGGTCAGCGGCACGCGGATGGCGCGCGCGATCGCGACGATGGTGGAGACCAGCATGCGCACCGGCAGCACGTCGCCGTCCGGATAGCCGTGAGTCCAGGCGACGCCGGCGCTGGTGGTGGCGACCGCCTTCGCACCCAGGCTTTCCATCAGCCGCGCGCTGCCGGCGTCCCATGCGTTGGGCAGTAGCAGCGGCTCGGGCTCTTCATGCAGCCGATGGAAGAGCGTGGCGGTGTCAGCCTTGGCAGTCATCGGTGGCCTCCCTGTTCATGCGCCAGCAGCCAGCGTTTGCGTTCGATGCCACCGCCATAACCGGTGAGCGATCCGTTCGTTCCGATGACGCGGTGGCACGGCACGACCACGCTGATCGGATTATCGCCGTTGGCATGGCCGACGGCACGCACCGCGGTTGGCCGGCCGATACGCTGCGCCAGCTTGGCATAGGTCATTGTCTCGCCGCAGGCGATGGTACGCAACGCCTTCCACACCGATTTCTGGAAGTCGGTCCCGCCGGTCGCGACCTTCAGCCGGTCGATCGCCGCCAACTCGCCGCCGAAATATGCGCGCAGGGCGGCGCTGAGCCCGGCAGGGTTGCGCGCATTCTTCAGCGCATAGCCGTCCTTGCCGTAGTGCAGGCGCAGGGAATGGTGCATGCGGTCGGCGTGATCCGTCCACTCGACGGCGCGCAACCGGCCGTCCTCATCCGCGACGATGTCGAGATCGCCGATCGGAGTCTTGATCCGGTCGGTGAGAAACTGGATTGCCTCAGCCATGGGCCGCCGCGTCCGCCGCCCAGAGATGCTGCGCCGCATAGGCGCGCCACGGCCGCCAGGTTTCCGCGCGGCTCTGCAGCACGGCCGGGCTCGGCCGTGCGCCAGTGCCGATCGCAGCGCCGCGCAGCAGGCCGATGTCGCTGGCCGGGAACGCGTCGGTCTCGCGCACGGCACGCAGGGCGATGTAGTGCGCCGTCCACTCACCGATGCCGCGGATCGCGCGCAGCCGCGCAACCGTTTCCTCGATCGAGCCCTGCGGCTGGAACAGCGTCGGATCCTGCAGCGCGGCCTGAGCGAGGGCGATCAGCGCCTCTTTGCGTGCATTCGGCATGCCGAGCGCTGAGAGATCGGCCGCGGCCACCTGCGCTGCTGTCGGGAAAGCGCGGTGCAATTCGGCGCGATGCTTCCGAGCCTGCAATGCCGTGCCGCAGATCTGCGTAAGGCGCGAGCCGAGCTTGCGTCCGGCTTCCACCGTCACCTGCTGGCCGAGCACCGCGCGCACCGCGAGCTCGAACCCGTCCCAGCCGCCAGGCGCGCGCAGGCCGGGCTGCTCCGCGATTAGCGGCGCCAGCAATGGGTCCTGCGCCAGATGGGCGCCGATCGCC
>DATEOK010000102.1:0-10195 GCA_035274225.1 Dongiaceae bacterium
AGGAGCTGACCCGCCAGGACATCGCGCTGCTGCCACCCGACATCAACAAGTCCTACCCGACCTTCTCGGTGGAGCGGCAGGCCGATGGCTCGCTGGCCGTGCGCTACGCGCTGGCGGCGGTGAAGAATGTCGGCCTCGGCGCGATCCAGACCATGGTCAAAGCGCGCGAGGAGGGCGGGCCGTTCCGCGGCCTCGCCGACTTCTGCGAGCGCATCGACCCCAAGGCGCTGAACAAGCGCCAGCTGGAGAACCTGGTGCTGGCCGGCGCGTTCGATTCCATTCACCCCAACCGCAAGCAGGTGTTCGAGGCGGTGGAGCAGATGCTGCGCCAGTCCGCCGCCGTGACCGAAGCGCGCACCAGCAGCCAGAACAGCCTGTTCGGCGACGCCGCCCAGGCCAAAGTGACGCTGTCCACTACGCTCGACTGGTCGCCGATGGAGCGCCTGCAGAACGAGTTCGGCGCGATCGGCTTCTATCTCTCCGCCCACCCGCTGGACGCCTATGGCGCGAGCCTCAAGCGCCTCGACGTGGTCTCGCACGCCGACCTCGGCGCCTGGATGCGCTCGCGCGGCAGCAGCCGGGCCAAGGTCGCGGGGCTGCTGCTGAGCAAGCAGGAGAAGACCTCGGCCAAGGGCAACCGCTTCGCTTTCCTGCAGCTGACCGACCAGTCGGGCATGTATGAGGCGACGATCTTCTCCGACCGCCTGCAGACGGCGCGAGAGCATCTGGAGCCCGGGCGGCCGTTGCTGCTCTCCGTCGACATCCGGTCGGAGGAGGACAGCCTGCGCCTGATGGTCAATTCGGTGGAGCCGCTCGATCGCGCCGTCGCCAACACCGCGGCAGGCCTGCGTATCTTCCTGCGCGACCCCGGCGCCGTCTCCAGTTTGCGCAACATCCTCGCGACCGCCGGCAAGGGAAAGGGCAAGATCGAGCTGGCCCTGGACGTGCCGGACCGGTCCTGGGAAGTGGCTGTCACGCTGCCGGGGCGCTATGCGGTGTCCGGGGCGGTCCGCGGCGCAGTGACCGCAATTCCGGGCGTGGTTGCGGTCCAAGATACGTAATGCGCTGCAAGTCATTGAATTTGTGACACTAATGCTTGCCTGGGGCGGAACTGTCGAGACGGTGGATAAGCCGCTTTTGCCCTTGCAAATCAGCGGCTAAGCGGCTACTTACACGCCGCTTGAAATCCCATGCGGGTTCGCGCGCTTACGGGGAGAAATCCCGTCGGTTCGCTCCGGTGCCGGCCAGATGGCCGGTCACTTACCCGCAGAGGCCTAACCGGAAAAGGACGTCCTATGGCGATGCCGCATTTCTCCATGCGTCAGCTCTTGGAAGCTGGCGTGCACTTTGGTCATCACACCCGCCGCTGGAACCCGAAGATGGCTCCGTTCCTCTTCGGCGTGCGCAATGGCATTCACATCATCGATCTGGAGCAGACCGTTCCGATGCTGGACCAGGCCGTGAAGGCGGTCCGCGACGTGGCGGCGGCCGGCGGCCGCGTGCTGTTCGTCGGCACCAAGCGCGCTGCCTCCGACAAGGTCGCCGACGCGGCGAAGCGCTGCGGCCAGTATTACGTCAACCACCGCTGGCTCGGCGGCATGCTGACCAACTGGAAGACCATCTCCCAGTCGATCAAGCGGCTGCGCGAGATGGAGGACCGGCTGAACAACAACACGGCTGGTCTGACCAAGAAGGAGCTCCTGATGCTCACCCGCGACCGCGACAAGCTGGAGCGCGCGCTGGGCGGCATCAAGGACATGGGCGGCCAGCCCGACATCCTGGTGGTGATCGACACGCTCAAGGAGCAGATCGCGATCCAGGAAGCCAAGGTGCTGAATATCCCGGTCGTGGCGGTGTGCGACAGCAACTCCGATCCGACCAACGTCACCTACCCGGTGCCGGGCAACGACGACGCCACCCGCGCGATCGCGATGTATTGCGATCTGTTCGCCGGGTCGGTGCTCGACGGCCTGCAGCAGGAGGCGATCTCCCACGGCAAGGACATCGGCGAGGCGGAAGAACTGCCGGCCGAGGCCCTGCCGACCCCGGGCGAGGACGCGGGCCAGGCGGCGAACGCCTAAGCCCCTCAGCGGTTTGACCCGATGGGGTGCTGGGCGGCGACGCGCAGTGCCCCATTGGCACGTATGGCCCCAGGGCGTGTGCCCCGAGGCGTGACGAATGAGACGAAAGAGCTGAAAGGACAAGGACATGGCCGAGATTACTGCGGCGCTGGTCAAGGAGCTGCGCGAGATCTCCGGAGCCGGGATGATGGATTGCAAGAAGGCGCTGGTTGAGACCGCGGGCGACAAGGAAGCGGCGGTCGACTGGTTGCGCAAGAAGGGTCTCGCCGCCGCCGCCAAGAAGTCCGGCCGCGTCGCGGCCGACGGCTTGGTCGGCATCGTCGCCGAAGGCAATGCCGGCGCCCTGGTCGAGATCAACTGCGAGACCGATTTCGTGGCCCGGAACGAGCAGTTCCAGGGCTTCGTCGCAGCCGTCGCCAAGCTGGCGCTGAAGGCCTCGGACATCGAGGCGCTGAAGGCCATGCAGTTGCCCGGCGAGGGCCTGACCGTCGCCGAAAAGCTGACGCAATTGGTCGCCACCATCGGCGAGAACATGCAGCTGCGCCGGACGGCGAAGCTGAGCGTCAGCAACGGTACGGTGGCCGCCTACATGCACAATGCCGTAGTTCCGGGCCTGGGCAAGATCGGTGTCCTGGTCGGCCTCGAGTCGACCGGCGACAAGGCCAAGCTGGCGGCATTGGGCAAGCAGGTCGCGATGCACGTGGCGGCGGCAAAGCCGCTGGCCCTGTCGGCCGACCAGCTCGACAAGGCGGCGATTGACCGCGAGCGCGCCATCTACGCCGAGCAGGCTGCCGCGTCCGGCAAGCCAGCCGAGATCGTCGCCAAGATGGTCGAAGGCCGCCTGCGCAAGTATTATGAGGAGGTCGTGCTGCTCGAGCAGGCCTATGTCCACGACGACAAGGTCCGCGTGAAGCAGGCGGTCGAACAGGCGGCCAAGGAAGCCGGCGCGCCGGTGAAGGTCGCCGCCTTCGAGCGCTTCGCCCTCGGCGAGGGCATCGACAAGGAGCAGGCGGACGCGGCTTAATCGCGTCGGGCTCCGAATCGGAACCGGGTACAGGTGGGAGATCGGCGGATGGTGACGGAAGAACCCACGAAATTGCTCTACAAGCGGGTCTTGCTGAAGATTTCCGGCGAGGCCCTGATGGGGCAGCGTGAGTTCGGCCTTGACCCCGCCACCATCAACCGCGTCGCCGAAGAGGTGAAGCAGGTCCATGCCCTGGGCGTGGAATGCTGCCTCGTCATCGGCGGCGGCAACATCTTCCGCGGGCTGGCGGGCGCGTCGCAGGGCATGCAGCGCGCCTCCGCCGACTATGTCGGTATGCTGGCGACGGTCATGAACGCCCTCGCCATGCAGAACGCGCTGGAGCAGATCGGCGTCCATACCCGGGTGCAGTCGGCGATCTCGATGCAGGCGATCGCCGAGCCCTATATCCGGCGGCGCGCCATCCGCCATCTGGAGAAGGGGCGGGTGGTGATCTTCGCTGCCGGCACCGGCAATCCGTTCTTCACCACCGACACCGCCGCGGCGTTGCGCGCCTCGGAGATGGGCTGTGAAGCCCTGCTGAAGGGCACCAAGGTCGACGGTGTCTACAGCGCCGATCCCAAGTTGCACCCGGACGCCACGCACTTCGCGCGGCTGACGCATCACGAGGTGCTGTCGCGCGATCTCAAGGTTATGGATGCGGCCGCGATCTCGCTGGCGCGCGAGAACAAAATTCCGATCATCGTCTTTTCCATCCACAAGCCGGGCAACTTCGCGCGGGTGATCCGGGGCGAAGGCATGCACACCATCATCGGCGATACGCCGCTGCGCGCGGCCAACGCATAAGCGCGGCCGACATCCAGAGGGGAAACTGTCAGGGTGACGCATCATGACTGACGCCAGATTGAACGAGTTCAGCCGCCGCATGGACGGCGCCCTGGAAGCGCTGACCAAGGAGTTCGCAGGCCTGCGCACCGGCCGCGCCTCCGCGCACCTGCTGGACCAGATCAAGGTCCTGGCCTACGGCAGCACCATGCCGCTGAACCAGGTCGGCACGGTCAACGTGCCAGAGCCGCGTATGATCACCGTGCAGGTCTGGGACCGCGGACTGACGCGCGAGGTGGAGAAAGCGATCCGCGATGCCGGCCTCGGCCTCAATCCGGCGAGCGACGGGCAGCTGGTGCGCGTGCCGATCCCTGAATTGAGCCAGGAACGGCGCACCGAGCTCAGCAAGATCGCGCATAAATACGCCGAGCAGGCACGCGTCGCCGTGCGCAACGTCCGGCGCGACGGCATGGAGTTCCTGAAGAAGCAGGAGAAGGACGGCAAGATTTCCGAGGACGAGCACCGCAAGCTGCACGACGAGATGCAGAAGCTGACCGACGGCCACGTGAAGAAGGTCGACGACGCGCTCGGCACCAAAGAAAAAGAGATTATGCAAGTCTGATATGAGCCAGCCGATCTCCACTGCGGTCAAGATTGGTACGGCGGCAGCACCGGATGGCGGTGCTGTTCCGCGACACGTCGCCATCATCATGGACGGCAACGGCCGCTGGGCCAAGGCGCGCGGTCTGCCCCGCGCGGCCGGCCACCGCGAAGGCGCCGAAGCGCTGCGGCGCATCGTGCGCGCCGCGGCCGAGTTCGGCGTCGACTACCTGACGGTGTTCGGCTTCTCGTCGGAGAACTGGAAGCGGCCGGCCGAAGAGGTCACCGACCTCATGGGCCTGCTCCGGCTCTATCTGCGCAAGGAGATCGCGGAGATCGACCGGGAAGGGGTGCGCCTGCGCGTCATCGGCGACCGCGACCGCCTCTCCGCGGATATCATCCAGCTGATCGAGGATGCCGAGCGGCGCACGGCGAACAACAAGCGCCTCAACCTGACGGTCGCGCTCAGCTATGGCGGCCGCGCGGAGATCGTGCGTGCGGCGCAGCGCCTGGCGAAGGCGGTGCAGGCGGGCAGTCTGGACCCGGAAGACATCAACGAGGATGCGTTCCACCGACACCTGTTCACGGTGGATATCCCCGATCCGGACCTGGTCATCCGCACCAGCGGCGAGAAGCGCATCAGCAACTTCCTGCTGTGGCAAAGCGCCTATGCCGAATACGTCTTCATGGACAAGCTGTGGCCGGACTTCGCGGGCGAGGATCTGAAGTCCGCCATCAGCGAATTTGGCGGCCGGAAGCGGCGATATGGCGCAGCCGGCTGAGCGCCCCGCCGGCCTCACCAACCTTCAGAAGCGCACCCTGTCGGCGGCCGTCCTGCTGCCGGTGGTGATCGCGGCGATCTATTTCGGACATCCCTATTTCACGCTGCTGGTCGCCATCTTTGCAGGCGTGATGGGCTGGGAGTGGACCTCCGTCGTAGCCCACGAGCGGGCATCGTCCACGACGTCGCCGGTTCCTATCCCCTCAGCTGGCTGGCGCGGGATGGCATTCTCCGCGGGTGCGATATCCGTGTTCGTAGTCCTGTTGACGGGGTTTGATGCCCCTACTGGCGCCGTACTGGGCGGCACCTTCGCTGGAGTAGTGATGACCGGCGTTGCCGCTATGAGGATCGATCGAGCCAAGGCTTCGTGGGTCGCGCTCGGGGTCGCTTACGTGGCCGTTCCTGCCGCCGCTTTGGTGGCGATCCGATCGGACCAAGCCATTGGGCTGGTGGCCTTGTTGTGGATCGTCGCCTTGGTGGTGGCGGCCGACACCGGCGGCTATCTGGTCGGCCGGACGGTTGGCGGGCCGAAGCTGGCGCCGCGCATCAGTCCCAACAAGACCTGGTCCGGATTGGGGGGCGCGGTGGCCGGGGCGGCATTAATAGGACTTTTAACGGCATTTATCCTAAATCACACCAACGTGTTGATGTTAACCTTGATTAGCGCCGTCATAGGCCTTTTGGAACAAGGCGGAGACCTTGTCGAGTCAGCATTTAAGCGGCATTTTGGGGTCAAGGACACCAGCCAAATCATCCCCGGTCACGGCGGCGTATTGGACCGCGTAGACGGTCTCCTGGCAGTGGCGGTGGCGGTCTTGGTCATAAATTTAATGGTGGGAGGCAGCGTGCTGGCATGGTGACGAGAGAGGCCCTCAAGCCGGCGCCGCAACCGCGCAGCGTCACCATCCTGGGCTCGACGGGCTCGGTCGGGCGCAACACCATCGACATCATCTCGCGCGACCCGGCTGCCTATTCCGTCGAGGCGCTCACCGCGCAGGAGAACGCAGCCCTGCTGATCGAGCAGGCCAAGGCACTGCGCCCGCGCTATGTCGCGATCGGCAACGAGGCGCATTTCCAGACCGTGAAGTCGGCGCTGGCCGGCACCGGTGTCGAAGTCGCCGCCGGCCGTGCCGCGGTGATCGAAGCAGCCGCTCGTCCCGCGGAGTGGGTGATGTCGGCGATCGTCGGCGCAGCGGGCCTGGAGCCAACCCTGGCGGCGATCAAGCGGGGCGCGGTCATCGGCCTCGCCAACAAGGAGACCCTGGTCTCGGCCGGCGCGGTGGTGATGCGCGAGGTCACGCGCTGCAACGCCATCATGGTGCCGGTCGATTCCGAGCACAGTGCGATCTTCCAGTGCCTGGAGCAGAACAATTCCGAAGCGGTCGAGAAGATCATCCTCACCGCGTCCGGCGGACCGTTCCGCCAGAAGTCGCTGGCCGAGATGGCGGAGATGACGCCGGAGCAGGCGGTCGCGCACCCGAACTGGAGCATGGGCGCCAAGATCTCGGTGGATTCAGCGACCATGATGAACAAGGGCCTCGAGCTGATCGAGGCGCACTATCTGTTCCGCCTGCCGGACGAGCAGATCGAGATCCTGGTGCATCCGCAGTCGGTCATCCACAGCATGGTGGCGTATCGCGACGGCTCGGTGCTGGCGCAGCTCGGCAGCCCGGACATGCGCACGCCGATCGCCTATGCGTTGGGCTGGCCCAAGCGCATCTCGGCGCCGGCCGACCGGTTGGATTTCAGCAAGGTCCGGCAGCTGACCTTCGAAGCGCCGGATGAGACCCGCTTTCCCGCGCTGCGCATCGCGCGCGAGACGCTGCGGGCCGGGGGCGGCGCCAGTTCGGTGCTGAACGCCGCCAACGAAGTTGCGGTCGCCGCGTTCCTTGGACGGCAGATCCGCTTCACCGACATCGCCGCGATCTGCGAGCAGGTGCTGGGCAAGCTGCCCGGCGGGCAGATCGAGCGCCTGGACCAGGTGCTGGCACTCGACGCCGAGGCGCGCCGCCTCGCCGGCGACGCGGTCGCCGCGCGCCGCAGGAACACCACTGACTGACCTTCAACCCGAGCTCAGAACCAGAGGCATCATGGAAATCTTGGCAGCGATCCCACACTACGGCTTCTGGTTCCTGCTCCTGCTTACCGTCCTGGTATTCGTGCATGAATACGGGCACTACATCGTTGCGCGCTGGTGCGGCGTGCGCGTGGAGGTGTTCTCCATCGGCTTCGGTCCTGAGCTGATCGGCCGCTACGACAAGCACGGCACGCGCTGGAAGATCAGCGCGATCCCGCTCGGCGGCTACGTCAAGATGTTCGGCCAGGGCGCCAACCTGCTGGAAGGCGAGGCGGGCAAGGCGATGTCGGCCGAGGACCGCAAGGTCGCCTTCGACTACAAGAGCGTGTGGCGCCGGATGGCGATCGTCGCCGCCGGCCCGGTCGCCAACTATCTGTTCGCGGCGCTGATCTTCAGCGTGATCTTCGCGGTCCACGGCAAAGACGTGACCGCCCCGGTGGTCGGCGAGGCGCTCGCGGGATCGGCCGCCGCCAAAGCCGGTTTCCAGCCTGGAGACCGCATTGTCTCGCTCAATGGCAAGGCGATCGACGATTTCAACGACATTGCCGAGTTTGTCCAGCTCAACCTGGACCAGGAGATCGCCATCGCCTTCGAGCGTAACGGGGCTCTCCAAACGGTGACCGTGCAGCCGACCATCACGACCGAGAAGGATGCTCTGGGCAACGAGGTGCGACTCGGCCGGCTCGGCATCAAGTCGGCCGCCGGCAAGTCGGATCGCATTGATCTCGGCCTCGGCCAGGCCGTCTATGAGGGCGTCGCGCGTGTGTTCGACGTCAGCGCCCTGATGCTGAAGGGCGTCTGGCAGATCGTCACCGGGGTGCGGCCGGCCGATGAAATCGGCGGTGTTGTCCGCATCGGCTATCTGTCCGGCGAAATCGCACAGATCGGCATGTGGCAGCTGATCACCTTCGCCGCGATGCTCTCGGTCAATCTCGGACTGGTCAATCTTTTCCCCATTCCGCTGCTCGATGGCGGACATCTCACCTACTATGCCATCGAAGCGGCCAGGGGACGGCCGCTCGGGGAGCGCACCCAGGAGTGGGGTTTCCGACTCGGCATCGCCTTTGTGCTCGGCCTTATGCTCTTTGCCACTTGGAATGACTTGGTTTTTCTGGACGTCATCGGTAAATTACGGGCGCTGTTTACCTAATGGGGTGTTTACCAAATGGCGTTTGTACGATGGCTTGCGCTGTTCGCAGGGGTGCTGTTCTGCACCCTGGCCGTAGCCCTGCCTGAGGCATTCGCCCAGTCGATCTCCTCCGGCGACCCGATCCAGGAAATCCGAATCGAGGGCAACCAGCGCATCGAGCCGGAGACCGTCCGGTCCTACATGCAGATCAATCCGGGAGATCCGTTCGACGCCCGGCGCATCGACCAGGCGCTGAAGAACCTGTTCGGCACCGGCCTGTTCGCCGACGTCAACTTCCGGCGCGACGGCGATGCCCTGGTGGTCCAGGTGACCGAGAACCCGATCATCAACAAGCTCGCATTCGAGGGCAACAAGCGGCTCGACGACGAGCACCTGCAGGCCGAGGTCCAGCTGCGCCCCCGGGTGGTCTACACCCAGGCGCGCGTCCAGGCGGACGTGAAGCGCATCCTCGACCTCTACCGCCGCAGCGGCCGGTTCGCCGCCACCGTCGACCCGAAGATCATCAAGCTCGACCAGAACCGCGTGAACCTGGTGTTCGAGATCAACGAGGGCGACGTCACCGAGGTGCGCCGGATCGATTTCATCGGCAACAAGGTGTTCGACGACGGCGACCTCCGGGACGAGATCGTGACCCAGGAGGCCGCCTTCTACCGCTTCCTCTCCACCACCGATACTTACGATCCGGACCGGCTGACCCTCGACAAGGAAGCGCTGCGCAAGTTCTACCTGTCGGAGGGCTATGCCGATTTCCGCGTGGTCTCGGCGGTTGCCGAACTGTCGCCGGACCAGGAGGCGTTCTTCATCACCTTCACGGTCGAGGAGGGCGAGCGCTACACCCTCGGCACTGTCGACATCAAGACCACGCTGAAGGACCTGGATCCCGAATCGCTGCGCGACATCGTGCAGACCGACGAGGGTGACTGGTACAATGCCGACCTGGTCGACGACACCGTGCAGGCGATCAGCGACCGTGTCGGCAGCCTCGGCTACGCCTTCGTCGACGTGCGTCCCAGGATCGATCGGGATGCCGAGAACAAGATTCTCAACCTGACCTACGACATCCAGGAAGGCCCCAAGGTCTATGTCGAGCGCATCGACATCTCGGGCAACGTCCGCACCCAGGACAAGGTGATCCGGCGCGAGTTCCGCCTGGCGGAAGGCGACGCTTTCTCGACCTCCAAGCTGCGCCGTACGGAGCAGCGGCTGAAGGATCTGGGCTTCTTCGAGTCGGTCGACGTCCAGGCGGTCCCATCCGACAGCCCGGACAAGACCATCATCAAGGTCAAGGTGGCGGAGAAGTCGACCGGCGAGCTGTCGTTCGGCGCCGGCTTCTCGACCGCGGACGGACCGCTCGGCAACGTCGGCGTGCGCGAGCGCAACCTGCTCGGCAAGGGGTACGATCTGCGCGCCCAGTTCAACATCTCCGGCCGCCGGTCGACCATCGACGTCAGCTTCACCGACCCATATTTCCTGGATAAGGAGCTGTCCGCGGGCTTTGACGTGTTCCACCGCCGCTTCGACCGCAAGGAAAGCTCGTTCGAGGAGAACAACACCGGTGCCGGCCTGCGCATGGGCTACGACCTGGCGGAATATACCCGCCACACGATCTCCTACACCTTCTCGTACGACGAGACGAAGGTGGATGACGACAATGAAATATCCGACGTGATCAAGGCCGAGGAGGGCGATGAGTTTCGCT
>DATEOK010000103.1:0-2610 GCA_035274225.1 Dongiaceae bacterium
CAGCTTCAGTTTGAAATCCTCGCGGATCGCATCAGGACCGAATACGGCGTGCCGGTGCGCTTCGAGCCATCGAGCCTGCACACCGCGCGCTGGGTCGAGGCCGAGCAGCCGGCGGAGCTGAAGCAGTTCCTGGACGAAACCCGCGCCTCGATCGCCGAGGACCACAATGGCGATCCGGTGTTCCTCGCCCGCAACGCCTGGCACCTCGACCGCGCGCAGCAGGACTTTCCGAAGCTGAAGTTCCTGAAGATCAAGGAACAGCCGCACTGACGGCAGGCAGAGGGCGCGATGCCGCTCTCCTACTCCAGGTCGATCGCTTATGCATTGAGAATCCCTCCCCCATCATGGGGGAGGTTAGGGAGGGGGAAGCCGCGTTTCGGTGCAGAACAGTCATCGCTCGCTTCCCCACCTCGATCCTTCCCCATTGTGGGGGAGGAGGAACAACCGTAAGCCATTGAACTTCCTGCCTTAACCCTTCATCAACTATGAATCTCTACCTTGATAGAAGCCCGGAATCATGATGGGATTCCTGCAAGGGATGATGAGCGCTGCATGGCGTTAGCTGCGACCAAAAAGGCGAAGGTGCGCGTCCGCAGGCCGGAAGACCTGGAGCGGATCGGCATCGTCGCGGTCGAGGGGATGCTGCCGATGATGGGCATCCTCAGCGGCATCCTGCGCTCGTTCCGCTTCCAGCAGGTCAACGTGCTCGGCAACTCCGACGAGGCGTGGGCGCGGCTCAACGGCGAGCCCAGGATGAAGGCGGACATCATCCTCATCGATTGGAACGCGCACCCCGTCAGCGGCGAGACGTTCGTTCGCCAGCTGCGGCGCGTGGACAACCCGATGCTGGCCGAGATCCCGGTGATCGCCATCATCGCCAACGCCGACCGCGACGTGGTGTTCGCGGCGCGCGATTGCGGCGTCAACGTGGTGCTGCTGCGCCCGTTCTCCGCCGCGCAGCTGCTCGACAAGGTGATGTGGACGCTGGGGCAGGATACGCCCTTCATCCGCTCCGAGGGCTATGTCGGCCCGGACCGGCGCCGCTTCCGCGCGGCGGAGTATCTGGGCGAGAAACGCCGCATCGGCGAGGAAGACGACCTGCACGGTCACCCGGGCGATCATCCTGGCGAGGTCGCCTAGCATCTATTGTTCTTGGCTAGTCAGAACCGGCGCCGCGGTGAGCGGTGCTGCGTCTTTCCGCTGCCGCGGCGCCGGTCCCGATCGTCAGGCCGCTTCGCTGGCCATCAAGGCCGACAGCCTGGAACCGCGCGCCTCGAGGAAGCGCCATAAGCGCTCCGGATAGTCCGGCTTCACTGCGCGGGCGATCGACGGACGCTGCGCCAAGGCTTGGCGCCAGGCCGCGAGCCTGGGCTTGCCCGACAGGATGCCGAAGTCGGCGATCCGGTCGAAGGTATCGAAGTAGCGGAACACCGGGCCGAACACCGCGTCGACGAGGCTGAAGCGCGCGCCGTCGAAATACGGGCCGTCGCCGAGGCGCTGCTCCAGCCGCTCGAACTTCCCCGTCAGCGTCTTGCACTTGGCTTCGAACGTCGCCTCGTCGGTGGCGATGTAGAAGTTCCAGATGTCCATCAGCAGGCTGGAGCCGAACTCCATCCAGGCGCGATGCCCAGCGCGCGTGAGCGCGTCGGCAGGATGCAGCGGGTTCGGCTGCGTCTCCTCGAGGTATTCGAGGATGACCGCCGATTCGAAGATGACCGCGTCGCCGACCTGGAGCAGCGGCACCTTGCCGAGCGGCGACATCGCCAGAAACCAGTCCGGCTTGTTGGCGAGGTCGATGGTGATGCGTTCGAACGCGACGCCTTTCTCCTCCAGCGCGATCGCGGCGCGCTGGACGTAGGGGCAGAGTTCGTGGCTGACGAGCGTGAGCATGGCAGCCTCCGATCAGCCCTGGGCGGTGCGCAAAGCGGCGAACGGCAACGCGCGCGACTTCAGCGCGAGGGCGCCGTCGCCGACCAGGGCGTGCACCACCGAGGCGATCATCAGGAACACCGGATATTCCCAGCCGCCATTGGCGTTGCTGAAGATCATGCCGTTCGGGACGTGGACCGAGGTCGCCACCGCCATCACCGGCAGCAACGCGATCGAGACGAAGCGGCCGTAGAAACCGGCAAGGATGAGGATGCCGCCGATCAGTTCCAGCGCGATGACGGGCGCTGCCATGAAACCGGGTAGCCCGAGGCTGTCCAGCCAGCCGGCGAAACCGGCGACGCCGAAGGCGGTGATCTTGAACCAGGCGTGGCTCACCCACATCGCGCCGAGAGCGAGACGCAGCAGGGTCGCACCGGCATTGACGGCGCGGGCATCAGTGGTCATCGGGGGCTCCTTGAAAATAGATGCGATTGCATTTACATAGATGCAAGTGCATCTACTGTCAAGATAGATGCAGGCGCATGGAAATAATGTTAGTTTTCAATGATGAGTCGTCCATTCTCACCCTCCAACTGTCATCCTGGGCAAGCCGCGTCAGCGGCGCGACCCGGGACCCTTGCCATTCATCAGCATTGCGGCGGCGCCGCATGGGTCCCGGGTCGCGCTTCGCTTGTCCGGGATGACAGTTTGGAAATGGTGGCCGGCAAGGATGCACTGCGA
>DATEOK010000104.1:0-7642 GCA_035274225.1 Dongiaceae bacterium
GATCGACTGCACGAAGGCGTCGACCTTGCCGCCCGCCTGGCGCCGAATCTCCTCGCCCATCGGGTGATAGCCGGCGATGCTGTCGCTGTTGTTGAGCTGGTCGGTCCAATAGGTGCGCGGCTGTCGACTGAACTTGCGCGCCATCTCGATCATGTCCGCGATCAGCTTCCTGGTGATCTTGCTGCCTTCGCTCTGGATGAGCGTCAACTCCGCGCCGAATGCTGCCATCTGCGCCAGCTTCTCCTCGCTGAACGCGGTCGAGCTGACGATGCGCAAGCGGTAGCCCTTCGCGGCGCACACCAGAGCGAGCGAGGCGCCGGTGCTGCCGCCTGTATACTCGACCACCGTATCCCCCGGCCGCAGCCGTCCGTCCTGCTCGGCGCGCGCGATCATGGATTGCGCCATCCGGTCTTTCATGCTGCCGGTCGGGTTCTGGCCCTCGACCTTCACCAGGATGCGCGCGCAGCCAGCCGGTGCCACCCGCCGCAGCTGCACCAGCGCGGTGTTGCCGATGGCATCGAGGACGGTGGCGCCATGCTCCATGAGCGATGATCCCGGTGAGTTTTACCCGCCGCGCCGCCGCGCCAGCCATTGCTTTAGCGCGACCGCATTGTTGTGTTCCTCATCGCGCGCCGCGTAGAGCAGGGTGACCGCGCCCTTGCGCAGATAGTCACGCAACGCCTTCACCGCCTCTTTGGCCTCCGTCAGCTCCGCAGCGTAGGCCTTGCAGAATTCGTCCCAATCCTCGGGATGCCCGTGGAAGCGCTTGCGCAGCGTATCGCTCGGCGCAATGTCCTTGAGCCAGAGATCGACCTTGGCTTTCGCCTTTGCGATGCCGCGGGGCCACAGCCGGTCGACCAGGATGCGCATCCCGTCGCTCGCCGCCGGCGCCTCGTAGACCCGCTTCAGCTTGATGGTCTTCGCCATGAAGGACTTTCCATGTATCTACAAATAATGTATATACATGAACCATGAGCTCGTCAATGCCGCGCAAGACCCTGCGCACCGATGCCCGTGCCCTGGTGGAAAGCTGCGCTGGCTGGAACAGTCGTCTGGCCGCCCGCCGCATCAGCCAGTTCCTGGACCGCGAGCTCCAGGAAACCGGCCTCTCGGCAGCCCAGCTCGGCCTGATGGCGCAGATCGCCGCGGCCGCCGACGACACCATCGGCGCCCTGGCGCGCAGCACCGGCCTCGAGCAATCGACCCTGTCGCGCAACCTGCGCACCTTGGAGGGGCAGGGGCTGATCGAGATCGCCGTGGTCGAAAGCGACCTCAGGCGCCGCGCGGTCTGGCTTACCGAAACCGGCGCGCGCCGGCTGGAAGCGGCGATCCCACTGTGGCGCAAGGCGCAGTCCAAGCTGGCGAAGGCGCTGTCGCCCGATCTGCCGCGGCGCCTGGCGGGCTTGGCGGAGCAGCTGGTCTAGCGTACCACCCGGTAGGTCAGCTCCGCCGTGCCGTTTCCCAACCGGTCCATCCGGATCAGCTCCAGCGTCGTCGCTTCCTCGGTCTCCTCGAACATCCGCATTCCGCTGCCGAGGATGATGGGAAAGATCATCAGCTTGTATTCATCGACCAGGTCGTGCTTCTTCAGCGCGTTGAGCAGGGTGCGGCTGCCATGCACCAGGATGTCGCCGCGCAGCTCCTTCTTGAGCTTGGCGACTGCCGCCATCGCGTCTCCCTGCAGCACATGGGTGTTGTTCCACGCCGGGTTCTTGAGCGTGGTGGACGCGACATATTTCGGCATCGCATTCATCTTGTCTGCGAACGGCCCTGTGAAGTTCGGCCAGGCGCCGGCGAAGCTCTCATAGGTGATGCGCCCGATCAGCAGCGCCTCGTGCGCCATGACCTCGCGCATCTTCCAGTCGATCTGCGCCTCGTCCTGGAACCGCGCGACCCAGCCGGTGTGGCGGTAGTTCGGCTCGCCACCCGGCGCTTCCACCACGCCGTCGAGCGATACGAACTCCGATACGACGACCCTGCCCATGTCACTAGCCCCGCGCCGCTGCTTGAATCTTCGCGATGTCGATCTTGGTCATCTGCATCATCGCCTTCATGGCTCGGCTCGACTTGCCCGGATCGGGGTCGCTGATCGCCTCGATCAGCACCGTCGGCGTGATCTGCCAGGACAGGCCGAACTTGTCCTTGAGCCAGCCGCAATCTCCCGGCTTGCCGCCGCCGGCGGTCAGCTTCTCCCACAGCGTGTCGACCTCCTCCTGCGACTTGCAATCGACCACCAGGGAGATCGCTTCGTTGAACTTGAATTGCGGCCCGGCATTGAGAGCGCTGAACTGCTGCCCTTCGAGCTCGAAGCTGCAGAGCAGGACACTGCCCTTCGGTCCCGGCCCGGCGTCGCCGTTGCGCACGACCTTGCCGGGTTTCGAATTCTTGAAGACCGAGCAGTAGAAATTCATCGCCTCCTCGGCCTGGGTGTCGAACCACAGGAACGGGTGGATCTTCTGCATGGCGCGCTCCCGTCAGCTGAGATAGGCGAAATCTTCCGCCGCGAAGAACGGACGGATTTCGACGTCGGTGATCTCGGCATGCGGATTGGGGCAGCGCTTCAGCCATTCCACCGCTTCCTCCATCGACTTCACTTCCCACAGCCAGAAGCCGGCGATCAGCTCCTTGGTCTCCGCGAACGGCCCATCGATCACGGTGCGGTTGTTTCCGTCGAAGCGGATACGCTTGCCCTGGGAGCTCGGCCGCAGCCCATCGCCCTCCAGCATGATGCCGGCCTTCGTCAGGGCCTCGTTGTACTTGCCCATCTCGCTCAGCAACTCCCGACTCGGCATCGCGCCGTTCTCATAGGCCTTGGTCGCCTTCACAATAACCATGACTTTCATGGACTTATCTCCTGTTGGATCACGCGCTTGAGGGGCATTGAGCACCGCCCTCTATTGGAACGACGAACCAGGCCGGAGGATACCGACAGGCCCGTGACATTTTTTGCGGCGCCAGAACGGGCGGTGGGCTAGCCGGCAAAAGAGCGCTGATGCACGAACTTGCCTGCGGCCAGATATTCCAGCTCCTCGGCAGTTGATGCCCGGCCTAAAGCGACGTTGCGATGCGGCTGCCGGCCGAAGCGCGCCAACACCGCGCGATGGCCCCGCGCCTGCGAGGCGGAGAACTCGTACAGCGCACGCACCTGAGGTGGCGCCTCGGGGATCAGCGCGTCGGCCAGCGCGATGCAGCGATCGAGATCGGCCAGCCGCTCCGAATGGCCGAGCGGAAGCATGAAGAAAGTCTTCTCCCAGACGGTCGCCAGCGCGTCATAGAAGCCGCGCTTCAGTCCATCGTCGGCGAGGGCGACCGCTTTCGAATCCTGCGCATAGGCCAGCGCCGTGCCGCCGTGGAGGGAGCGCGAGAACTGATCGAGCACGATGATCAAGGCCAAGCGCCCGCGCGGCGTGTCCGCCCAGGCGTCCAGCGCATCCTGCATTGCCGCGTCGTGGGTCGCGGCAAACCGGCGCACGATCCCTTCGTTGGCGCCACCGCGGAACCAGAACTGGAAAAGCCCGCGATGCGCATCTTCGTCCGCATCGAGACCGGGCGGGAACCAGAACGCCAGGATGTCCTCGGATTCGATCATCGTGCCTGTTTAGCAGGCGCACGGCAGCGCCGGCAAACTCAGCGGTTGACCATCTCCATCATCGCCGGCGCATAGCGCTGTCCCACCGCCGCGCCTTTGGGTGCGATGCGATCGATCTCCGCGAGATCGGCCGCCGTCAGCCGGACCTCTGTCGCACCGGCATTCTCCTCGAGCCGCGCGATGCTGCTGGTGCCGGGGATCGGCACGATGTCCTTGCTGCGCGCCAGCAGCCACGCCAGCGCCAGCTGCGACGGCGTGCAGCCCTTGCTCTTGGCAAGCGCGTGCACGCGGTCGACCAGGGCCAGGTTCTTGCCGAAATTCTCACCTTGGAAACGCGGCGATGCGCGCCGCCAGTCGTCCGGCGCCAGGTCGTCGATGCTCTTGAACCGGCCAGCCAGGAAGCCACGGCCGAGCGGCGAATAGGGGACGAAGCCGATGCCCAGCTCCTGCACCGTCGGCAGGATCTCGTCCTCCGGATCGCGGCTCCACAGGGAATACTCGGTTTGCAGGGCGGTGAGCGGATGGACCTTGTGCGCGCGCCGGATGGTGGCGGCGCCGGCTTCCGACAGGCCGAGATAGCGGACCTTGCCCGCGCGCACCAGATCGGCCATGGCCCCGACCGTCTCCTCGATCGGCACGCTGGGGTCGACCCGGTGCAGGTAATAGAGATCGATATGCGCCACGCCCAGGCGCTGAAGCGAAGTATCGCACGCCCTGCGCACCGCCTCCGGCCGGCCATCGATGCCGCCGGTGCGTGGGGTGCTCGTGGTCCCCTCCGTGAAGCCGAACTTGGTTGCCAGCTCGACCCGGTCGCGCCGGCCTTTCAGCGCCTTGCCGACCTTCAGTTCGGAATCGCCGTAGATGTTGGCGGTGTCCAGGAACGTCACCCCAAGGTCAATCGAACGATGGATTAGGGCGACGGCATCGTCATCGCTGCGGATCGCGCTGCTGTAGATGTCCGCGATGCCGAGGCTCATGCAGCCCAAACCGACCGCGGAAACAGAGAGGCCCTGACGGCCAAGCTTGCGTCGTTCCATGAGTGACTCCTGGTGAACGGAGGATCACGGATAGGTGGTGCCGCTCAGCGCGCCGTTCAATGGACGGCGCTGTTGCAAAGCGGTGAGAATGCCGCAGATCGATCGGTTACTGCGACAACGCCCCGGCCACCCGCTCCAGCAGGATGCGGGTACCATGCTCGCGGCTGCCGCCGTCGTCATAGTCGTCGAGGAACACGCCCTGCTCGGTCATGGTCAGATGCGTGCCGGCGCCTTCCGGCCGCAGGTTGACGGTCGCCAGCGAGACCGAGATGTGCCTGCCGTCGAGATGCATGTCGTAGCAATAGATGATGCGCCGGTCCGGCACGATGTCGTGATAGATCGCATCGAAGGTCGAGACGACGCCGCTGCCCTTGCGCCCGCTGAGGCGCTCCTTGCCGCCGATGCGGAAGTCGATCGAGCGTTCCAGCATCTGCCAGCCCTCGAGGCCGCCGAACCAGCGCGCCTTGATCTGAGGATCGGCCCAGGCCTTGAACACCCGAGCCGGCGACGCGTCATAAACACGCTCGAGCGTGAAGCTGCCGTGGACGGCGGAACTCATGACGTCACCGCCCGCCCGAGCGCATCGAGCAGTTGCTTCCAGCCGCCCTCGCGCGGGCCGACATTGTCGAGGCCATCGAGGAACGCGCCTTGCTCGGTGAAGGTGAATTGCGTGCCGGCGCCGGACGGCTTGAACTCGCAGGTCGCCAGCGATGCGGAAATGCGGTTCTCGCCGATGGTCATGGTGTAGGCGAAGATGATGCGCTGGTTCGGCACGATGTCGTGATAGGTGGTGTCGTTGCGGACCGGATCGCCGCCGCGGAAGCGGAACCGGCTGCGCTCGAAGCCGCCGACCTTGAACTCGCCGGTGAATTCCTCGACCTTCCAGCCTTCGCCTTCGACGAACCAGCGGCGTTTGATCGCCGGGTCGGCAAAAGCCTTGAACACCTTCGCCGGCGGCGCGTCATAGCTGCGCTCGAGCGTGAAGGTCGCGTGGGTCACCGATCGCTCGGCCATGCTCATCTCCTTGATCTATGCGTGTTGAAAGCGGCGCTATTGCGGAACCAGGTGGAAATAGGGCTCGGCTTCCTTGAGAACGCGGGCGTAGGACGGCCGCTGCTTTAGCCGATCCAGATAAGCCGCCGTCTTTCTATGCGTTTCGCGGAACGGGGCGACCCAGTCGGCATAGAACAGCGCCGGCGCGGCTGCACAGTCCGCCATCGTGAAACCATCGCCCACGGCCCAGCGGTCGCCCACCATGTCCCGTTCGATCATGTCCAGCGCTGTCTTCAGCAGGGTCCGCGCCTGATCGACGCCGAACGGATCCTTCTTGTCCGCGGGCCGCAGCCGGTCGGCGACGATGTCCTGCATTGGAACGTTGACATAGAGGTCGTAGATCCGGTCATGGAAGCGCATCTGCCGGCAGAGATCGCGATCGGTGGGGAACAGCTGCGTCGCGCCGGGATAATACTGCGCCAGATACTCGATGATGATGCTGGTCTCCGAGATCGTCTCTTTCTTCGCCTCGTCCCGCAGCACCGGGATCTTGCCGAGCGGCGCGATCTTGCGGTACTCGGCCGCTCCGCCGAACAGGTCGACGATGCGTGGCTCGAACGGTGCGCCGGTCTCGTACAGCGCGATCTGCACCTTGTGGGAGAACGACGAGAGCGGATGGAAATAAAGCGTCAGTGACATAGTGGAACTCCGTTACTTGTCGGGCTCGTCCTCGCCGGCAGCGAGAATCTCGCCGAGGCGGTCGAGCCTGTGTTCCCAGATCGTACGCCGCTCGGCGATCCATTGCTCCGCCGAGCGCAGCGCCTTGGGCTCGATGTGGCAGGTGCGCACGCGGCCCACCTTTTCCGACCGAACCAGGCCGCTCGATTCCAGCACCTGCAGATGCTGCACGACCGCGGGCAGCGACATCGCGAGGGGCTTGGCCAGCTCGCTGACCGAAGCCGGTCCGCGGGTCAGCCGTTCCACCATCATCCGCCGGCTGGAGTCGGCGAGCGCCTGGAACATGAGATCGAGCGCGGCCGATTGGTTAAGCATGTGCTTAAGTATCATCAAGGCGTCTGCTGTTCAAGGGGGACGACTGCGTTTCCTGCGCAACAGCGAAGTGGCCGGAAATCCTCAAGAGCCATCTCCGGACTTGCTTTTCCGCATGTTTTCCTGATTCCTTGGATTACTGGTTCTGGGGGTGTGGCCTTGGCCGAAGAGACACGGATCGGCGCCGAGCAGGTTGCGTTAGGCGAGGTCGGCGGCACGATTGAGTTCGGCAGTTGGTGGTCGCGCCTCGGTGGCGGCTTTGTCACGCCCGCGATGTTCTGGGCGCCTGACCGGGTCGACGCCTCGCCGCGCTGCGAGCATGTGCCGTTCCTGTTCTGGCTGGTCGACGCCCAGCGCCCCTTCACCCTGGTCGAGCTGACGGAAGCGCCCGGCGCGGCCTATCTGGCGCTGTGCCAGGCGGTGGCGCGCTTACGCTTGCCCACGCGCTGCTATGCAATTTGCGGTCGAGTGTCGCGGCGCGACGAGCTCGTGGCTTATCACGATGGCCGCTACGCCCAGTTCTCGCAGATTCTGCAGGGCAGGGCCGAACAACAGGTCGACCGGTTCGACGACGGCGCGATCGATCTCATCAGCATCGACGCGACGCAAAGCGCCGCTTTCGCCGAGCAGCTCGACGCCTGGCTGCCCAAGCTCTCGCCGCGCGCGGTGGTCCTGATCTACGGCATCGACGATCCCTCGACCAACAACAGCGCGCTCGAGCTGTGGAACACTTTGGCCGAGCGCCACAAGCATTTCGAGTTTGTGCAGGGCGCCGGCCTCGGCGTGCTCGGCGTCGGCGAGGACCTGCCGCCGGCCTTGCAGCACCTGTTCTCGCTCGACGCGATCGCGCCGCGCGCGCTGGAGGTGCGCGAGATGTTTGCGCGCCTCGGCGGCGGCGCCGGGCTGCAGGCCGAGCTCGGCGATCTGCGCCGCCGCCTGCACGCCGCGCTCGACAGCGACCAGGTGGCAAAGC
>DATEOK010000105.1:0-8073 GCA_035274225.1 Dongiaceae bacterium
AGTCCGCGACCGTCAGCTTGCCCGGATAGATCACATAGCCGCGATCCTTCAGCTTGTCATAGAAGGTCTGGAACACGAAGCGCGGATCGGTCGGCATGTGGAAGGTGACGATGATGGGTGCCTGCAGCTGGTCCGGCAGCAAGGTCTCGAAGCCGAGCCCGCGCATGCCGTCCACCAGTATCTTGCAGTTGTTGCGGTAGCGGCCGCCGCGGCCGGCGACACCACCCTCTTCCTTATGCTCGGTCAGCGCCTGGTCGAACGCGACGATGCAGTGGATCGGCGGCGTGAAGCGGTATTGCCCGGTCTTCTCCAGCGCCTGCCACTGCTCGTAAAGGTCGAGCGACAGCGATGGCGCGTTGCCCTGGCACTGCTTCAGCGCATCGACGCGCGCCAGCACGAAGCCGAGGCCCGGAACGCCCTCGATGCATTTGTTGGACGAGGCGGCGACGGCGTCGAACGGCACGTCCCTGCTGCTGAGCGCGATGGCGCCGAACGCGCTCATGGCGTCGATCAGCAGCTTGCGGCCGGCTGCGGCGACCACGCGGGCGACCTCGGCAATGGGATTGAGCACGCCCGAGGTAGTCTCGCAATGGACGACTGCGACGTGGGTGATCGCCTTATCGTCGGCCAGCGCCTTGGCGACGCGGACCGGATCGACCGGCTGGTCTTCGGCCCATTCCAGCACGGCGGTGGCGCGCTTGTAGTATTCGCAGATCTTTGCGATGCGCTTGCCGTAAGCGCCGTTGATCAGCACCAGCAGCTTGCCGGCCGGCGGCACGAAGGCGCCGATCATGGCCTCGACCGCGAAGGTGCCGGAGCCTTGCATCGGCACGCAGGTGAAATCGCCCTCGCCGCCGATCATGGCGACCAGGCGGGAGCGCATCCGGCTGTTGATGGCGAGGAACTTCGCGTCGCGGGAGCCCCAGTCGTGCAGCATCGACTGCTTGACGCTCATCGAGGTGGTGAGCGGTCCGGGGGTCAAAAGCCAAGGATCGTGAGACATTTAGCGCCCTCAATGGGTTACAGGGGCGATACCGCCCCGGCTCATTGCCTTAAGATGCGCCACCGCATACTATAAGGCAAATCGCACTTAATTATACGTTGCATAGATGACGTCTATAAGTCACAGCCAGCTGCGGGCCTTCCACGCGGTCGCCACCGAGGGCAGCTTCACCAAGGCGGCCCAGCTGCTCAACGTCACCCAGCCGACCCTCAGCGGCCAGGTCCGGACGCTGGAGGAACGCTTCGGCGTCCGCCTGTTCGACCGGCGCCGGCGGCGCATCGAGGTGACGGACATCGGCCGCAACCTCCTCGACATCACCTTCCGCATGTTCAGCCTGGAGCTTGAGGCGGTGCAGGTGCTGTCCGCGGCGCATGCGTTGAAGCGCGGGCACCTGCGGATCGGCGCCGATGCACCCTATCATTCGGTGCCGTTCCTCTCCGCGTTTCACCGGCGCTATCCCGATCTGCGGCTCTCCATGACCATGGGCAACACCAAGTCGCTGCTGGACGACCTGCTGGACCAGCGTTGCGACGTGGCGATCGCAGCCAACGTAAAGACCGACAGTCGGATCTTCGCCCTGCCCTTCCGCCAGGATCATTTCATCGCCTTCGTCGACCGCGCCCACCCGTGGGCGCGCAAGCGCGGCATCAAGCTGGCGGAGTTGGCGGGCCAGCGCCTGCTGCTGCGCGAGCCGACGTCCAACACGCGCCAGACCTTCGATGCCGCGATGGCCAAGGCCAACATCGTGCTCGGCGAGGTGCTCGAGATCGGCAGCCGCGAGGCGATCAAGGAAGCTGTGGCGGCGGGCCTCGGCGTCGGCATCATCGCGCAATCGGAACTGGGCGACGATCTCAGGCTGAAGGCCCTGCCGTTCGAGGGACAACAGATCACCTCGACCGAGTTCGTCGCCTGCCTGCAGGAGCGCAAAAGCTCGCCGCTCGTCAAGGCATTCCTCGCCGTGGTAAAGGAGACCGCCGACGTGAAGGGTGGGCGATGAGGCTGGCGGCGATCGGAGTCATCACATTGCTGTGCAGTGCCGACGCGCTGGCGCAAGCGCCGGTGTGGGAGCGCGGCCGCGACGGGCGCTATGAAGTGGCGGTCGCAGGGATAGGTCCCGGCACCACCCTCGGCTTCTTCTGCTCGGCGTACCAGGTGCCGAACACGGCGCTGATCAGCCTCAACAACCTGATCCTCAGCCCGATCTTGCCGGACGGGAAGAATTTCGACCTGCGCTTCGTGATCGACGGCGTGAAATACGACCTGCCCGGCATCGCCAAGGACGGCGAACTGCTGGTTTCGCCCCACGACGCCAATATCGAGTTGCGCATCCAGGAGGTCACCGAGGCGCTGCGTACTGGCATGCAGGCGCAAGTCGCGGTGCCGGCCAAGGCGTGGAAATCCAAGCTGCCGCTCGACGGCGCCCAACAGGCGCTGGACGGAATATTCGAAGCCTGTCTGTAGGTCCCTAGCCGGCGCGGGCCGATCGCTCCGATGTCAGGAACGGCGACACCACGTCGGTCACCCGTTGGACGGTCTCGGCCTTCTCACCGACCGGCGCGACATAGTGGATCGCGGCCTGCATGTCCTCGATCGATCCGCCTCGCGCGATCATCCAGCCCGCAAGATATTGCGAGGACAAACAGCCGCCGGCAGTCGCCACATTGCCGTGCGCGACAAACGGCGCATCAAGCACGCGCACGCCGACCTCGATCACCCAAGGCTTGGTGGTGAGATCGGTGCAGGCCGGCAGGTCGCCGATCAGGCCGAGCTTGGCCAGGATCAGCGTGCCGGAGCATTGCGCGCCGATCAGCTGCCGCGCCGGATCGAGCTTGATCCGCGACAGCAACGCGGCATCCGCGGCGATCTCGCGCGTTTTCATGCCGCTGCCGATGATGACGGCATCGGCCTCGCGCGCGAACTCCAGCGGCTGCTGGCGCCGAACGCTGACGCCGTTCATCGACGTGACTTCGGCGGTCGGCGACGTGATGTGGGCCTTCCACCCCTTCCTCACGCGGTTGAGGATCGCGGCGGCGATGAAGGAATCCAGCTCGTTGAAACCATCGAAGGTCAGGACTGCTATCTGCATCGTTCGCCCCTTGGTCGTCGAGCCAACGGTAGCGCTTTCGCCGTCAGATCGCCAGCCACAGGCAGAACCAGGCAATTACCCCGATCCGGGCGAAATTGGCGAACCTGCCAGAGCCGCCGTAGCGATGCGCGCTCCGCCATACCCCGAATGCCGTCAGGACGGAGTAAGGCAGCGGGATCAAATGGATCGGCACGATCACCGTGAACGGGGCGTCGTTGAGCAGCAGGATGATCGAGAGCGTGCTGACGGCCAGGTTGAGGATCAGGCCGTAATAGATCGCGTAGTGCCAGAACGCGATCTCCAGCGGCAGCTCGCCGCGCCATAGCGCTTTCAGTCTCTGCAGGAGGATCCCCATCGGCGCAGGGTCGCACGTCCCGCGGCGATTCGATAGGCGGGGCATTTTCCGCCGCAGTGGAAACCGGTTCGGCGTAGATAATGCGGCCAATACAGCTCTAGGCCGTCGCCTCTTCCTTGAGGCGCGAGGGGTGCAGTTCGCCTGCCGCCTCCAGCCGCGGCTGGGCAACCAGCGCCAAGTGCGAGTTGATGCGCTTCAGGTCGCGCAGGATGTCGAGATGGAGGCCCGAGGTCGAGATGCTTTCGATCCGCCCCTCGCGCAGGCGCAGCAGGTGATTCTCCGACGCGGTCTTTTCCAGGATGCGGAAGGCATGCTTTTCCGCGAACAGCTTGCGCGCGAGATTGAGGTCGCCGGTCATGAAGACGTTCATCGCCAGCTGCACGTTGGCATTGAGGCGGCGGTGGATGTCCTCGATCTCCTTCAGGCCTTCGGCGGAGAATTTGAGGCCGTACTTCGTCTTCTTGGCCGCGAGGTCGATCAGGCTTTTGTCGACGATATCGGCCGCGTGCTCCAGGTTGGTGGTGAAGGTGATGAGGTCGATGATCTTCTTATGATCGCCGGAATCCATCAGGTCGCGGCTGACTCGCGTCAGGTACAGCTTGATCGCCTCGTTGAGGCGGTCGATCTGGTTGTCGACATCGGAGCAGGTATCGATCAGCCGGCGGTCGCCGTGCAGGAACGCCTGCAGCGACAGGTCCAGCATCTGGCCCAAGAGGTCGCCCATGCGCAATGCCTCGCGGCTGGCGTTGGCCAGTCCGACGGATGGATTCTCGACCGCACCTTCGGTCAGGTAGCGGGCCTTGCCCGGATCGTCGGGCTTCACCTGTTCCGGCAGCAGGCGCTGCGTAAGACGCGAGGTCGGGCCGATCAGCCAGATGAAGAGGATTGCAAGGCCGAGATTGAAGGCGACGTGGAAGTTCAGCACCTGGCGCCAGGCTTCCGGCTGCAGCTTGGCGATCTCCGGCATGATGAGCGACAGCAGCGGCAAGGCAATGACGACGCCGGCGACCCGGAAGATGAGGTTGCCGACCGGCACGCGGCGCGCCTCCGGCGGGTCGGACAAGGTGGCAATGATCGGCATCACGGCGCTGCCGAGGTTGGCGCCAAGGACCAGCGCGTAGCACACCTCGACCGGGATCAGGTCGTGGGTCGCGAACGAGACCACCAGCAGGATGATGGCGAGGCTGGAGGTCGAGCCGACAGTCAGCAGTGCGCCGACGATGACGCCGGCGATTGGCGCATCCGCCATCAGCTTCAGGATCACGGGCACCACCGGCGCATCGCGCATCGGCTCCGCTGCCAGCGTGATCATGGAAAGGCCGAGCAGCGTCAGGCCGAGGCCGATGATCGCCCGCCCCATGTCGCGCGTCCGGGTCTCGGTCATGTGGTTGAACATGATGTAGCCGATGAGGATCAGCAGCGGCGAGATCCAGGAAACCTTGAAGGCATAGGCCTGCGCCACCAGCGAGGTGCCGACATCGGCGCCCAGCATGATGGCGAGCGCGGCCCCCGCCCCCACCACCTTGCGCGAGGCGAAGGACGAGGTGATGAGCGCCGTGGCACTTGAGGACTGCAGCAGGATGGTAGCGCCGAGGCCGCCGAAAAAGGCGCTGAAGCGGTTGCCCATCGCACTGCCGAGGAAGCTGCGCAGCTGGCTGCCGAACGCGCGCAGCACGCCCGTCCGCACCATGCGCAGGCCCCACAGGAGCAGCGCTGCCGCACCGAAAAGCTGGATCAGGAAGACCATCGCGATATCGCACTATCGGCGCCGGCCGACCGATTCGGAGGCGCCCTGTCATGAAACCGTAACATAAGCACGAAATGTGTAAGTTCGGTCAACAGGGCGACGGGGAATTGCTCTATTTTGCCATCGGCGACAAGTACCCCTTCCCCCCTTGCGGGGGAAGGTTGCGTAGGCTTAGCGAGCGTAAGCGAGCTTAGCCGAAGCTGGATGGGGGGTAGCCGCCGCACAGATGCCAAACGAATTTGCGCGACAGCTCCGCAAAAACATGACGGACGCAGAAAGAGCGTTATGGCGTCTTTTGCGCCAGCGGCAGATCCACGGGGTTCGATTTCGCCGCCAAGTGCCGATTGACCAGTACATCGCCGACTTTGCATGCCTCGAAATGAAGCTGGTCATCGAAGCGGATGGTGGGCAGCACTCGGAATCACAAACGGACAAAGTGCGCGACGCATATCTGCGTTCGCAGGGCTTCTTCGTGTTGCGCCTCTGGAACAACGATATTCTGACGAACTCCGATGGCGTCTATCGCGTCATCACCGAAACCGTGGAACGCCTTAGTGACGCTGCGCGTGCGCGCCTTGCGGCGCGCCATCCCCCATCCAGCTCCGGCTAAGCTCGCTTTCGCTCGCTAAGCCTGCGCATCCTTCCCCCGCAAGGGGGGAAGGACATTACTCCCGCTGCCGCAGGAACGCGTCGAACAGCGCGACGCCGTAGCCGGTGGCGCCTTCCGGGCAGATGGCGGTGTCGCGGCCGGTGAACTCCTTGTTGGCGATGTCGAGGTGTGCCCACGGCTTGCCGTTGACGAACTCGCCCATCAGGGCGGCGGCGTGCGCGGCGTCGGCGCTGACATCGTCCGGCGCGACCTGGCGGTAGTCGGCGATCTTGGACTTGAGGTTCTTCAGATACTCGGCATTGACCGGCAGGCGCCACAGGTCCTCGCCCGCCGCTTCGCCCGCGGCCAACGCCTCGCGCGCCAGGGCCTCGTCGTTCGCGAACAGGCCGGCATAGACAGGGCCCAGCGCCGCTGCGACCGCATAGGTCAGGGTCGCAGCATCGAGCACACAGGATGGGTTGAGCTTGGAGGTGGCGTAGTAAAGCGAATCCACCAGCGTCACGCGGCCTTCTGCGTCGGTGTCGATGATCTCCATGGTCTTGCCGGCCAGGACCTTCACGACGTCGCCGGGCCGGTACGACGAGCCCGACGGCATGTTCTCGACCAGCGCCATCACGCCGACCACGTCGATCTTGGCCTTGCGCAACGCGGCGGCAAGGACCGCGCCGGCCACCGCGGCGGCGCCGCCCATGTCGCCTTTCATCGTCAGCATCTGCGAAGTGCGCTTGAGGGAAAGGCCGCCGCTGTCGAAGCACACGCCCTTGCCGACCAGCGCCACCGGCCCGCCCTTCTGTTTGCCACCCTTGCCGTTCCAGCGCAGCACCACCAGGCGCGGCGGATGCTGCGAGCCCTGCGCCACCGCGAGGATGCCGCCGGCGCCCATCTTGCGCAGCGCGCCCTCGTCGAACACCTCGACCGCGATGCCGTGCTTCTTCAGCCCAAGGAGACGCTTGGCGAAGGCATCGGGCCACAAGG
Organism: Dongiaceae bacterium; assembly: GCA_035274225.1. Lineage (GTDB taxonomy): Bacteria > Pseudomonadota > Alphaproteobacteria > Dongiales > Dongiaceae > Dongia_A. The sequence continues at coordinate 6,777 of DATEOK010000105.1, forward strand.
TGGAAGGCGGCTCGTTCACCTGGTCGCGCGCGAAGCAGATGCCGGTGGCGAGCGCCTCGGCATCGGCCACGATCTTCTGCACCGCTGCACGGTGCGGCGATACCAGCGACAAGGCCGTGATCTCTGCCGGCTCGTTCCCCGGCTTGCCCTGCGTCACATACTTGCCGAAGCGATAGGAGCGCAGCCGCGCGCCGAGCGCGATGTTGCCGAGGAACACGTCATCCTCGAGCTTGCCGACGCCGCTGCCGAGGATCTGCGCCTTCGGCTCGCGAACCTGCAGCAGATGGGCAGCGATCTTCCCGCCGAGCTTGCGCGCGCGGATCGCCGACAGCTCCTTGGGATTGCCCACGCCGACCACGAGAATGCGCCGCGCATCGGCAGCGCCGAGCACATCGAGAATCTCGCCGCGCTTGGCGGAGAAGGACGGCGCCGCCATTGCTTGCTTCAGCGCCTTGGCCAGAGCGGCGCCCTGGCCCAGCAGCTTCTTCCCCTCGCCTGCGAATACCACAGTGACATCGGCCGATGCCGCCGGCTTGGCGACCACTTCGACTTGCATGAAACGGAACCCCTCCAATGACCGGCGGCGATCTCAGCATAGCGTCGCGGAAATGTAAAACCCCGGCGGCCTACAGCGGACTGCTGCCTCCTGTAGCCGTCTGGCCAAGCGAGCCGCTCCCGCCTAGTATTCCGGTGAGCTCTGGGGAGAGGCCATGTCAGACAAGACCATCATCCGCACCACCTGTCCGCGCGACTGCTATGACGCCTGCGGGATCGCGGTGGTGAAGCGCGCCGACGGGCTAGTGAAGGTGCTCGGCGACCCGGAGCATGCGGTGTCGCGCGGCGCGCTGTGCGGCAAGTGCGCGATCGCCTACAACGGCGCCTGGCTTGACCCGAAGGCGCGGGTGACGCGGCCGATGAAGCGCGTCGGACCCAAGGGCGAAGGCCGCTTTGAACCGATCAACTGGGACCAGGCGGCCACCGAGATCGCGGCGCGCCTCAAGGATATTGTCTCGAGACACGGCGCCGAGACCATCTGGCACACGCACTACACCGGCACCTGTTCGCTGCTCGCCGGCGGATTCCCGCAGCGCTTCTTCAACCGCCTCGGCGCCAGCGAGGTCGATCCGGATTCGATCTGCAACGCCGCCGGCCACGCCGCGCTCAAATACATGTATGGCGCGAGCGATGTCGGCTTCGACCCGCGCACGGCGAAGGACGCGAACTGTATCGTCGTGTGGGGCGCCAACCCGTTCGCCTCCGCGCCGCACCAGCACAAGCACTGGCTCAAGGAAGCGAA
>DATEOK010000106.1:0-4187 GCA_035274225.1 Dongiaceae bacterium
ACGTTCGTGTCCGGCGGAACAGGGCTCGGCGCGGGTACCGGCTGGACGGTCTACGCCCCTCTCTCAACAAGCGGGTCCGCGGGGCCCGCCGTCGACATGGCGATCTTCTCGCTCCACCTGGCGGGCGCAAGCTCGATCCTCGGGGCGATCAACTTCATTACGACCATCTTCAACATGCGCGCGCCGGGCATGACCCTGCACAAAATGCCGCTGTTCGTTTGGTCGGTGCTGATCACCGCCTTCCTGCTGCTGCTGGCCCTCCCGGTCCTTGCCGGCGCCATCACCATGCTGCTGACCGACCGCAACTTCGGCACCAGCTTCTTCGATCCGGCCGGTGGCGGTAATCCGGTGCTCTACCAGCACCTGTTCTGGTTCTTCGGTCACCCCGAAGTGTACATCATGATCCTGCCGGGCTTCGGCATGATCAGCCAGATCATCGCGACGTTCAGCCGCAAGCCGGTCTTCGGCTACCTCGGCATGGCCTACGCAATGGTCGCCATCGGCGTCGTCGGCTTCGTCGTGTGGGCCCACCACATGTTCACGGTCGGCCTGACGATGGAAACGAAGATGTACTTCACTGCCGCGACGATGATCATCGCGGTCCCGACGGGCGTGAAGATCTTCAGCTGGATCGCCACCATGTGGGGCGGCTCGATCACCTTCGAGACGCCGATGCTGTGGGCGGTCGGCTTCATCTTCCTGTTCACGGTCGGCGGCGTCACCGGCGTCGTGCTCGCGAACGGCGGCGTCGATAACTACATGCACGACACCTACTACGTGGTTGCGCACTTCCACTACGTGCTCAGCCTCGGCGCGGTGTTCTCGATCTTCGCCGGCTTCTACTACTGGTTCCCGAAGATGAGCGGGAAGATGTACAACGAGCTTCTCGGCAAGCTGCACTTCTTCATCATGTTCATCGGCGTGAATCTGATCTTCTTCCCGCAGCACTTCCTCGGTCTCGACGGCATGCCGCGGCGAATCCCGGACTACACGCCGGCGTTCGAGAAGTGGAACGAGGTGTCGACCTACGGCTACATGGTCATGGCCGTCGGCATGGTGATCTTCTTCATCAACATCATCTGGTCACTCGCGGCAGGCAAGAAGGCGCCGGACAATCCGTGGGGCGAAGGCGCGACGACGCTGGAATGGACCTTGTCCAGCCCGCCGCCGTTCCACCAGTTCTCGACGCTGCCGAAAATCAGCTAGTCGGCTTCGAGAGTGGAAACAGAGACGCCCCGGTTCGCGCCGGGGCGTTTTCGTTTGGATCAGGCGGCGACCGGCTCGGCCGTGCGGATGAGATAGCGCTCGGCGATGCCGCCGAGGTCGGCAATGTCGCGGACTGCGGCAGCGGCCTGCATCAGCGCGCTATCGCCCTTCGCGATTACGAACGCGGAATCATTGTGATTGCCGCCGCGCCCCGTCGCGAGGGAGAAATGGATTTCGCCGATGTCGGGGGACCGAATGCGCGTGGCCGGCTCTTCCGGAGCCCACTGCAGGATGATGTCGGGCAGGAAGTCGCGGCGCGAGCCGGCATAGACGTCATCGACGACCGTGATGCTACCGATCAGGGGCTCGCCCGTTTCGACGACAATGATCTCGGCCAGGCGGTCTCGAAGCCAGTCGACGTAATCCGCCAGCTCGCCGCTCCCGCGGTCGAAGAAGCCCGGCGCTTCCCGGCCCTTGATGTTCAGGCGGATCAGGCCTTCGCCCCCGCTCAGTACGGGGAAGCTGGGCGTATCGGCCCAGCTGCGTCCCGAGGTCAGCGCGCGATTGACGACCCAGTCCTGCACCTGCTCGCCGAGCACGCTGGCGGAGCGATACTGAAGGGTGGGCGGCAGCGCGGCCCGAAGGAAGGCAGTGACATTGAAGGCCGATGGCTTCTTCGAGGCGCGAGGTGCGCGGCCGAGGTAGCGCTTGTTCAGCCTCGACAGGATTTCGGTGAGGAAATGATCCTGCGCCCGGTTTGGCTCCATTCCGTGCAGGGTGAAAAGCACGACCGAGACATCGTCGTCGAGCGCCCCGAGCACGCGGCCGAGCTGCCGGTCGGTTTCCTCGTAAACGCCGAGCATGGCGTCGGGCGATGCGTCCGATCCGAACTCGCCCTCGACCGGCCAGAGGTTGTGCCCCGCGCGATGCGCCTCGTACCAGCCGGTCACGAACAGGCGCCACGGCCGCTCCATCAAGTAGAGCGTGGCGTCGGCCTTGGCCCGGACGGCGGCGGTCAGTTGGCGGCGGATGGCTGCGCATTGGCCGGCGGTCTTAGCGACCGGCACTTCGGGTCCGATCGGCCGCCGCCCGAAGCGCCGCTTGATCTCCCGCAGCGCTGCGGGGTCCGAAGCCTTGGCATCGCCCGAGCTCTGATAGGACCAGTTGGTGATCTGCAGGCAGGGCGCGCGCTCATCATGCAGAACGTGAGCGATATCGAACGCAATGGTCGGCACGCCTGACCTGGCGACACGATGCCAGAAGGGTTCGACGTCGAATTCATCCGACCAGCGGCGGTCGGCAATGCGCCGATAATGGCGATGGGCACCATTCCACTGGAACGGAAAATACTGGCCATGGTCGCCGGGTTGCTTGCGCGTCGAGAAGGTCGGCCAGACGCTCGCCGAAAGATAGGTTGCGGTTGTCTCCAGGTCGCGCAGCAAACCCTGCTCCAGCAGCGACGCGAGATTGGGAAGTCGACCGAGGTTGGCGCGCACGAACGGCAGGCTGACGGCGTCGAGGCCGATCATGAACAGCCTCGGGCCAGCCTGCAGGGCGGCACCAACCTGGGACATGCGTACCGGCACCCCTCCACCGTTTCGCAACTTCGTGCCTAGTGCCATACAAGTCGCTAGGCTGGAAACCATTCTTGGGGTGTCGTCTGCATGTCCAGAAACGGGAAGGGCAGCGTTCAGCTGAAGCTGGCGCTCAAATGCGCCGTCACCGCGCTGCTGTTGTGGGCAGTCTTCCGCAAGGTCGATCTCGGCGCCGTGTCCGGCGTGCTGGCTGGGCTTAGCCCGTCGTGGGCGCTCGGCGCGGTGCTGCTGACCGCGCTGATCGTGATCTTCGATGCGACCTTGCTGTCGGGCGTGATCCGCCTCTTCTCGCACCGGATGCCGGTTGGCACGGCGATGCTCTACAGCCTGGTCGGCTGGTTCTTCAGCAACATCGCACCGTCGACCGTCGGCGGCGACATCTTCCGGGGCGTTCAACTGTCGCGGGTCGGCGTACCGGTCGGCACAGCGGTTCGCGTCGTCCTCGCCGTCCGGGTGCTGTCGTTCATCACTTTGGTCGGCGTCATTGCATCCGGCTTCCCGATTGCGCTGGGCCTGCTTCACCAGCATCGCGATGTGCTGCTGCTTGGCGCCGTGCTCGCGGGTGGCATCGGCGCGATCGCCGGCCTGTTCGTGCTGGCTCACCTCCCGGCGAACCTTCGGCTGCTCGACCGCTGGTCGTTGGGGCGCAAGATGATGACCGTCGCTGACGATTTCCGGCTTCTGCTGCTTCCGAACCAGGTGAATTTCTGGGCCTGGCTCTCGGCGCTCGCCCAGCACCTGCTTCGCGTCAGCGTGCTGTGGTGCCTCGCCACCGGCCTTGGCCTCAACATCCCGTTCGCGACGTTGTTTGCCTTCACGGCGGCGGCCCTGCTGATGGCGATGGTTCCCATTTCGTTCGGCGGCTGGGGCGTTCGCGAAATCGCCTTCGTCTATCTGCTCGGCGCCGCGGGAGTGGGTGCGGAAGCCGCCCTATCGCTGTCGATCGCGTTCGGACTGTTGCGGGTCCTGTTCGGGGTTATCGGCGGCGTTGCCTGGGTCGTTATCAATGACGAGCACTTCAGCGTGGACGCCTCATCGGGAGATTCCGAAGCTGCTCGAGTTCATCCTGCGCGAGCGGCGGGGACAATGCCGATGCGACGTTCTGCTTCAGATGATCAGCGTTGCCGGTCCCGGTAAGGACTATGTCCAGGCCGATCTGATGCCGGCTGAAACGGTAAGCGAGGTCGGACAAGGTCGCGCGGTCTGCGCTTTCCGCAACCCCGCCAAGCAGGCCCCGCAAAGCGAACATGCCGATTGTGCCAACGCCCGACTGGTGCGCCTTTGGAAGAACCGACTCCGCTGCGCTTGGGTTGGCGGCGTTGAAGCCGACCATGACCAAGTCCCAGCCATCGTCATCGAGCGCCGCCCGAAGCATCTTGTGCTGCG
>DATEOK010000107.1:0-12135 GCA_035274225.1 Dongiaceae bacterium
CGGCCGTTCGCAGGCGTCGGCAAGGCGACGCGCAACACTTGCATCGTGGCGCCGGGCCGCTCCGACCGCAGCCCGACCGGCACCGGCACCTGCGCGCGCATGGCGGTGCTGCATGCCCGCAAGCAGATGAAGGCCGGCGACCACATGTTCCACGAAAGCATCATCGGCTCGCGCTTCAAGGGCACGATCGCGGGCGAAACGACAGTCGCCGGCCGCCCCGCCATCCTGCCGCGGATCGAGGGCCGGGCCTGGATCACCGGCTTCCACAGCTATTGCCTGGACGCGGGCGATCCCTATCCGCAGGGCTATGTGGTGGCGGACAGTTGGGGGGTCACGGGGACGATGAGCCAATAGGCGCGCCGGGAGCATTGGGATGCCGAAATCGCTGTATGCCTTTATCTGGCAGTCGAGCCGACGCCAGCAGGTCTGGCTCGTACTGCTCACGTTGATCGTCGCTCCAATGAGCATGGTGCCGCTGGAGCTGCAGCGACGGATCGTGGACGACGCGATCCACGACCAGGACCTGCGCTATATGTTCCTGCTGTGCGGTCTCTATCTGGTCGTGCTGCTGGTCCAGGGCGGACTGAAATACATGCTGAATGTCTATCGCGGCAGCCTGGTGGAGCGCATCGCCTTCCAGCTGCGAGCCCGCATCTTCGGCGTGCTCGTGGATGAGCCGTTGAAACGCCATGAGCACAGCATTGCCGCCGACAAGGGCACCGTCGTTTCCATGACGTCCGCCGAAGTCGAGGAAGTGGCGGGCTTTGTCGGCGATTCGATCTCGTTCCCGCTGCTCCAGGCGGGAACCACATTCGGGACGCTCGGCTACCTGTTCTGGGTTCAACCGGAGATCGCCGCGTTTGCCGTTGCCCTGTTTATTCCGCAGATCGTGATCGTCCCCCTGGGGCAGCGCCGCATCAACCGCTGGGCCGCGATCCATACGCGCCTTCTGCGCAAGGTCGGCGGCGTCATCGTTTCCAGCGACAAGAAGACCCTGAGCCTGAAGCATCTGGAACGGCGCTTTGCCCGGCTGTCCGGCGGCGCGCGGACCACGCGCGTCCTCATCTACCGGGTCAAGTTCTTCCTGACCTTTCTCGGCAACTTCATCGATGCACTGGGGCCGCTGATCGTTCTGGCAGTCGGCGGATGGCTGGTGATCAACGGCAGGGCCGAGGTCGGCACGCTGGTGGTGTTCATTTCCGGGTTCCAGAAGGTGGCGGAGCCGTGGGATCAGCTGCTCACCTTCTATCGCACGACGTCGAACGCGCGGATCAAGTACCGGCTGATTGCCGACACCTTGCCGGCGGCAAAGGCGGCGTAGGCTACGCCGCGAGTTGCTGCAGGCGGTTCATCAGATAGTCGGCGTTGTGCTCGTCAAGCTGCTCGAGGCGGGTCAGGACCCGTTCGATCACCCGAGCTGCGAAGCGCTGGCGGTCACGGTCGCCGCCGTCATAGTCCATGTCGCGGGCCACGTCGAAGGCGGCCCGGAAGGCGGGGAACAGGTCCAGCGGCAGGTGCGCGTACTGATAGATCGACTGCATGCCGAGAGCGCCCGGGTCGTGGATCAGCAGTCGGGCGTTGATGATCGGCACGCCGGACAGCACAGACATCGCGGCTTCGAAGAACGCGATGTCGCCGCTGCACAGCGAGCGCAGCAGCAGCGTGGGCGACAGCCTGCCGGCGCCGTGCAGCTGCTGGGCAAACTCGATCACGTCGGTGCTCTTGGCTCCGGAGGGCAACAGCATGATGGTCGCCCGCTCGCGCGCGGACAGCACCATGTCGGCAGCCATTTCGTCCGACATATAGTGCGACTGCACCAGGTAGTCCTGCAGATTGCCGGAGACGATGGTCACGATGCGCTCGGACAAGGCAAGCGGCAGGTTCGGACGAGCGACCAGGGAGTTGGTCACCGAGGCATCGGAACCGTGCTTGTCGAGAATCTTCTTCATCTCCGCATCACCGAGCGCGGCGCCTTTGTTGGCGGCCAGCGCGGCGACGACGCCGCTGGTCTTGCCGTGATCGATCAGCGCATTCGCCACTTCGCCGGACACTTCCGCGCGCTTGGCGACGGCGGTCTGCTTCTCGGCGCTGGAAGAACGGATGATATCGATCAGGTCCTTGTCGCTGAGGACCTTGGAGAATTCCAGAACGGGCAGCGACACCTGCTCCACGTCCTTTGCCATCTTCACCGCGATGTCATGCGGGAGGTTCGCGCTGGACTTCAGGTGGCTGGCGAGGGATTCGCGCACCTTGATCTCGGCGTCCTGCACCATGACGCGGAAGATCTGTTCGGCGAGCGTGCGTTCCGCGTCGGAGAGCGCGCCGCGCTCGAACGCTTCGGCGACCTTGGCGGCGGTTTCGGCGCGGGCCTCTCCACTGGGATTGGCGATCAGCCGTTGAATGTCCGCAGAGGTCAGCATTTGGGCCATGAGCAAACTCCGTAAATCGGGCGCGACTCCCTGATTCGACGCCGTCTGCTCAGTCAAACAAAGAAGGGTTAAAAATCCACTACTTAGCGGCCCGTACCGCGGCCACCGAGCGCTCTATCGTACGATCTAGTTTGGCAACGATTTCATCGACTTGCCGATCGGCCAAGATGAACGGCGGCGCTAGGACAACATGGTCGCCGCGCACCCCATCGATACACCCGCCGGTGGGGTAGCACACAATCCCCTCGTCAAATCCGGTACGGCGGACCCGCTGCCACAGCTTCTCCTTGGGGTCGAAGGGCGCCTTGGTGTCGCGGTCGGCCACCAGTTCCAGTCCGATGAAAAGGCCCCTGCCCCGGATGTCGCCGACATGGGGGTGCTGGCCGAAGCGCTCCTGCAGCCGGCCGAACATTAGGGCGCTCAGCTCCAGCACGCGGGCGAGCAGCCCCTCTTGCTCGATCGCCTTCTGCACGCCGAGGGCAGCGGCCACCGCGATGGTATGGCCGGCATAGGTATGGCCGTGCTTGAGGCTGCCGGAGCCGCTGGCGATGGCCTCGAAGATCTTCTGCGAGATGAGAAGGCCGCCAATCGGCTGGTAACCTCCTCCCAGGCCCTTGGCCATGGTGAGGATGTCGGGTGCGACGCCGTCCTCGCTGCAGGCATACATGTGGCCGGTGCGGCCCATGCCGCACATCACCTCGTCGAACACCAGCAGCACGCCGTGGCGGTCGCAGATCTCGCGCAAGCGCTTCAGGTAACCCGGCACCGGCGGCGCGCAGCCGAGGGACGCGCCGACCACCGGCTCGGCGAAGAAAGCCGCGACGTTCTCGGCGCCGAGGCGCTCGATCGCGCTCTCCAGCTCGTCGGCGGCGCGCCGGCCGTATTGCTCGGCGCTCTCGCCCGCGCGGCGGTCGCGATATTCGTAGCAGGGCGCGACGTGGGTCACGTCCATCAGCAGCGGCTGATAAGGCGCGCGCCGGGTGGCATCGCCGCCCAGCGCCAGGGCGCCGAGGGTGTTGCCGTGGTACGAGCGCTCGCGCGCGATGAACAGGCGGCGGGACGGCTGGCCGATCTCCAGGAAATACTGCCGCGCGAGTTTCATCGCCGCCTCGACCGCTTCCGAGCCGCTTCCGACGAAGAAGGTCTTGGTGAGGCCGGCGGGCGCCTGCGCCACGAGGCGCTCGGACAGCTCCTCGATCGCCGGCGTGGTGAAGAACATCGAGTAGGCGTAGGCGACGGAGTCCAGCTGGCGCTTGATCTCCTCGATTACCAGCGGATGGGAGTGGCCGAGGCAGGAGACGGCTGGGCCGCCCGAGGCATCGAGATAGCGCTTGCCGTCGTCGTCGATGAGATAGGCGCCCTCGCCCTTCACCACCACCGGCACCGGGTTGTGCAGGTCGCGTTGGAACAGCGCGCTCTTCTTCGGTTCCAGCAGCATCGGTTGCTCTAGCTCTCTATCTTGGCGGTGAGGACCTTCACCACGACTTCTTCGAAGGCCTGCCCGGCGGCGCGGTCGAATGCGTCTACGATCTGCGGCAGCGAGTTGCCGGCAGCCGCCACCTTCTGCTCGGTCAGGATGTTGGCAACGATGCGCCGGTCCGCCATGCGCACCAGCTTGGCCGCCAGTCGCAGATGCGCGGTCGGAGACTCGCCCGAATACTCGGCCTGGAAATCGCGCAGGTCGGATTGCAGGACGTAGTCGGGGCGCAAGCCGACGGCGTCGCGGCCGACGGAAATGATGGCGTTCGAGGCCTCGAAGCTCTCGATCAGCTTGTCCTGCAGCAGGATCGGCGCATAGTCGGCCCAGGCGCCCTTGGCGAAATATTCGACGACGCCCGGCGCGCGCGTGAGCGCGATGCGCGTGCTGTTGAGGTCTGCGGACGCAACCGGCGTTCCGACCACCAGCTGCCAGTCGACCTCCGCCAGCGACTGCCCAAACTCGGAGACTGCCGACAGCGTGTAGAGCGGGACCGGATCGTTGACCTTGGGAATGACACCGCAGCCCGCGAGCGCCGCGCCGCCTGCCAGGATGAGGTGACGGCGGCTGATCATGGCGTATCCACTCCCTTGCTGCGATCATTGAGGAGGAAGCGCGCCGGATCCTTTTCGAACTGGTTCGAAATGCGGGTCATCGACGCCACCAGCCGGCGCAGCTCGCTCACCAGCTCGCCGGTCTCGTAGAGCGTGGTGGCGGAGAACTGCTTCAGAGGCTCGCGGTTGTCGTCGAGCACCGCCGACAGCTGCTTGGAGGTCTTGTTGAAGCTCTCCGCCATCAAGGCGAAATTCTTCGCCGCCTTGGTGACGTCGCCGCGGGCGTCGCCGACGGTGCCGCGCAGCTCGACCGCGAGCGCGGAGAATTCCTTGGCCGCGTTGTTCAGCTCTGCGATCGCGCCGCTGGCGTCGGTCATCACGCCTTCGGCCGAGGTGGCGCCGCCCACCAGCTGCTGGGTGATGCGCTCGAGATTGGCGAGCGAGTTGCCGAAGGCCTGGCGGTTCTTGTCGCTGAGCAGGTCGGCCATCCGCGCCGTGATGTCGTCGATCTTGGTGAGGAGATCGGGGACGCGCCGCACGATCTGCTCCAGCGCCGACGGACCGGCGGTGATCTCGCTGCCGGCGGCCAGCAGCGCGGCGGTGCTGGTGCCGCGGCTGATCTGCATCACGACGCCGCCGGCGATGCCCTGCAACTCCAGCGTCGCGCGCGAATCCACACGGATCGGCGTGCCTTCGCGGACGGCGACGTCGACCCGCGCCAGCTCGCTGTTCTCCGGGTCGATGCGCACGTCGGTGACGCGGCCGACCGGGATGCCGCCGAACAGGACCGTGCTGTCCACCCGCAACTGCGACACCGAGCCGGAGAAGCGGACGAAATACGGGTAGTATTTGACCTCGCCCTCGAAGCGGGCCAGCCAGAACACGAAAAAGGCGATCGCCAGGATCGAGGACAGGACAAAGGCCCCGATGGTGATGTGCTTGGCGCGGGTTTCCATGGCGGCGGCCCTCGACTAATCCGCCGCGATGCCGGCGGCACGGGCGCGCGGCCCGTGGAAATAGCTTTGAATCCAGGGATGCGGATCGCGCATCAGCTCTTCCAGGGTCCCCACTTTGATCTTCTTGTCTACCAGGACCGCAATCCGGTCGCAAATCGTGACCAGCGAATCGAGGTCGTGGGTGATCATGACCACGGTCAGGCCCAGGCTCTGCTGCAGGCTGCGGATCAGCTGGTCGAAGTCGGCGGCCCCAATCGGGTCGAGGCCGGCGGTCGGCTCGTCGAGGAAGAGGATTTCAGCGTCGAGCGCCAAGGCCCGCGCCAGGCCGACCCGCTTTTTCATGCCGCCGGAAAGCTGGGAGGGATACTTGGAGGTCGCCTCGACCGGCAGGCCGACCAGCTTCACCTTCAATCCCGCGAGCTCGTCCATCAGGTGCGAAGGGATGTCGCCGCGCTCGCGCATCGGCGCCTGGATGTTTTCGGCGACGGTGAGCGAGGAGAACAAGGCGCCGTTCTGGAACAGCACGCCCCAGCGCGTCTGCAGCCGGCGCAGCGCCTCGTCGTCCAGCTCGCGCGTCAGCTGGCCGAGCACGCGGATATCGCCTTCCGCCGGAGGATTGAGCCCGACGATGGTGCGCATCAGCACCGACTTGCCGGTGCCCGAGCCGCCGACCACGCCGATCACCTCGCCGCGCCGGATGTCGAGATCGAGCCCGTCATGCAGCACCTGCTCGCCGAAGCGGTTCACCAGGCCGCGGATCTCGATCACGTTGGCGCTTCGTTCAGGCATTCAGATGCTCAGGATCGAGAACAGGATGGAGAACAGGGCGTCGAAGATGATGACGAGAAAGATGCCCTCGACAACCGCGCGGGTCGTCATCTTGCCGACGCTCTCGGCGCTGCCGGTCACGCGCAGTCCTTCGAAGCAGCCGACCAGCGCGATCAGCATCGCGAAGACCGGCGCCTTCACCATGCCGATCCAGAACTGTGTCGTATTCACCACGTCATTCAGGCGACCGACATACTGGCCGAAGGTTTCGTTGGCCAGCACTGTGTACATCACGCCGCCGCCGAGCAATCCCATCACGTCGGCAAAGAAGGTCAGGATCGGCAGCGTGATGACGAGCGCGCTGACGCGCGGAATGACCAGCACCTCCATGGGATCGAGGCCCATGGTGCGCAATGCATCGACCTCTTCGCTCACCTGCATGGTGCCGATCTGCGCGGTGAAGGCCGAGCCGGAACGGCCGGCGATGACGATCGCGGTCAAGAGGATGCCCATCTCGCGCAAGACCGAGATGCCGACCAGGTTCACAGTCAGGTACATCGCATTGAAAGCCCGCAGCTGACCAGCGCCTTGATAGGCGAGCACGACGCCGACCAGGAACGAGATGAGGCCGACGATCGGCAAGGCATTGATGCCGGTCTGCTCGATGTGCACCAGCAGCGAGGTCCAGCGGAAGCGCCGCGGATTGGCGATGACGCGCCCGACTGCCAGCACGAACTCGCCGAAGAAGGCGACCAGGTTGAGTGTTTCCTGCAGCGCCTCGTCCACGCCCGCGCCAACGTCGGCGACCCAGTCGGTGATGGTGCGCGGCCGTGGCTTGTCAGGGAGGACCTCGGGGCCGGCGGTCAGCACCCGCTCTGCCAGCGGCTGGAATTCCGGTGGCAGGTTCTGCCACGGGATCTCCTGGCCTTCGCCCTGCCCGGTCGCACGGGCCAGCAGCCATGCGCCTGCGGTGTCGATGGCCACGATCTCGCCCAGCTCCAGGACCTGGGCGCCGGCATCCTTGGGGAGCTGCTCGACCTGGCGGTCCAGGTCCGCGGCATACTCGACGGTCCAGGCGCCACCCGCCTGCAGCACGGCGCCGGCGCGCCCTTGCGCGAGCTTGATCCAGCCGGGTTGGTCGGTCATGCGATCGGAAATCTACCTGCGCGAGCCCGCCGCCCGCGCCGGGAGAATAGCAGGTCGTTAGGAGGGAACAATGCCAGGTAGTGCTGGCTAGACCGCCAAGACGTCGCTCAGGTGCTGCGGCAGCTCCTGCTCCGCGTGACGCGTGAGGTCCTTGGCGAGCTCGGCCGACACCAGCTTGCGGGTGGCATCGCCCAGCTCCGTGCGGAGGTCGCCGAGGGTCGCGGGCGGTGCGATCAGGATCAGCCGGTCGAACGCCTTGTTGGCGGCCGCGGCGTCCAGCACCTTGGCCATCTCGCGGGCGAATTTGTGCTTCTCGAAACGATGCCAGTCGGTCTGCGGCTCCATGGCGGAGCGGCCGTTGCCGATGCTGCTGAAGGCGCGGCCCGGCTTGTCCGTCAGGATGTCCCGGTCATGGTGATGCAGGTCGGCCTTGTGGGTCGCGCCTGAGACGGCCTGCAGCCCCTTGCCGACGCCGTGATTGGAATAGAGGCGCGCCCGGGCGCCATCGGCGACCAGGATATATGTAACCGTCTTTCTCATAATTCGCTCCGGGAAATGGCGGAATCCCCTCGGACCCGCCGCCTTGCAGCGCGGCCCTCTATGCCATGTAGGCGCTCGCCGGCCCGGCGCAATGGGGAAAGCACGGATCGCCCGGGCAAAAGACAATGCGGCCCAGATTAGAGCCTGGGCCGCATTGCCACGCCGGCTGGCGCGTCTTGTTAGATGTAGTAGGCCTTCAGCGGCTCGAAGCCGTTGAAGTTCACGGCCGAGTAGGTCGTGGTGTAGGCGCCGGTCGAGAAGATGCGCACGCGGTCGCCGATCTTGAGATCGCGCGGCATCTGGTAGTTCGCCTTGTCGTAGAGGATGTCGGCGGAATCGCAGGTCGGGCCTGCCAGCACCACCGGCCCCTCGTCCTTGCCCATCTCGCGCACCGGACGGATGCGATAGCGGATGCCTTCGCCCTCCACCTCGGCCAGGCCGCCGAAACGGCCAATATCGAGATAGACCCAGCGCCGGTCCTCGCCGTAGCTCTTGGTCGAGATCAGCACCACCTCTGCCTCCAGCACGCCGGCATCGCCCACCATGTAGCGGCCGGGTTCGACGATCATGCGCGGCAGGTCGTTGCCGAAATGCTTGGTCATGGCGTTCATGATGGCGTTGCCGTAGGCGCCGATCGCCTCGATCGGCGCGTTGTAGCGCGCCGGGAAGCCGCCGCCGAGATCGATCATCTGCAGATCGATGCCGGCCTTCGCCACCAGCTTGAACACCTTCTTCACCGCCGCAACGGCGGCATCCCACTGGCCAGGCTGCATCTGCTGCGAGCCGACATGGAACGAGACGCCGTATGGCTCGAGCCCGAGCTCGCGCGCCTGGACCAGCAGGTCGGCGGCCATCTTGGGCGCGCAGCCGAACTTGCGGTTCAGCGGCCACAGGGCGCCTTCGCCATCGATCAGGATGCGGCAGAACACCTGTGCGCCTGGCGCGGCAGCGGCGATCTTCTCCAGCTCCGCCTTGCTGTCGAAGGCATAGAGCTTGACGCCGCGGACGTGGGCCCAGGCGATGTCGGATTGCTTCTTGATGGTGTTGCCGAAGGAGATCCGCTCCGGCGCGACGCCGAGGGAGAGCACCTGGGCGATCTCGCCCGCCGAGGCGGTGTCGAAGCTGGCGCCCTGGTCGGCCAGGCGGGACAGGACTTCCTGCGCCGGGTTTGCCTTCACGGCATAGAACACTTCAGCCAGCGGCAGCGAGCTGGTCAGCGCGCGATACTTCTCCGCCACCACGTCCAGGTCGACCACCAGGCACGGGGTGGCGGGACGTCGCTCGTTCAGGAATTGCTCGACTTTGTCGGTCATTTTCTTCGTTTCCTCCGTGGCCGCCACCCCTGAGCGGCCATAGGGCCATCACCAAAATAGAAAACGCCGCAGAGGGTGCTGCAGCCCGACCTTGACCCAGTCGGCGGTGCGCCCCTTGCGGCGGAATTGCCGTGTTGGCTTGCTCAAGAATATGAGGTCAGAGGTTTAGAATTTGTCACTAAACTGTGACGGCAGAGCAGAATTTTTGGAACCTGAGGGGGCCGCAGCCAGTACCACGTTGCGAGGCTATTCCTGCTCGACCGGCTCGATCAGCTCCTTGAGCGGGTAGCCGGCGAACTTCTTGGTCTCCGCCATGATGACGTTGGTGGTGACCGAGGCGATGTTCGGCTCCTCCTCGATCAGGCTGTGGTGCAGTTCGACATAGTCGCCGACCGAGCGGCAGACGAAGTGGACGATGTAGTCGAAATTGCCGGAGATCTGGTAGCAGGCGATCGCCTGCGGCGTGCGCTCGATCAGGCGCTCGAACTGGCCCTGCTGGGCGCGGCCGTGCTTGTGCAGCGTCACGAACGAGAGGATCTCGACGTAGTCGGTGAGCTTGGTGAGGTCGATGTCGGCGCGGTAGCCCTGGATCACCTTGCTGCGCTCCAGCGCCCGGTGCCGCGAATGGCTGGGGCTGGCGGAGAGGCCGGCCTTGGCGGCCAGTTCCAGGTTGCTCATGCGCCCCTGCTCCTGGAGCGCGCTCAGGATCTTGAGGTCGATGCGGTCGATCTTGTGCGACTTGCGCGTGGCCATGCCGTTCCCCCAGCCGGTCCGAGTGGCGCCCGGATGGCCGATGCTTAGGCACAATGAGCCTCGACCGCAAGCCCAACAGGCTGTATCCAGGGCCGCGTTACACTCCAGCTTTCAGGTGCCCCGATGGATCTCAAGGCCCATATCCGCCACGTTCCCGATTTCCCCAAGAAGGGCATCCTGTTCTACGACATCTCCACCCTGCTGGCGCACGGGCCGGCCTGGAAGGAGACGGTGAACCGGCTGGTCACCGCCATCACGCCGCTGGAGCCGGATCTCTTGGTCGGCATCGAGTCGCGCGGCTTCCTGGTGGCGGCGCCGCTCTCCTACCTCATGGGCTGCGGCTTCTGCATGGTGCGCAAGCGCGGGAAGCTGCCGGGCGACGTGATCCAGCATCACTATGACCTGGAATACGGCACCGACGTGGTGGAGATCCAGGCCGACGCCATCAAGAAAGGCCAGCGCGTGATCGTGCTGGACGACCTGCTGGCGACCGGCGGGACGCTGCAGGCAGCCATCTCGCTGCTGCGCAAGGTCGGCGCCGACGTGGTGGGCGCGGCCTGCATCATCGAGCTCGCGTTCCTGAGCGGACGCGGCAAGCTCGATGTGCCGTTCAAATCGATGATCTCGTACGAGTCCTAGATGGTGTTGACGATCTATGGCACCGCGCGCTCGCGCACCGCGCGGGTGTTGTGGATGGTGAAGGAGCTGGGACTCACGTTCGAGCATGTGCCGCTGGCGATGGGCGATGCCGCCTTGAAGCAGCCGCCGTTCCTCAAGATCAATCCCGCGGGGCGCGTGCCGGCGATCGACGACAACGGATTCGTCATGGCGGAATCGCTGGCGATCAATCTCTACCTGGCGCGGAAGTACGGCGACCGGGCGTCGCTGGCGCCGGCTTCGCTCGAGGAAGAGGCCAGGGCCTGGCAATGGTCGTCGTGGGCGATGACGGACCTCGAAGGTCCGTTGAATCTCATCCACCTGCATCGCAACTTCTTTCCGCCAGAGAAGCGCGATCCGAAGGCTGCCGATGCGGCAGAGGTGCAGGTCCAGCGGCCATTGGCGATGTTGGAGTCGATCCTGGCCGCCAACGCCTATTTGCTCGGCGCGCGCTTCACGGTGGCGGATATCAACGTCGCTTCGGTGCTGTCGGCTTCGCGCCTGTCCGCGATCAACATGGCGGCGTTTCCGCATGTCGCGGATTGGGCGAAGCGCTGCCAGGGACGGCCAGCGGCGTTGGCCGTGCAGGCGATGCGGGAAGCCGGCCTCTAAGGCAGCGCGCTCGCAACTTTCTCCGCCAGTGCCAGCAGCGAACGATCACTGCCGCGCGGGCCGATGAGAGAGAGACCGACGGCAGCGCCGTCGACGTTGCCGACCGGCAATTGCACCTGGGGCAGGCGGCCGAGGCCGGCGATCGAGGTCAGGGTCAGGGTGCGGTCGCGGAATTGAATGAGCTCTTCCTTGCTCATGTCGAGGCGTGGCGCGATGGTGCCGGCGGTCGGGATCAGCAGCACGCCGTCGAGCCCGAGCACGCGCTCGAGGTGCGCCGAGACGCCAGCGCGGAAGTCGCGGTCGTCGCCTTCTGGCGTGGCCGAGACCGCCTTGGCGAGGGCGAAGCGCTCGGCGATCTCCGGACCGAACTTCGGCTTGCGGGATTCGATCCAGGGGCCGTGCTCGGCCCAGATCTCGCGCGGCTGCAGGCGGCGGAAGCGCTTCAGCCATTCGGGCAGGCCGCCCAACTCGGTGCCAAGATCGAGCTCCGCCGTGATGGGCAGCGCTGCGGCGGCCCTGGCGATGGCGTTCCGCACTGCGTCGGCGACCGGCTGATCGGCAATCGCGAAAGCATCACGTGCGATGTAGAAGCGGCTGAGCGCGATGCCGGGACGGTCGGCCGGCAGCAGCACGTCGCCGGCCCGACCGAGCGTGCGCGCATCGCGCGCGAACCAGCCGACCGTGTCGAAGCTCGCCGCCAGCGGCATGACGCCGGCATCATCCACGGCGCCGTGCGTGGGCCGGATGCCGCAGATGCCGTTGAGGCAGGCGGGGATGCGCACCGAACCGCCGGTGTCGCTGCCGAGCGCCAGATCGACAATGCCGTGGCCGACGGCGGAGGCCGAGCCGCAGGACGAGCCGCCGGGCACCCGATCCGGCGTCACCGCGTTGCGCGGCGTGCCGTAGTGGAAATTCTGGCCGTTGAGGCTG
>DATEOK010000108.1:0-2444 GCA_035274225.1 Dongiaceae bacterium
GCATTCGCCGACGGCCCTCCCCCATGTTGGGGGAGGAGGTGATGTTGGAGTGACCCGATGCGGATCTGGATTGCGCGGATTGGTCTGATCGTGGCGGCGCTGACGCCCTTGCCGGCGATGGCGCAGGACACGGTGCCGACCTCGACCCAGCAGATCAACCTGACCTTCGCGCCGGTGGTGAAGATGGTGGCCCCGGCGGTGGTCAACATCTACACCAAGAAGGTCGTGAAGCAGCAGGCGCTGTCGCCGTTCTTCGATGACCCGTTCTTCAAGCAGTTCTTCGGTGACGAGTTCAATTTCGGCCGCTCGCGCGAGCGCATCCAGAACGCACTCGGCTCCGGCGTCGTCGTCGAAGCCGACGGCCTCGTCGTCACCAACAACCACGTCATCGACGGCGCGGACGAGATCCGCGTGGTGCTCAACGACGGCCGGGAGTTCGCCGCCACGCTGATCGCCCAGGAAGAGCAGATGGACCTGGCGCTGCTGCGCATGGACACCAAGGGCGCCAAGCTGCCGACGCTGCCGATCCGCGATTCGGACGACCTGGAGGTCGGCGACCTGGTGCTGGCGATCGGCAATCCGTTCGGGGTCGGCCAGACCGTCACCAGCGGCATCGTCTCGGGCCTCGCGCGCACGCGCACCGGCATCAACGATTTCGGCTTCTTCATCCAGACCGACGCGGCGATCAACCCCGGCAATTCCGGCGGCGCGCTGGTCACCACCGACGGCAAGCTGGTCGGCATCAACACCGCGATCTTCTCGCAAAGCGGCGGATCGATCGGCATCGGCTTCGCGATCCCGTCCAACATCGTGCGCGCGGTGGTCGATGCCGAGGCGCATGGCGGCAAGCTGGTGCGGCCGTGGCTTGGCGTCACCGGCGAGGCATTGAGCGCCGAGATCGCCGAGAGCCTCGGTTTCGAGAAGCCCGGCGGCGTCGTGGTGAAGGAGCTGTTTCCCAAAGGTCCCGCCGCCCTCGCCGGCATCAAGCCGGGCGACGTGCTGCTGTCGATCAACGGCCGCGACGTGCAGGATCCGCAGGGCATGGCGTTCCGTCTCGCCACCTTGCGCATCGGCGAGGAAGCCAACGTGACGGTGATGCGCAAGGGCCAGCAGCTCGAGCTGCCGGTCGAGCTGACGCCGGCGCCGCGCGAGCCGGAGCCGGACGAGACCGTGCTCGAGGGTCAGCAGCCGCTCACCGGCGCCAAGGTCGCCAATCTCTCGCCTGCGCTCGGCGAAGAGCTCTCAGTGAGCGGCTGGAAGGGCGTGGTGATCGTCGACATCAAGCGCAGCTCGTTCGCGCGTAGCCTGGGCCTCCGGCCCGGCGATATCATCGCGCGCATCAACGGCACCGAGGTCGAGAACGTCGCGCAGCTGCGCGAGCTGGTGTCGACCGAGAATGACGAGTGGGAACTGACGGTCGAGCGCGACGGCAAGGTCAAGACCGTCACGGTGCGGTAGAGATCATGACGGGCCTGTTCGAAGCACAAGCGCCGCGGCCATTGGCCGACCGCCTGCGCCCGCAGCGCCTGGAAGAGATCGTTGGCCAGGATCACCTGATCGGTGCCAATGCACCGATTGGGCGCATGCTGGCGGCGGGGCAGATCTCTTCGATGATCTTGTGGGGTCCGCCGGGCTGCGGCAAGACCACGCTCGCGCGCCTGATCGCGGAGAAGGTCGACCTGCATTTCGAGATGCTGTCGGCGATCTTCTCCGGCGTCGCCGAGCTGCGCAAGATCTTCGAAGCCGCCAAGCAGCGCCGTTTGATGGGCCGCGGCACGCTGCTGTTCATCGACGAGATCCATCGCTTCAATCGCAGCCAGCAGGATGGCTTCCTGCCGCATGTCGAGGACGGTACCATCGTGCTGGTCGGCGCCACCACCGAGAACCCGTCGTTCGAATTGAATGCCGCCTTGCTGTCGCGCTGCCAGGTGTTCGTGCTCAATCGCCTGCATGAAGGCGACCTCGAGACCCTGCTCAAGCGGGCCGAAGAACTGATGGGTTTTTCGCTGCCTTTGAATGCCGAGGCGCGCGTCGCACTGATCGCGATGGCCGATGGCGACGGTCGGTATCTGCTGAACATGGCAGAGGAACTGTTCCGTCTACCGCCGGATATAATCCTGGACCCGGCAGCCCTGACCAAGGCCGTGCAGAAGCGCGCGCCGCTCTACGACAAGGCGCAGGAAGGGCACTACAACCTCATTTCCGCGCTGCACAAGTCGCTGCGCGGCTCCGATACCGATGCCGCGCTCTATTGGCTGGCGCGCATGCTGGTGGGCGGCGAGGACCCGAAATACATCGCGCGCCGGCTGCTGCGCTTCGCGGTGGAGGATGTCGGCCTCGCCGATCCGCAGGCGCTAGTGCAAGCGCTGTCGGCCTGGGATGCCTACGACCGCTTGGGTTCGCCGGAGGGCGAGCTGGCGATCGCGCAATGTGTCATCTATCTC
>DATEOK010000109.1:0-35688 GCA_035274225.1 Dongiaceae bacterium
CTGCTCTGCCGTCGCCGGCGTCAGCATGGCGAAGAGGTAGACGTCGTCGCCGCGCTGCTCGGCGAACAGGCTGGCCGCCGGCGCCGCGCTCGGCTTGGGCACCCACTCCAGCACGAAGTCGCGATCGGCCGGTACGTCGCCTTCGGCCAGGGTGATCGTCTTCGATCCGTCGGCGTCGGTCGCGACGACCGGGTGGTAGAGGCTGGTGACGCGCTCGACCGGGAAGCCCGGCGCGAAGTCAATGGTCATCGTGACCGGGTTGATCTTGCCCTCGCGCGGATGCAGCACCGGCGGCGTGATCCGGCTGGCATCGGGCACGCGGGTCGTGTCGTCGGCCCAGCCGCCGCCGCTATTCAGCCGGTCCGCCACCAGGCTGACCGGGTCGCCCGGGATATAGCGCGGGCCGACGACCATGGGAAAGCGCAGGCTATAGGTGCCGGCGTCGATATCGACCCGGTCCTGATATTGGATCTCCACTACGATCTGCTCGCCCGGCCCAATGTTGGCGACCGAGGTCGTGAAGATGTTGGGCCGTTCGCTCTCCACCAGGCTGGCATGCTGCCCGGCGGCCGCGGCCCGCTCATAGACCTTCTTGGCCTCCTCGCGCGGCTTGATCTGGCCGACCACCCGCCGCTCGCCGATTTCCATCACCAGATGGTCGACCGCGGCCTGCTCCGGCAGCGGAAACACATAGACGCCCTCGAGCCACGCACTCGACGGATTGACGAAGTGCTGCCGCACCGTCGCCCGCACGATCGTGCCGGCGACCGCCAGCTTGACGTCGGTCCGCAGGATCGGCGCCTCATAGAGTACGCCGGCCTTGTCCGACCTGAAGAACAACCCGCCATTCGGCGCCTCCCCGCTCGATTGCGCGCGAGCCGCGGACGTCGCGAGCAGGAATGAGATCAGCAACGCAAGGAAAGCCGCCGCTGCGCCCCGAGCGCGCGGCAACAAGCGTCCGCTGCAGTCGGGGACTGCGACGCGAAGAAGAAACGTAGACATGATGAAGTGCCCCTGAGGAGATCGCCGGCTAGACCTGGCGGCCGATCGTTTTATCGGCGGGCGCGATTACAGCGCTTGGCTGTGGCGGCTTGGGCACGGAGTCATGGCATTCCGATGGAGCTTTGCGGCGGAAATAGGGCGCAACACAACGGGGACTTATGGACCGTTCGCGGATTTCGCGTCGCCTCTCTAAGATGCCTCCTCCCCCAACATGGGGGAGGATTGAGGTGGGGGAAGCAAGCGAAGACTGCCTCGGACCGAAGCGCGGCTTCCCCCTCCCTAATCTCCCCCATGTTGGGGGAGGGGATTTTCACCTCGCGTTCCGCGTATGCGAATCGCCCTGTCCTTCTGAGGAGGGAATCAAACTACGCCGACCGCATCTCGCGCACGTAGCGGACGATCTCGTCGTTGATGAGGCGCGTCTGCTCGGAGACGTCGCGGGTCGCGCTCATCACGCGAGACGAGGCCTGGCCGGTCTGCTGCGAGGCATCGCCCAGGTCGCCGATCGTGGCGGTGAGCTGGCTGGCGCCGCTCGCCGTCGCGGTGGCGTTCTGCGAGATCTCGCGGGTCGACTGGCTCTGCTCGCTGACGGCGCGCGAAACGTCGCCCGCCATGGTGCTGATCTGCCCGACGATCTCGACGAAGTTCTGGAACGCCTGGGTGGTGCTGCCGGACGCCGATTGCATCGAATGAACCTGCATCTCGATCTCCTCGGTCGCGCGTGCGGTCTGGGTCGCCAGCGCCTTCACTTCCTGCGCCACCACCGCGAAGCCGCGGCCGGCCTCGCCGGCGCGCGCCGCCTCGATGGTCGCGTTCAGCGCCAGCAAGTTGGTCTGCTCGGCGATCGAGCGGATGAGGACCACGACTTCACCGACCTTCAGCGACATGTCGTTGAGCGCGCCGACCGTCTTCGAGGTCTCGTTCATGCGCGCCACCGCCTCGTTGCTGATGGTGGCGGAGCGGCCGACCAGGTCGGCGATCTGGTCGATCGAGCTCGACAGCTGCTCGGTCGCGCTCGAGATGACGACGACGCTGCCGCTCGCCTGCTCGGCATTGTGCTTGGCGTCGACCGCGATGGTGCTGGTGCGGCTGGCGAGACCATCCATCTGCTGCGACGTCTCGTTGAGCGCCGAGCATGCGCTGGACACGCCCTGCATCAGCTGCTCGACCCGCTGGGCGAAGGTCTGGCTCATGCTGTCGATCCGCTGCTGGCGCTCGGCCTTGGCTGCGGCGTCGGCGGACTGCCGGTGCGCCGCCTCGGTCTCCTGGTCGTGCTGCTTGCGCAGCTCACCGCGCATGGCTTCCAGCGCCTGCAGCAGTCGGCCGAACTCGTCGCTGGCGCGCGCCTTGATCTCCTGGTCCAGGTTGCCGGCCGCGATCGTGCGCGCGGCATCCATCGCCTTCTTCAGCGGACCCATGATCATCCGGGCCAGCAGGAAGCACACCACCAGGACCATCACGGCGACGACGCCGGTGATCATCCACTCCTCACGGCCCGCCGCCACGACGGTCGCATCGGCCGCTTCGCGGGCGGCATAGCCGTCCGCCAGGATCATCTCGGTCAGCTCGTCGAGTGCCGTGGTTGCCTTATTGTGCAACACGGCCATCTGGGTATCGTCCAGAATCGAGAGCGCACCATCCGCCGTACCACCGAGGCGCGTGACCGCCGCATCACGCCACGCACCGATGACCGTTGTTGCCTCATCCACCTTGGCCCGTGATTCCTCGGTCGTAGCGCGTTCCTTCACCACCGAGAAATTCTCGAGCACTTCCTTGATCCGGCCGTCGAACTGCGGCGCCGCTTCTTTCCAATCGACGCGGTTGTCAAACTGCGTCGTCGTCTTCAGGAAATCGCTGGCTTCTTCGAAGCCGCGCGCGGCCAACTGGACGTAATTCACCGACATGACCGGCCCGTCGTACATGTCGACGGCCAGCTTGCCGAGCGAATTGACTTCCTGCTGCGCGTAGAAGCCCTTGCCGACGAACACGCCGAGCAGGACCAGGCAGGCGACCAGCAACTTGATGCGGATGGACATGTCGGAGTTCTTTCGAGGCTACTGTACCGTGACGGTGAGCTTCATCTTGGGATGGATGGCGCACTTGACGTCGTAGGTGCCGGCCTGGTCGAAGGTGACCGACTTGGCGTCGCCCGGCTTGATCTGGCCGAGATTGCTCTCGTGCGGGCCCTTGACCAGCACGGCGTGCGCCACGGTGTCGTCGTTGTTGAACTTCACGCTGTCGCCGACCTTGAGCTGCAAGTCGGCGGGATTGAACACCTTGCCGGCCTGGCCGACCGTCACTTCGTCCGCGGTCGCTGCGGCGGCGAACGCCAGCTGGCTCGCGATGATGATCGCAATGAGTCTCATGTTCCTTGAGTCCTTGTTCTTGATTACGGCAGAACCGGCAGCGTCATCGGACGGTCCTGCCCGGTCAGGGTTTGCATGAAAGCGACCAGGTCCTTGGCTTCCTGGTCGTTCAGCGCCAGCGGCTTCATCTCGGGATCGAGGCTCGGCCGTTGAATGCCGCCTTCGACATAGTGGCGCACCACATCCTCGAGGGTCGCCATCGATCCGTCATGCATGTATGGCGCGCGTTGGTCGATGTTGCGCAGCCCCGGCGTCTTGAAGGCGAATTGCAGCTCCGGCACACCCGGCACGATCTTGGCGCGCCCGATATCGTCGGTCGCCGACACGCCGACGTCGTGAAAGCTGTCGTCGGTGAAGGTCCAGCCCGAATGGCAGCTGACGCAGTTCGCCTTGGTGTTGAACAGGACGAAGCCGCGCTTGGCATCCTCGCCAATCGCCTTCTCGTCGCCGGCGACCCAGCGGTCGAACGGGGCTTCGGCGGAAACGATGGTGCGCTCGAAGGTGGCGATCGAGGCGGCGATGTTCTTTTCGCTGATGCCCTCGCCGGGAAACACTTCGTCGAACTTCTTCTGATAGCCCGAGATGCCCTTGAGGCGCTCGATCAGCACGGCCATGGGCGTGTTCATCTCGCCCGCCGCCTGGATCGGGCCGACCGCCTGCTTCTCCAGGGATTCGGCGCGGCCGTCCCAGAAGAAGATCTCGCCCCAGGCGCGGTTGATGATGGTGGGCGAGTTGCGCGCGAGCGACAGCATGTTCTCGCCGACCGCGGTCTTGTGGCCGTCCTCCCAGCCGAAACTGGGATTGTGGCACGAGACGCAAGCCTGCACCCCCGAACGCGACAAGCGCGGATCGAAGAACAGCGTCTTGCCAAGCTCGGCTTTGGCCGGCGCATAGGCGTTGTCCTTCGGGAACGGAATCTCGGTCGGGCGCAGGTAAAGCTTTTTCATCGCGGCGATGTCGGCATCGCCCGGCTGAGCGGATGCGACCTGGGTATCGGCAGCGGCGGTGCCCGCAGCAAGGCCGAGGCCGATCAAGCCGGCGATCATGGTGCTCGAGCGCAAGAGACGGCGCATGAAGTTCCTCTCGTCTGGGCAATTCGCGAGAATTTCTTCGCGTAAACGAGAGTGTGTGGCCGCTGTCTTAAGGAACGCTGAAGGTAGTCAGTGGGACGAACCTATCCTTACGCGTGATGCTCGGCGCGCGCGTGAGTCCCTATGCCATTCGGGCTAGCGCGGCGCTTTTCGCGAAATCGATTTAACCGCGTTGTTGAGGACCATGGTCCGATCTAGCCGAACAACTGCCGCGATTCCCCGTTTGGATGGGAGAGGAGTCGCACGCGTTGCGAAGCGACAACGCGCGACAAGGCGGAACATCGTTCGAAGAAAATATTTATGTACTCCATCTGGCTAAGCCCGATCGGCCTTTCGCGCGATTCGGCGTCAAACCAGAAGGGTTGTCAGCACAGGTTAATTCCGCTACCTAAGAATCCGCCTGGAAGCGACGGTTTTTCTCTTGGGCGCGCCGTTTCTAGGACCAAGGTCCGACATCCGCTGAGGTCGCAATCGATGACGTCGCCACGAGCGCCCAAGCCAGCCGTCAGCTTCGAGTTCTTCCCGCCCAAGACGCCTGCAGCCGAGGCGCAGTTGTGGGCTGCCATCCGCGCTCTGGAGCCTCTTCTGCCGGATTATGTCTCGGTCACCTACGGCGCCGGCGGCGGCACCCGCGACAAGACCTTCGAGACCGTCACGCGCATCTTCAGCGAGACGCATCTGCGGCCGGCGGCGCACCTGACCTGCGTCGGCCAGAGCCGGAGCGAAATCGAAGATCTGCTGCGGCAATATTGGTCGGCCGGCGTGCGGCATATCGTGGCGCTGCGCGGCGATCCGCCGGCCGGCGGCGCCTACGTGCCGCATCCCGACGGCTTCGCCAATGCCGCCGAGCTGGTCGCCGGCATCAAGCGCATCGCCAATTTCGAGATCAGCGTCGCCTGCTATCCGGAGACCCACCCGCAGGCGAACTCGCCGCAGTCCGACATCGAGAACCTCAAGCGCAAGTTCGATGCCGGCGCCGACCGCGCCATCACCCAGTTCTTCTTCGACAACCAGATCTACCTGGATTTCCTGGACCGCGCGGCCGCAGCCGGCGTCAGCGGCGCGATCGTGCCGGGCATTCTGCCGGTCACCCAGTTTGCACAGATGACCAAGTTCGCCGCCATGTGCGGCGCCAAGGTCCCGGACTGGCTGGCCGACCTGTTCGACGGCCTGGACGAGGATCCCGACACGAGGCGCCTGGTCGCCGCCATGGTGACGACGGAGCAGATGCGCTCGCTGCAATCCTCCGGCATCAACGAGTTCCATATCTACACGCTGAACCGGGCCGACCTCACGCTCGGCATCTGCCGCCGCATGGGTCTGAAGCCGGCACAGCTCATGGGCGTCAAGGCGGGCCTGTCGCACGACACGCCGCCGGTGCAGCGCGACCCGAATTTCCAATAGCCGCATACTGAACCGTCATTCTCCCCTTCGTTCGTGCGTTTTGATGGGCAGCGTCTGGACTGCGGATGGAAACTCGTGGATGGTCGGACCAAGTCCGACTACATCGACAGAGGGATCGCATGCAGATCGAGGAACTGGATGCCGACGGCTTGGTGCGCGATATCGATGGATTGGCGGCACTGATGCATGCCTGCGTGCATCATGGCGACAACATCGGGTTCATCCTGCCATTCTCGCTGGACGATGCGCGGGCGTTCTGGCGCGACAGGATCGCGCCGGGGCTTGCCTCCGGGACCCGCCGCCTGCTGGCTGCGCGTGAGAGCGAGCGCGTGGCGGGAACGGTGCATCTTAGCTTCGACACCATGCCCAACCAGCGCCATCGCAGCGATGTCTCGAAGCTGATGGTCCATCCGGAGGCGCGCCGCAACGGCATCGGGCGGCGGTTGATGGTCGAGCTCGAGCGCATCGCGCGCGAGGAACGGCGGACACTGCTGACCCTAGATACTCGGGAACGGGGCGGCGCCGAGCCGTTCTATCACTCTCTCGGCTATCAGGTGGTCGGCGTCATCCCGCGCTATGCCCGTGCGCCGCATAGCGACCGGCTCGTTGGCACGGTGGTCATGTTCAAAGAACTGATCGCAAATTAAGACATTGAAATATATGAATACTCTAGAACGACTGGGCGTGTTTACTCCGCCCGGCCACTTTGGTAGCTTCCGCGCCGATTTCCGACACTCCAACGTGGTCTACCTATGAAAATCAACGGCAACTCCATAAAGCCCGGCAACATCATCGAGCACCAGGGCCGGCTGTGGCGCGCGGTGAAGACCCAGCATACCCAGCCCGGCAAGGGCGGCGCCTACCTGCAGGTCGAGCTGAAGGACATCCGCGACGGCACCAAGCTGAACGAGCGCTTCCGCTCCTCCGAGACGGTCGAGAAGGTGCGGCTGGACGAGCATCCGTACCAGTTCCTGTTCTCGTCCGGCGACGAATACACCTTCATGGATCAGAACACCTTCGAGCAGATCGCCCTCAATTCCGACCTGATCGGCGAGCCGGCGGTGTTCCTGCAGGAAGGCATGGTGGTGACGCTCGAGAGCTACGAGGGCTCGCCCATCTCGGTCGAGCTGCCGGAGACCGTCACCATGCGGATCGTCGAAGCCGACGCCGTGGTGAAGGGCCAGACCGCCTCATCCTCCTACAAGCCGGCGAAGCTGGAGAACGGCGTGCGCGTGCTGGTGCCGCCGCACATCGAATCCGGCACCCGCATCGTGGTGAACACCGCCGACGCCACCTATGTCGAGCGCGCGAAAGACTGATCGCGCGCCGCTCGCTTTCTTCTGCTGTTTGAACGTCTGAACTGGAATTCCGATGACGCCGCGCTCGGCCCTTCTCAACGTCATGACCAAAGCCGTCGACAAGGCCGCGCGCGCCCTGAAGCGCGACTTCGGCGAGGTCGAACAGCTGCAGGTCTCGCAGAAGGGCCCGTCGGACTTCGTCTCCAACGCCGACCTCAAGTCGGAGCGCATCCTGCGCGGGGAGCTATCCAAGGCGCGGCCTACCTTTGGGTTCCTCGCCGAGGAAAGCGGCGCGCAGGCCGGCAGCGATGCCGAGCATCGCTGGCTGATCGATCCGCTCGACGGCACCACCAACTTCCTGCACGGGCTGCCGCACTTCGCGATCTCGGTCGCGCTGGAGAAGGCCGGCGAGATCCTGGCGGGCGTGATCTACGATCCCATCAAGAACGAGCTGTTCGTCGCCGAAAAGGGCGCCGGCGCTTTCATGAACGACCGCCGCCTGCGCGTGTCGGCCCGCAAGTCGCTGGGCGACAGCCTGATGGCGACCGGCATCCCGTTCCGCGGCAAGGGCGACCCGGTCGCCTTCGCCCGCCAGCTCGAGTTCGCCATGCGCGAGACCGCGGGCGTGCGGCGCTTCGGCTCCGCTTCGCTCGACCTTGCCTATGTAGCGGCCGGCCGGTACGACGCGTTCTGGGAGGAAGGCCTGGCGGCGTGGGACGTGGCAGCCGGGATCCTGCTGGTGCGGGAGGCAGGCGGCTACGTCTCGGATCTCAAGGGCGGCCAGACCATGCTGCACGGGGGATCGATCCTGGCCACCAATGGCTTCCTGCACGCGCCGATCCAGAGCCTGCTAAAGCCGCACTGAGCAAACCCACCCAACAGGCGGATTTTCGCCACATTTCGGGCTGAGACCTGCGCCACATCTCGGGCCAAAGCCGGTTGTGATAGCGTTTTCTTATCGGCTATAGTCCGTCGGCTGCCGCAAAGCGGCTCGGGTGAGGCTGAATTAAATAGAAATGTCCAGGGGTTACACGATGAAGCGGAACTGGCACAGGCGCGCCATGGGCGGGCTGCCGATTCTATCGGCGGCGCTGCTATCGGCGGCCGGCCTGTTGGGGCAAGGCGCATGGTCGGATGCCGCCGCCCAGTCCAGCGGAGTCGTCGTCAACTACGATGCGCTGAATGCACTCGGCGCGCAGCCGAACGCCGCCTCCGGCGCGGCGCAGCCGGCGGCGCCGCAGGCTCTCGCCACGCCACCTTCTGGGGCGCCGGCGAGCGGCATGACGATGCTGGGTCCAGATGGCCGGCCGATCACGCCGATCAAGCTGCGCAAGCCGGGCTCGTCCTCGCAGGCTGGCAACCAGGTCGCGGCGCAGACGCCGCCGGCCGAGCCCTCGAACGTGCCTGCCGCGGTGCCGATGCCCGAGGCCACGCCGAACGCCCCCGCGCCAGGCGTCAATTCGGGCCAAGCCCCCGAAGTCCCGGTCGTCGAGACACCAACGCCGCCGGCCGAAACGGCTGCGCCCGACCAGGCCGCGCAGTACGGCGAGCAGCCCGCCCCAGCGCAGCCGGTGGAGCAGCCGGCAGAACAGGCTGCCGAGCAGCCCGCCCCGGAGCAGGCGCCGGTAGAGCAGCAGGCTTCGAAGGAACCGCCGGCGCCCGAAGCCCAGCCCACGGAAACGCCGCCCGCGGAAGGCGAAACTGCCGAGCCCGAAGAAGAGCAGCCGGCCGAAGAAGCCGCCGAGGCGCCGCCGGAGCCCGACAATACCCAGCCCGCCCCGCCGATCCCGCAGGGCGGCATCCGCATCGTGTATCCGGCCGACCTCAACGACGTGCCGGCCGAGGCCAACACGGCGCTCGACGAACTGGCCGCGCAGATGGTGGCCGACGAAAGCATGCGCGTCGAGATCAGGTGCTATGCCAGCGGCACCGCGGACACCGAGAGCAAGGCGCGGCGCAAGTCGCTGGCGCGCTGCCTCAGCATCCGCCAGCACCTCTTCACCAAGGACGTGAGGACCACGCGCATGGACGTGCGCGCCTTGGGCCTGAAGTCGGAAGGACAGCCGGCGGACCGCGTCGACATCGTGCCGGCGAATTCGTGACCGGCGCCGCGGCAACCTTCTGTCATCGCCCAAGACAATCGCAGGCGAGCCGCGTGCTGGCCGCATTCATCGCCATCCCCGTGCCGAAGGACGTCGGCGCATGAGTCGCCCGATGACTCAGATTCTGTGGATGGTGGTCGGCCTGATCGCGGCGGCCGGCATCGTGTTCCTGCTGTGGGGACCGATCGTCTCCTCGTTCCTGCACAGCCCCGGGCTGAACTCCGGCATCCTGGCGGTCTTGCTGATCGGCATCGTCTACATCTTCTATCAGGTCGCCCGCCTCACCACCGACATCAACTGGATCGAGGGGTTCCAGCGCGGCGGCCACACCGACTCGTTTGCGCACCCGCGCTTGTTGGCGCCCCTGGCCGCGATGGTCAAGGACAAGCAGCACAATCGCCTGAGCATGTCTGCAACCTCGCTGCGCTCGGTGCTGGACGGCATCCAGGCGCGGCTCGACGAGCATCGCGAGATCTCGCGCTATCTCATCACGGTGCTGATCCTGCTCGGCCTGCTCGGCACCTTCATCGGCCTGCTCACCACCATCAACGCCGTGACGGCCGCGATCACTGGCCTCGATATCGGCGGCAGCGATCCGGCAGCCATGTTCGAGGATCTCAAGAAGAGCCTGCAGGGCCCGCTGGCCGGCATGGGCACCGCCTTTTCCGCGTCATTGTTCGGCCTTTCCGGCTCGCTGCTGCTGGGATATCTCGACCTGCAGGCGGGCCGCGCCCACAACCGCTTTTTCGGCGAGGTCGAGGATTGGCTCTCCGGCCAGGCCAAGCTGACCGGCGGCGGCGGCGGGCTGATCGAGGGCGACCAGCCGGTGCCGGCCTATATCCAGGCGCTGCTGGAGCAGACCGCCGAGAGCCTCGACAACCTGCAGCGCACCATCTCGCGCACGGAAGCGGACCGGCTCGCGGCCAGCAACAATTTCAAGGTCCTTGCCGATCACATGATCGCCCTCACCGACCAGCTGCGCGCGCAGCAGCAGGTGGTGCAGCGCCTGATGGAGACCCAGACCGACATGCGCGGCGTGATCGCCAAGCTCGCGGACGTGGCGCAGCATGGCGGCTTCGGCATCGATCCCAACAGCCGCACGCACCTGCGCAACATCGATGCCCTGCTGGCGCGCATGGCCGACGATATCGCCGCCGGCCGCCACAACGCGGTGCAGGAGCTGCGTAGCGAGATCAAGCTGCTGACCCGCACCATCGCCGTTGCCGCCGGCATGGAACAGCAGCGCAGCAGCTAAAGGAACCAGCCGCCGATGGCCATGCGAAGCCGCCATCGTCAGATCGAAGCGTGGCCCGGCTACGTCGACGTGCTGTCGACGCTGCTGATGGTCATCGTGTTCGTGCTGATGATCTTTGTCATCGGCCAGCTGTTCCTGAGCCAGGCGCTGAGCGGGCGCGACGAGGCGCTCGCCAAGCTCAACCGGCAGATCGCCGAGATGGCCGACATCCTGTCCCTGCGCGTGCAGGAGACCAGCGCCCTCAAGACCCAGGTCGACCAGCTGTCCGGCGCGCTCACCAAGTCGACCGCTGAGCGCGACGAGCTGCGCAACCAGCTGGTGGTGGTGATCGGCGAGCGCGATGCGCTGCAGGCCCAGGTTGGCGATCTGCAGAAGCAGGCGAAATCGGCCTCCGACCAGATTGCGGCCCAGGCCGCCCTCACCGCCGAGGCGCAGAAAAAGCTCGAGGAGGCCTACAAGTCGATCGAGGCCGACAAGGAGAAGATCAACGCCCTGGTGACCGATGTCGCCGCCCTGGAGAGCCTGCGCGACGAGCTGATGAAGAAGATCGGCAACTACGAGACCGAGAAAGAGGAGATGAGCACCGAGGCGCAGAAGCGGGTGGAGCTGCTGAACCAGCAGATCCTGGCGCTGCGCCAGCAGCTGGCCGACATCAGCGCAGCGCTGGAGATCGCCGAGACCAAGGCCAAGCAGCAGGAGGTCCAGATCGCCGAGCTGGGCAAGAAGCTCAACACCGCGCTCGCCAGCAAGGTGCAGGAGCTGGCGCGTTACCGCTCCGAGTTCTTCGGCCGCCTGCGCGAGATCCTCGGTGACCGCGAGGACATCCAGATCGTCGGCGACCGCTTCGTGTTCCGCTCGGACGTGTTCTTCGACAGCGGTTCGGCGGAACTTGGCCCCGCGGGCCGCGACCAGCTGGACGTGCTGGCGACCACGCTCATCTTGCTGCTGCCCGATATCCCGCCGGAGATCGACTGGGTGCTGCGCATCGACGGCCACACCGACGACCGGCCGATCAGCTCATCGCAATTCCCCTCCAACTGGGAGCTGTCGACCGCCCGCGCCGTCGCCGTGGTGAAGTACCTCGCCACCCGCGGCATCCCCGCCGACCGCCTGGCGGCCGCCGGCTTCGGCGAGTTCCGGCCGATCGACACCAGCGGCACCGACGAAGGCCGCCGCAAGAACCGCCGCATCGAGATCAAGCTCGACCAGAGGTGACCCGGAAGCGGATCGCCGCGTAGGTCATCTCCGGCGCCGTTCTCGGATTCCTTCTGCCTCTGCTGCTTGTGCGCGCTGGGACCGGCCAATCTCACGCCCGGTGAAACTCCGGACTTATGAATTAGAAGAAGGGCGGCGGCCGATCAAGGCCGCCGCCCTGTCGAGGCTCTGACTGCGATCAGCGGCTGATGCGCAGCTTCGAGAGCGAGTCGCCGATCGCCTTGAAGGCCGTCTTGAGGGCATCCGAGGACGGCGAGAAGAAGTAGAAGTCAGTCTCGCTGGCGCAATTCTTCATCATGTTCTTCGAAGCCGTGTTCGACCCGCTTCCGAACACGATGGTATAGATCAGAACGCCCTTTGCCTTCATGGCATTGCAGATCGCAGTGGTTTTGTTATTCAGCTTGGTGACGGCCGTGGTTTCACTCGTCGTGCCAAGGTGGTTGTCGTCCAGCCAGCCGTAAGCTGTATAGATCTCCCGCGACATCGTATTGTTGCCGTCGGTCATCAGGATCATGGCCTTCTGCGACAGCGGCTCGTCATACTCCAGCGGCAGGTCGTTGGAATCCATGTCGCCGCCCCACAGGCCGCGCCAGTCCGGCGACAGCAGGCGCCACCCCCACACCGCCCCGACGGGAATGTGCGTGTTGCCCCGCGGATTTACCAGGTTGTTGATGGCGGCGAGCAGGTCCGCCTTCTGGTTGGTCAGATTGGTGATAGCCTGCTGCGGACAACCCTTGTTGGCCGAGATGTCGGTGGATGTGTTGACCTGGTAGTTGCCGCTGTTGCTGCGCCAGTTGTTGTTGTTCTGGTCGCCTGGAGCGAGGGGGCCCGCCGGGCTGCTGGTGTCAAAGACGAAGTAGGTCTGCCACTTCTGAGTATCCGGGGTATCGTCGGTCACGTCCCGGCTGTTGTTCCAACGCTCCAGAACGCAACCGCCCCATCCATGCCGCGCGCTGGTGACCGGATCCTTGAAGTACCAGCCGGCGGGCGCGGCGTCCATGTAGCGATTGACACGCGTGATCGGATTGGTGCGCGTACTGACGTTGAACGCCGTGGCGATGGTGAGCGAGTCGCTCGGACATTTCGGCGTGCCGCTGGTCGGGCCCACGCAGTAGATCATGGAGGTGTAGTTCGTGAGATCCGACATCCAGTTGGCGTGATCGGTGCCGATGTTGACGGATTGCGAGAACGGGACCACGCCGACCCACAGATCGTCGACCTCGTCGTGGCTGCCGAACAGGATGTTGACCAGGTCGGCGCCGGCGGCCCGGAGGGCGGCGATCTTCTTTGTTGAGTCGGTGCCGCTGACCGGATCATCCATCGAGCCGGTGACGTCGACGACGAGCGCGACTTCCAGGCCGGTCATCTCGCGGGTGATTTCCGACCGCGCCGAAACCTGCATCTGGTTCTTGCCGAAGATGCGCATGAAGGTCGTCGGCAGGGTGGCTTCCGCCGACAAAGTCACGACCGATTCGTCGTCGGAAAGGTCCAGATCGAAGTCGGTGATGGAGGCGTCGATCGTCGAGCCGTGGAAGTTCGCATCCAGGTATTTCTGGGCTTCCGGCTTCAGTAGGTCCTCATCCAGGTTCTGGCCGACCATCGAACCGGCGGCCAAACCCGCGGAGTCGAGCGAGGCCTGCAGCTTGGATTGAGCGACCTGCCCGCGGCCGATGTCCACCGCCACGCCAACCGCACCGATCAGCATGATGATGCAGACGCCGACCAGCGGAGCGACCGCTCCGTCTTCGGATGCAAACAGGCGCTTCGCCTGCTTGCCAAGATTCTTGATCCTAGTCATGGGATCCTCTTTCTCGTAACCGCGTCTTACGATGGGTTGTCGGTGAGCGCGCCGAGGCGCGGCTTGAAGAAGGAACGGCGATAGACGACGGACTCGTCGAACAGCATGCCTGGCATGATCGGCGTATACTTGTAGTAGACTTCCGCGACGATGCAGTTTTCCTTCTCGTACATGTCGAAGCCGTTGGGCAGGGCCGCGTCCTCGCCTTGGTCGCCGATCTTGCTTTCCACCTCGAGTCCGCCGCTCTGCGGGAACTTGCGCTGCCAGTTGACGATGGGCTCGCCCAGCTCGTCGCCCTCTTCGGGCACCGGCTGATAGACGGAGCTGATGATGACCGCGCCGTCACTGCCGAACGGGAACGGCTCCATGATCCTGTTGACGGCCGAAACCAGCGAGTTGAGGTCCGAGGTCGTCACTTCCTGCGACTGCGCAATGACGTCCGCGAGCGTGACCGAGAGCTTCTCCGCCTTCTGCGTGGCCCAGATCTTGAAGGTCACCTCCAGAGAGCCGATCATGAGGGTGATCAGCAAGGGGAGCAGCAGTGCGAACTCGATCGCGGCAACGCCGCGATCGTTCCGCCGAAGCTTGCGAATACGGTTCAACATTGGCGCAGTCCTCAATAGGGCTCGTTCTTCACGACCGAATACGCCGATAGCATGATGATGCCGTCGTTGCCGACGAACTGGCTGATGAAAGGCGTGAAGACCGACCAGGGATACGTGACCTTGTAGACGACGATCTCGCCGCCGATGCCGACGCCCTCGCCGCCATCCATGAAGCCGTCGCCATCGACATCGGTCCACGAATCGCCGTCCTCTTCGTCGATCTCGCCGTTGCCGTTCAGATCGACGATCGTGTCCGGATGGGTCAGAGACGTGAAGTCGTTGTAGACCTCGTGGGTGATCTCGACCTTCTCGATGTCGATCATCGGGCCGACGCGGCGCTCGACCTCTGCCAAGATCGTCTCTTCCTGGTCGAGCTGGGCGCCCTCGTCGACGTAACCGGTCTTGCCGAGGCGCGACGACAGGTTGGTCGCCGCTTCCAGCGAGTTGCCGACCGTCATCGCCATCGAGTATTCGATGATGGCGACCATCAGGTAGACGACTATGGTCGAGACGAAGGCGAACTCGATCGCGGTCG
The DNA here is from genome assembly GCA_035274225.1 of Dongiaceae bacterium. GTDB lineage: Bacteria > Pseudomonadota > Alphaproteobacteria > Dongiales > Dongiaceae > Dongia_A. Next base: position 14,672 of record DATEOK010000109.1, read on the forward strand.
CGCCTGACTCGTCACGCCGCAACCGACGCAAAAAGCGGCCAGCGTGCACGCGCGCATGTTGGCCCGACTGCAAATCCTGCCCTTTGGTACGGTGCTCTTGCATCGCTTTGATTCCCGAACCGCCGATCCAGATGCCGATTGCTTCCATCCAGACACCTGCCTGGACGGATCGCTAAAATTTTAGATTTATTTTTCTTTTTAGGTACTTAGCGCATTCATTTCTGCGCTGAGGGTCTTAAGGAAGGATTAATCGCGGATGAACGCGTACGGCATTCGCTACATTGCGATGTGCGTTATTCGGCGCCGGGCGCGAGGTTTGGTTAAACCTCGCCGATGAATTCGTTAGCCGAGCTATTTCGGCATCTCTGTGCGCAGGCTGATCGTCGTGCCACTCATGAACATGGAAATCGGGAACAGGAAGGCATAGTCGGTCTTGGCCACGATCGAAAGCGAGGCCGCGTCGTCGACCACGTCGACCTCGATGGCGCCGGCTTCCAGCCCGGCGAACGAGCTCTTGACCAGGTCGGTGACGTCCTGGTCCGACAGTTTCTGAACGACGCCGGCGCGCGCGCCCTGGTCGATCGCATACTGGATGGTGTTGAGGGTCCACATATAACGGCCGACATCGATGATGCCGACCAGCAGGCCGAAGAAGAACGGCGCGATCATCGCGAACTCGACCGCCGCCACGCCGCGCTGGTCGCGGCCGAGCTGGGACAGCAGGCGGCGGGCCGCACCCATCAGCCGACCCTTACGGAGTTGGTGACCTTGAGGGTCGCGGGATTGGAGAAGCCCGGCATCCCCAGGATCCACTGGTGTTTCTGCTCGAGGACGATCTCCATATATATAGAGACATCGGCGGACTCGCAGTCGGCCGGCGCGTTGTCGCTGTCATAGCAGACCTTGTTGACCGAGATCACGGCGGCGGGGCTGGACGGCAGGTCGGTCGACGCGACGACGGCAGCCTCGACCGCCTCCTCGGTACCGCCCTTCATGGCCTCCTGGATGCCGGCGCGGACCGCGCCTTCCATCTGGCTGCGATGCCTGGCCGCGAAGCCAAGATCCGTCGCGCCGATCAGCATCAGGATGAGGAAGCTCGCCACCACGCCGAACTCGATGGCGACGACGCCGTCCTCGTTGCCGATCAGGCGCTGCGCTAGCGATCGAAGAGCCGTTCTGGTCTTATGCATGGTTCACTCCGCAAGGACAGGAGGCCAGGTCTGTTGCTCACCGAAACCGTAGGGGCAGTCGGTGTTGAGCCCGGAGGTGCCGGAGAAGTCGATCATGTAGGCGACGATGCGGGTACAGGTGCCTTCGTTGCCGTTGTTGCCGCTGAAGCTCAGCCGCTGCTTCGGAAAGTAGATCGCGCCGGTGATGGTCATGTTCGAGCCGCCGTTGAGCTTGTTCGGCGAGCCGCTGTTGATCACCGGCGCATCGCGATCCTGGAAGAAGGCAAGGCCCTTGTACTCGCCATCTGTGGTGGCGACGATGTCGATGTGGGCGCCGCCGTTGATCGTGACCTTGGCGTAGTCGCTGCCGCTGCCGGTGAGGAAGATGGTGACTCCATCCTCCGTGTCGGTAGTCACGTGCGCCGTGGAGGCAACGTCGAACGTGCCGCCGACGATCACGTACTCGCCCGCCTGCAGGTAGGCCGTGCCCTGGATCTTGAGGCCGTTGCAATAGCGCCCAGGAGAGAGAGTCTTTGTCTTACTGGGTCCCACCGTAAAGTCGGTGTAGTCGCAGCCGCTGCCCCCCGGGATATCCAGGTTGGCATATGGGTCGTCGATCGCGTCTGCGCCGGTGTTGATCTCGCCAAGATCGAGGTCGGCGTTGTTGGTCTGGTTGAGGCCGCCGACGATGTCGGCATAGGTGGCGCCGACGACCGAAGCGCCCTTGGCGGTCATGGCGCCGTCGCCGTCGTCGGAGTTGACGTTGATGCCGCAGTTCTTCAGCTGCACGTCCGCGGTGCCTTCGAACAGCAGGGCGGCTTCGTCGTGCGGCGACAGGGCCAGGATGCAATAGACGCCGATGTATTTGATGGTCGCGACGCTCCGCACGCTGATGTCGACCGGGCCGTCCAGGAAGAACGAGGCGAACAGGCTGGCGCGGGTCTTGCTGACGACGGTTTCGACGGCGGTATTCTTGTTGGCGTATTTACCCTGCTTGGGCGGATAGTTGACGGTGACCGTCACGTTGTTCTGGCCGTCGGTGAAGCCGTTCTTGGCCGAATCGGTCAGGCCGGCCTCGACGATGCCGGTCGACTTCTTGCCGTTCTTGTAGATGTCGAAGCCCGCGCCCAGGGCGGCGGCGTCGGAGGCGTTCTGCATGGCGCGCCGCTCGGCGTACCACATGCCGACTTCGGTGCCGAGGCCGACGAACCCCACCAGGACCACGAGCACCAGTGCGGTGGTAATGGCGGTGGCGCCGCTCTGATCGCGCGAGATGCGGCGCAGCAGGTCTTTGCAGACGCCATATCCGATGGCTGCGATCCCTGGGATGGTGGGCGCGATCCGCGTGGCGGCTTCAGATGCTCTCGGCTCTGCAATATTGGACATCGCGCTTCACGTGCATGATCAACTGACGCGTCGATGCTAGAGGCGCGCAAATGAACCTCAGCTGAACTGAACACGATACAATTTTATCTAAGTCATTATTTTCGCAGAGCAATTTAGGGACCGTTTAGCCGAGATTGATCCTCGGTTGATCGAATTGCAACGCCGCCAGATGTGCGTACAACCCGCCCTGCTTCAGCAATTCCGCATGTGTGCCAACGGCTTCGATGCGTCCCTTATCCATCACCACGATGCGGTCGGCCTTGAGCACGGTGGCCAGCCGGTGCGCGATGACCAGCGTGGTGCGATCCTTCATCACCTGGTCGAGCGCGGCTTGCACGATGCGCTCTGACTCTGCGTCGAGCGCGCTGGTGGCCTCGTCCAAAAGTAATAGAGCGGGGTTGCGCAGGATGGCGCGGGCGATGGCGATGCGCTGGCGCTGGCCGCCGGACAATCGCACGCCGCGCTCGCCGAGGAAGGTGTCGAGCCCCTGCGGCATACGCTCGAGGAAATCGAGCGCATGAGCCGCCTCGGCTGCCGCGCGCACGTCGGCGTCTCCGGCATCGGGCCGGGCGTACCTTATGTTGTCGCGCGCGCTGGCGCCGAAGATGGTGGGATCCTGCGGCACCGCGCCGATGGCTTGGCGCAGCGCGGCCGGATCGAGATCCCGGATGTCGGCGCCGTCGAACCGGATGGTGCCGGCCTCGGGATCGTAGAAGCGCAACAGCAGTTGCATGACCGTGGTCTTGCCCGCGCCCGACGGTCCGACGATCGCGACCCGCTCGCCGGGCGCGATCGACAGGGTGAAATCATCGAGCGCCGGCACGGTCGGACGTGACGGGTAATGAAAGGTCACGTGCTCGAAGCTGACGGCACCGCGGCTGGGCTGCGGCGGCGGCTTCGGACTAGGCGGCACCACCACCGTGGGCGGCGTCGCCAGCAATTCGCCGATCCGCTCCATGGCGCCGGCCGCGCGCTGCAGGTCGCCGATCACCTCGCTGACCGCGCCCAAGGCTCCGGCCAGGATGACGGCATAGAACACGAAGGCCGAGAGCTGCCCGGCGCTGATCCGCTCCGCCACCACGTCGGCGCCGCCGACCCACAGCACCACGCTGATCGAGCCGAACACCAGCAGGATGACGATACCGGTCAGGACCGCGCGCCAGCGGATGCGCAGCAGCGCGGTAGTGAAAGCCTCCTCGGTCCGTTCGGCAAAGTGCGCGCGGTCGTGCGGCTCGTGCGCGAAGGCCTGCACCGTGCGGATGCCGTAGAGCGCTTCGCTCGCTTCGGCGCTGACGTCCGCCACCTTGTCCTGGCTGAGGCGCGAGAGCCTGCGCACCTTGCGGCCGAACAGCACGATCGGCGCCACCACCAGCGGCACCACCGCCAGCACCAGCAAGGTCAGCTTCGGGCTGGTGATGAACAGCATGACGAAGCCACCGATGATCAGCAGCGTGTTGCGCAGCGCGATCGACACCGAGGAGCCGACCACCACCTGCAGCAGCGTGGTGTCGGTTGTGAGGCGCGACACCACCTCGCCGGTGCGGGTGATCTCGAAGAAGCCGGGGCTGAGGCCGATGATGTGGTCGAACACCGCCTTGCGCATGTCCGCCACCACGCGCTCGCCGACCCAGGACACCAGATAGAAGCGCGAGAAGGTGCTGAGCGCGAGCAGGACCGCAACGCCGAACAGGATCAGCACCGCGCGGTCGAGCAGCGAGCCATCGCTGCCAGCGCCGAAGCCCTGGTCGATCAGCAAGCGCAATCCGGAGCCGAGGGCCAGCGTGGTACCGGCCGCGACCATCAATGCGAGGGTCGCGCCGACGATGTACCAGCGATACGGCATCGCGAACCGCACGAGCCGCAACAGCATCCGGTAGTCGCGCGAGACCGCGCGCTCGCTGGACGCACGGTCGGTGGGAGGACGGGCCATCAGAGCTCCAGCTGAACGGCGCGACCCGATGCCGCGGACAGCTCGCCGGCGAGCAGCGCGGTCAGCTCCTCCGTACCCCGGGTCGAACGCCAGGCACCGCCATCGGCGGGAGCGAAATGCCAAGCGCCGCTCTTGGGCGATGAGACCCAGATCTCGCGGTTGGGGGCGTGCTTGTTGACCACGTAGGCGCCGCCGTCCGGCAGCTCGATCTGCAGGATGCCGCCGCCCATCTCGACGTCCAGCCAGTCGCCCAGTTGGTCCTCGATCTGTTCGAAGAGGGAGTCCAGGATCTCCGCGGCGCGGCGCTCAAACTCGGCCTGATTCATGAGAAATGCCCGTCGGTGCGGCGCCGGGAACGCTGGCGCAGCTTGGGGATTAACGAATTCCGGCCGCAAAAACAAGGCGATAGGACGCCGCGTCCGGCCTCTTTCCGGGCCTTTGCCACACCCTTGCCTTGGGGGGGCGGCTTCGTTATAACCGCGCCCGAGTTTCAAGGAGTTAAGTCATGAAGGCGAAGATTCACCCGGACTATCACGAAATCAATGTCGTGATGACCGACGGCAGCAAGTTCACCACCCGCTCCACCTATGGCAAGCCGGGCGACACCTTGCATCTCGACATCGACCCGAAGTCGCATCCGGCGTGGACGGGTGTGCATCGCCTGATGGACAGCGGCGGCCAGCTCGCCAAGTTCAACAAGCGTTTCCAGGGAATGTCGATCAAGAAGAAGTAAGCGCGTCCACAACGCCGCTGAAATAGAAGGCCGCCCGATCGGGCGGCCTTTCTCGTTTGGCGATGCCTGGTTCGATGACACGCTGACCAACACTGGCGCGGACCTCGGCAGGATTTGTCCAACCAAGCGAGTTCGATTGCATTTGTCTCGAATTGGATGAACGCCGGTTCAGGTTCAGTTCAGATGACTCGGGTTGCAATGCGCGCTGATGTTTGGTCCGTCTCCGCAGAGAGCGCCCTCGTGATGCATCCACTCTGCATTTGCAACAAATCGTACCGATCGCACACGGCAGGATGCCGGACTTGCGTCGAATTGGAACGGCGCGCCTTTTTATTCACCTATAGTTCGGGGTGATAGCAGTCATGTGAACTGCGGACTTTCGTGCAGTCAGAACCGCTTGGAAAGTAATGATGTTCGGAACATTTCGACTCTTGCTGGCCCTGATGGTGGTGCAAAGCCATTTTGCAGGCGGTGGGCTGGGCGGGCCGGTCGCGGTCTTCGGTTTTTTCTGCCTGTCCGGCTACCTGATGACCAAGATCGTCAACGAGAGCTATTCGGACGGCCTCAGCGGATATCTTCGCTTTCTCGGCAATCGTGCGCTCAGGATCTACCCGGCCTACTACGCTGCCGTTGTCTTCGCCGCCGGCGTCTTGCTGCTGTGGCCCATCGAGGCGCGCACCGCTGCCGGCTGGTACATGTTGCCACAGGACTGGCTGCAGACGTTCAGCATCATCGGATTGCAGCCGCGTTCGCCCATCCTGCTGGTGCCGGCATGGTCCCTTCACGTTGAGATCATCCATTTCATCCTGATCGGCGCCCTCTTCGGCAGATCGAGGATGCTCACCGCGCTGTGGTTCTTCTGCGCCCTGGCGCTGACGATCTTCGCCATCCTGCGCGGCGCCTCGTTCGATTGGCTTTACTTCACGCCGTACGGATCGTCGGTCGCCTTTGCCGCCGGCGCCATGATCCACCAATACCGAGAGAAGCTGCCGGTGTTCTCGCCGAAGCTGGCGATCGCGGCCTGCTGCATGCTCGTCGCCGTCAGCCTGAGGATGCCGCTCGAGGTCGCGCATGCCGGCGGCCTGCACGCCTCGATCTTCATTGCCGCCCTATCGATCATCGCGCTCAAGAACATGCCGGCGCCGCGGTGGGATTCCGCGCTCGGCGATCTGGCCTATCCGGTGTTCCTCCTGCACATCCCCTGTCGCGCGGCGATGTCGGGACTCCTTGGCCGTTCCGATGCATGGGTGGACGTGCTCGCGGTCGCCGCGACCATTATCCTCTCTTACTTCATCGTTGCTGTGGTCGAGCGGCCTCTATCCCTGATCCGCACGAAGCTGCGATCGGCCGACGCGATGGAGTACGAGGCTCGTCGCGTGGCGTCCAGCCTCCTGACGGGCCGCGTGGCGGGCTAGGCGCCCTTGCCGGGATAGGTGAGTTCGTTCTTGCGCAACTGCTCGACCGCGCGCTGCGCGGCCTGCTCGTCGAGGCGGGCGATGCGGCGATAGAGCGCGAGCGAACGCGCGAGCAGGCTGCGCAGCTCTTCCGGCATGCCGACGTCGTCTTCGCCATCGGTGTTGAGGCAGAGCTCGCGGCCGCCGAGGCGGCGATCCGGACGGGTGGCTTCGATCAGGTTCATCTCGCCGGCATGCACCGCGCGATGGGTGAGCAGCCAGGCCAGCACCTGCGTCAGGCGCGCCACCAGCCGCATCGATTCCATGCTGGCGGCAAGGCCGGTCTCGATCGGCATGCCCTTGCGCTCGGTCTCGGAGCGATCGATCAGATAGCGGCGCGTCTCGGCCAAGAGCGCCATCGCCTCCATCATAGTGCGGTCGAAGAACTCAACGGTGGCCGACATGCAGCGATCCGATTTCCTTCTGACTCGCCAAACCGGCGGAACGACCGCTCGCAGACGTAGCTGGCGCGTTAACCTGGAATAGGTCAAAGCCGTTAATAAACACTTAGAGGGGCATTTTAACGCGGTCAACCCACCCTATCCCGATGCTTGAAATCGCGGATTTAAGCCCTACATGACGACTACCGAAGGCCCTCGCGGCTTCGGTGCGAACGAGTCGGCCAATGGATTCGGCGACTCACATTTTCAACCATGTTGCTCAATGGAGAACATGCCATGCGTACGTTCGACCTCTCTCCCCTTTTCCGTTCCACCGTCGGTTTTGACCGTCTGTCGCGCCTCATGGATGCGGCGACGCGGATCGACGACAGTTCGCTCTCCTATCCGCCGTACAACATCGAGCGGACCGGCGATGACACCTATCGCATCACGATGGCGGTCGCCGGCTTCGGCGAGAGCGACATCACCATCACCACGCAAGACAACCAGCTTCTGATCGCCGGCAAGAATGCCAAGGACGAGGACGAGCAGTCGTACCTCTATCGCGGCATCGCCGGTCGCGCCTTCGAGCGTCGCTTCACGCTGGCCGACCACATCCGCGTCAATGGCGCGTCGCTGGTCAACGGCCTGCTGCATGTCGACCTGGTGCGCGAAGTGCCGGAAGCGATGAAGCCGCGGCAGGTGAAGATCAACACCGAGAGCAAGCCGCAGGTGCTTGAGAACAAGCAGGCGGCGTAAGTCGCCTTCGATCGCGCAGTCCTCATCGGACCTGCGTTGTTCCGACTGGCCGGGCGCAAGCCCGGCCGGTTTTTTTGTGCTCAGGTTTTTCACTGGAAGTGAGCCGGAAAAAGCGGAGGGCCGCTGCACCTTTTGGGTGGCGGCCCTCTCGTTTTTCAAGCCTCTGCCTGTCTAACTTGCCCCTGGCGTTTGCGCCTAGGTCCTTCAGCGGGGTGCAGCCTATGAATGCCCCTTTGCGGCGTCAAGCGAACAATCGAGTTGACATTTCACTTGGTTGTCATCAGGCGCACACTTTTGCCTGCGCAAAAAAAACACCGCCGGAAAGCCGGCGGTGCAAGTTAGACAGGGAGGCATGAAACTGGATCGAAGATCCAGGAGGAGAGGTGGGGAGCCCACCTTCCTGCTTGCCAATTTAGCGCGCAGACGTGAAGAAACCGTTAACCAGAAACGATAATTTCTCTCGTCCTTCCGGACTACTGCGCAAGCCAACCGCCATCCAGCGCAAGCGCCGAGCCCGTGATCTGCTCTGCGGCTGGACTGCAAAGGAAGAGGACAGTCTGGCCGATCTGCTCCGGCGTGGTGAATTCCTTCGACGGCTGCTTCTCACCCAGCAGAGCCATCTTGGCGGCTTCCGGCGAAAGATTGCCAGCCGCCGCCTTGGCGTCGATCTGTTTCTGCACCAGCGGCGTCAACACCCAGCCGGGGCAGATGGCGACACAGGTGATGCCGCTGCCCGCGGTCTCGAGCGCGACTGTTTTCGTCAGGCCTATAATCCCATGCTTGGCAGAAACGTAAGCCGACTTCTCGGCCGAGGCGACCTGGCCGTGGGTCGAGGCGATGTTGATGATGCGTCCCCACTTGCGCGCGCGCATGCCGGGCAGCGCGGCCTTGGTCGAATGGAAGGCCGACGTGAGATTGATCGCGATGATTGCGTCCCACTTGTCTTCCGGGAATTGCTCCACCGGCGCGACGTGCTGGATGCCGGCATTGTTCACCAGGATGTCGACCCCGCCGAAGGCCTTCTGTGCGCTCGCGACCATGTCGCGGATGTCGGCCGGCTTCGACATATCGGCGCCGTGGTAGGCGACCTCGACCCGCGCCGCGCTCGCCAGCGCCGCACGCTGGCGCTCGATCTCACCGGCCTCGCCGAAACCGTTGAGCATCACGTTCGCGCCGGCGTTCGCCAACGCTTCCGCGATCCCCTTGCCGATCCCACTGGTGGAACCGGTGACGATCGCACTCTTACCTTTGATCATGCTGGTCTTTCTATGATGCCGATTTGAACAGGCCGGAGGCGGCGTTGATATGCGCCTTCTTGGCGGCGATCTTCTCTTCCACCCGCGTTATCTCCGTCCGCATCTCTTCGATGTAGTTATTGAGCTCCTCGATCGAGAGCACATCCAGGTTGCGCGGCTGGGGCTTCTGCTTCTTGGGTTCCAGTTCTTCGAGATCCATGTTTCACCTCCTGCCCTGACGCCAAGATGACGGGCAGTCTACCCAGGGCCTCAGGTCAATTCCATTGCAGCGGCAAATCCGCTAGGGATGTCGCACCTTTGTCGCAGCAGGAATACGCCCATGCCGATCCCCACTGAAATGCGCGCTATTGAAATCAAGCAGCCAGGCGGCCCCGAGGTGCTGGTCCCGACCAGGCGCCCGGTGCCCCAGCCGGCCAAAGGCGAGGTGCTGATCCGGGTAGCCGCCGCCGGGGTCAATCGCCCGGACGTCCTGCAGCGCCAGGGCGCCTATGCCCCGCCACCGGGCACCACCGACCTGCCGGGCCTGGAGGTGGCAGGCGAGGTCGTTGCGGTCGGTCCCGAGACGGCGCGGTGGCGCGTTGGCGACAAGGTGACCGCCCTCGTGGCTGGCGGCGGCTATGCCGAATATTGTGCCGCCCCTGCGCTGCAATGCCTCCCCGTCCCCGGCAGGCTCGGCATTATCGAAGCGGCCGCCCTGCCCGAGACCTTCTTCACCGTCTGGACCAACGTGTTCGAGCGCGGCCACTTGCAGGCCGGCGAGACCTTCCTGGTGCATGGCGGATCGAGCGGCATCGGCACCACCGCCATCCAGCTCGCCAGCCGCTCTGGCTCGCGCGTCTTCACGACCGCCGGCTCTGCCGAAAAATGCTCTAAATGCAGAGAGTTGGGCGCTTCGGTTGCGATCGACTATAAGGCCGAGGATTACGTCAAAGTGGTCGAGCGCGAGACCGGCGGCAAGGGCGTCGACCTGATCCTCGACATGGTCGGCGGCGACTACATCAACCGCAATCTCCAGTGCCTGGCGGTCGACGGCCGGCTGGTCCAAATCGCCTTCCTCAAAGGCGCGAAGGCCGAGATCAACTTCGCCAACGTCATGGTGAAGCGCCAGACCATCACCGGCTCAACGCTCCGCCCCCGATCGGTCGCCCAGAAAGCCGCCATCGCCCAGGCGTTGGAAGAGAAGGTCTGGCCGCTGGTGGCCGCAGGGGAGGTCCTGCCCCAGATCCACGCCACCTTCCCCCTGGAGCAGGCGGCCGAGGCCCACCGGCTGATGGAGACCAGCGCCCATGTCGGCAAGATCATGCTGACGCTTTAACCCTGATGCTTTAACGCTGATTCTGGGGGTTAACGCCTCCCCCAGGGTGCTTATATCCTTGGCAGGGCGCTGCCAAAGATGCTATCGGAGCGCCACGTTTTCGCGGCCCCTCCAGGTTGCCACTTGAGCATCGGCGGGGCATGCTTCACCAAAAATCGGTCAAGCTTGGTCTTGGCCGCCTGTCCGCGGATCGCCCCGCGGCTGGCCGAGGAGGTAGATGTTATGGCGCAAATTCTGATGCCCAAGGCAACCGCGGTCTGGCTGGTGGAAAACACCACGCTGAGCTTTGAGCAGATTGCCGCGTTCTGCGGGCTGCATCCCCTGGAAGTGCAGGGCATTGCCGACGGCGAAGTCGCCATCGGCATCATCGGCACGGATCCGACCACCAACGGCCAGCTGACGGCCGACGAGATCAAGCGCTGCGAGGGCGACCCCGCAGGGTGGCTGACGCAGGCGAAGGTCAACATCCCGCTGCCCCAGATCCGCACCAAGGGCCCGCGCTACACGCCGGTCTCCAAGCGGCAGGACAAGCCGGACGCCGTCGCCTGGCTGGTGCGCCATCACCCGGAGTTGAGCGATGCGCAGGTCTCCAAGCTGATCGGCACCACCAAGCAGACCATCGCCCAGGTGCGCGACCGCACCCATTGGAACACTGCCAACCTGCGGCCGCGCGACCCGGTGTTGCTGGGCCTCTGCACCCAGACCGACCTCAACGCCGCGATCCTCAAGGCGCGCAAGGCCGCCGGCAAGCCGGCGACCCTGGAGCCGCTCAATCCGGAGCCGGTGCACGAGGAACCCGCCCAGCAGCCGACCGACGGCCGCCACGACTACAGCGCGTTCTTCGGCAACAAGAGCTGATTTCGGCGTTCGCTCCAGCCGCCTTCCAAGCATCGCAACGGACCCCGGCCTAAGGCCGGGGTTTGTGTTTATGGGTATTTCCTTTATAACTCCAAACTATCCTTTGGACTCATAAAGGCATGACCGAGCGCGAGCGCCAAATCCTTGCACTGCTGCGTGACGATCCAACGCTCACCGCAGCGACCATCGCGCGGCGGCTGAAGACCAGCGCCGCCGCCGTCGCCGTGCACCTGAGCGCGCTGCGCCAGCAGGGCGAGATCATCGGCCGTGGCTACGTGCTGAAGCCGGCTGGACAGGTCGTCGTGATCGGCGGCGCCAACATGGACTTCAAGTGCCAGAGCAAGGCGCCGATGGTGCTGCGCACTTCCAATCCCGGGCGGATGGCGGCGACGGTCGGCGGGGTCGCCTGCAACATCGCGCGCAACCTGGCGCGCCTCGACGTGCCGACGGCTTTGTTCACCGTGGTGGGGCAGGACGAGTTCGGCGAGCGCATCTTGCGCGAAGTGCGCGCCGCCGGCATCGACGCCTCGATGACCCTGATGAGCGGCAAGCCGACCGGCACCTATGTCGCGCTACTCGACCGCGACGGCGACATGACCGCCGCCGTCTCTGCCATGGATGCGATGGAAGAGCTGACTGCGCAGCGGATCGGCGCACGCGCGTCCGCGCTGGCGCAGGCGCGCATGGTGGTGGCTGACTGCAATCTGGAGCAGCCCGCCCTCCTCCGCCTCGCGGAGGTGTGCGCCGCCGCGAGGGTGCCGCTGGCGATCGATGCCGTTTCCACCCGCAAGGCGGAGCGGTTGCGGCCGCTCCTCAAGAGCAAGCTGCCGATCCATCTGCTCGCACTCAACCGGGATGAGGCCGCGATCCTCGCCGGCGGCAGGGTGCAGTCCGACGCGGATCTGAAACGCGCCGCCGGTATCCTGCACCGGATGAACGTCAAGCATGTGCTGATCGGCCTCAGCGACCGCGGCACCTATGCTTCGAGCGCCGATGCCGCCGCCACGCTCGTGCGCCCCTTCCCTGTCGTGCTGAGCGATGTGACAGGCGGTGGCGATGCTGCGCTGGCCGGCGCGATCTGCGGCCTGCTCGATCGGCAGCCGCTGGCGGAGGCCGCGCGCTGGGGCCAGGCCGCTGCGGCGCTGACCGTCGGCGTGCCGGAGACCGTGAGCCTGTCCTTGTCGTCGGCAACGCTGCAGGCCATGCTGAGGAAACGCCGGAAGGACCACGCTGCATGACCCATCCCGACCTCGACATCGCGCCGGACGTGGCCGATGCGCTGGCGCAAGGCCGCGCCGTGGTGGCGCTCGAATCCACCATCATCGCGCACGGCATGCCCTATCCCGGCAATGTGGTCACCGCCCGCGCGCTGGAGCACGTCATCCGCAATGAAGGCGCGGCGCCGGCCACCATCGCGATCCTCGGCGGCAAGCTGAAGGTCGGCCTCAGCGAGGAGGAACTGGAGCGCGTGGCGCAGTCGCCGAACATGGCGAAGGCATCGGTGCGCGACTTGCCCATCCTGATCGCGGGCCAACAGGATGGCGCCACCACCGTCGCCTCCACCATGCGGATCGCGGCGATGGCCGGCATCCGCGTGTTCGCGACCGGCGGGATCGGCGGCGTGCATCGCGGGGTCGAGACCACCGCCGATGTCTCGGCGGATCTCACCGAGCTCGCGCTCAGTCCGGTTGCGGTGATCTCGGCCGGTGCCAAGGCGATCCTCGATCTGCCGCGCACGCTGGAGATGCTGGAGACTTTGAGCGTGCCGGTGATCGGCTATCAGTGCGACGAGTTTCCCGCCTTCTATTCGCGCAGCTCCGGCCTGCGCATTCCGGCGCGGGCCGACACGCCGGAGCAGATCGCCGCCGTCCTCGACGCACGCTGGCGCTTGTCAGATGTCGGCGGCGCGCTGATCGCCAATCCGATCCCGAGCGCGGACGAAATTCCCGCGCAGAAGATCGAAGCACACATCGCCGTGGCGCTGCAGGATGCAAAGGCGCAGGGAATCGCCGGCAAGGAGGTGACGCCGTTCCTGCTCGCGCGCATCCGCGACCTGACGCAGGGCGAGAGCCAGCGCGCAAATGTCGCACTCGCGCTGAACAACGCACAGCTCGGCGCCAGGATCGCCCGTTCCATCAGTACATCAGCCAAATGATCCATGGCATGCCATGGATCGGCGTGTGAGTATTCGCTGGATATTCGCCCTTTCTTAAGGGAGACTCCGCACAGTGTGGCCGCATGGATAGAGACGAGTACAACATGTTCGATCAAGGTGACTCGGTAGAGCCACACGACGTCGCGGCGTGGTCGCCGGACTTGCTGGCCGACTGCCACAGTTCGCTGCGCAATCTCTACGACTATTGGAACGCGCGGCGCGGGACACGGCTGATGCCCGCGCGCGGCGATCTCGACCCGATCGATCTCAAGGCGGTGTTGCCGCTGCTGATTCTGATCGACGTCGTGGCGGACGAGCGGCGCTACGTTTATCGCCTGGTCGGCACGCGCGAAGTCGAGATGCGCGGCAGCGATCCGACCGGCAAACCGATCAAGGATGCCTTCTACGCCGAATCCGCTGAAGAGAGCGCTTGGTATCTCGACCATGTGGTGCGCACGCGCGAGCCGGTCCTGTACAGCGGCACCTATCAGCCGCTCAGCACCCGCACCCAGCGCGAGGACGTGCTGTTCCTGCCGCTATCCCAGGATGGCGAGGCCGTGAACATGGTGATGGTCCTCGGCCACATCGACTGGATGAAGGACGAGACGTAGCGCTCGCGTCGATCATCGCAGTCGCAATCTCCGGCACCTCTACCACTCCGTCATCCCAAGGCTTGGCCTTGGGATCCACGAGTTTGCCGGCTGCTTTTCAGTGTTGCTCCACGACACTCGTGGATGGCAAGGCCAAGCCTTGCCATGACGGAAGAGTAACAGCGAAGAGGAGTCTCTGTTCTCATCCCACGTCGAACTTGATGCCCTGCGCCAACGGCAGGCTGTCGGAGTAATTGATGGTGTTGGTGGCGCGGCGCATGTAGCTCTTCCACGCATCGGAACCGGATTCGCGGCCGCCGCCGGTCTCTTTCTCGCCGCCGAATGCGCCGCCGATCTCCGCGCCCGAGGGGCCGATATTCACGTTGGCGATGCCGCAGTCACTGCCCAGCGCCGAGGTGAACTGCTCCGCCTCGCGCACGTCGCGGGTGAAGATGCAGGAGGACAAGCCCTGCGGCACGTCGTTGTGCAGTTGGATCGCCTTGCCGAAGTCCTTGTATTTCACGACGTAGAGGATAGGCGCGAAGGTCTCTTCCTTCATCACCCCGGTCTGCGACGGCAGCTCGACGATCGCTGGCTTGACATAGAAACCGCCGGCGCAGCCGGCCACCTTCACGCGCTCGCCGCCGGTCACCTTGCCGCCCTGCTTCCTGGCCTCGCCCAGCGCGCCCTGCATGCGCTTGAACGAGCCTTCGTCGATCAGCGGCCCGACCAGGGTCTTGGCATCGAGCGGGTTGCCGATCGCGACGTTGCCGTAGATCTTCTTAAGGCGCGGCACCAGGTGGTCATACACCTTCTCGTGCACGATGAGGCGCCGCAGCGTGGTGCAGCGCTGGCCGGCGGTGCCGACCGCGCTGAAGGTGATGGCGCGCACGGCGAGCTCGAGGTCGGCGCTCGGGCACACGATCATGCCGTTGTTGCCGCCGAGCTCCAGCAGCACGCGGCCGAAGCGCTCCAGCACGCGCGGGCCGACTTCGCGGCCCATGCGGGTCGAGCCGGTGGCGCTGACCAGGGCGACACGCTTGTCGTCGACCAGCGCTTCGCCGACATCCTTGCCGCCGAACACCACTTCGAGCAGGCCTTTCGGCGCTTCGCCGAAGCGCTTCACCGCCTTGGCGAACACCTCGGCGCAGGCGAGCGCGGTGAGCGGCGTCTTGTCGGACGGCTTCCACACCACGCTGTCGCCGCACACGATGGCGAGGGCGGTGTTCCACGACCACACCGCGACCGGGAAGTTGAACGCGCTGATGACGCCGACGACGCCGAGCGGGTGCCAGGTCTCCATCATGCGATGGCCGGGCCGCTCCGACGCGATGGTGAGGCCGTAGAGCTGGCGCGACAGGCCGACCGCGAAGTCGCAGATGTCGATCATCTCCTGCACTTCGCCCAGGCCCTCCTGGACGATCTTGCCGGTCTCGATCGAGACCAGGCGGCCGAGCGCTTCCTTGTGGGCACGAAGCTCCTCGCCGAACAGGCGGACCAGCTCGCCGCGCTTGGCTGCCGGCGTCAGGCGCCAGGCGCGGAACGCCTCGTCGGCGCGCGCGATCTTCTTGGCGACCGAGCTCTTGGTGTCCGACTTGAGCCGCGCGATCTCCGCGCCGTCGATCGGCGAATGGACCGCGATGTCCCCGCTCGACAGCGGCCGCGCGTCGACACCCAGCTCTTTCAGCAATGCACCCAGCTTACGCATGTCACCCTCGTTTCGACTCGTTTTCCGGAAAGGCGGCGAAGGGATGCGGTATCGGCCGCGGGCTGTCAACGTGCTGCCCAAAAAGGCGTCGGAATGCCCTGCGTTTGACCACAAATCTCGCAATGCAGCGAGATCGGTGCATTAAATTTGTCACATATTAATCAATCGCTTACGATGCAATGCGAAATTTCATGAGCAGCTTTGCAGAAATCGATTTTGCGGTGCAGCAAGGCACTCCCATATCCTGGATACGGTTCTGGGACATAGGGCCGACTGAGAACCGAAGGAATGGAAGAGATGATTAAGCTACTGGAAAAGATCGCACTTTATGCCCGCCGTTGGGCGACCTATCAGCGCGTCCGCGCCGAGCTCGAGAGCTACACCGAGCGCGAGCTGAACGACATGGGCATCAGCCGCGGCGACGTCACCCGCATCGCCCTCGAGGCGGCTTCCCTGGTGAAGTCGCAGCCGCAGGCGAAGACCGACGAGGAGCGTCGTCCGGCGCTGCTGCGTCAACGCTACGCCGGCGACCTCTAGGACCGGACAGCGAAAGGGCCGGCGTGACAGCCGGCCTCCGCTGACTGCCCTGCGAGATCAGCTGGCGCTGCCGTAGACGTCGAAGGCGAAATACTTGTCGTTGATCGCCTTGTACGTGCCGTTCTCGCGCAGCGCCTTGATCGCGGCGTTCATGTCGCCGAGCAGCGGATCGCCTTTGCGCATCGCGGCGCCGACATTGCCGCCGATCAAGGGATCGCTGACCGGCTCGCCCTTCAGTTCGAAGTCCTTGCCGGCTTCCGATTTCAAGAACCCTTCCGCCGTGTAGACGGTGTCCGCCAAGCCATAGTCGATGCGGCCTGCCGCCAGATCGGCATCGGCATTGTCCTGCGTGTCATAGAGCTTGATCTCCACGACGTTGCCCCATTTCGCCTGCAGCCAGCTGAGCTGCGACGTGGCGGTCTGCACGCCGACGATCTTGCCCTTCAGCCCGGCCTCCGAATAGTCGAACGCATCTTCCTTGCGGGAATAAAACGAGACCGTGGTCTCATAGTATTTGTCGCTGAAGTCGACCACCTGCTTGCGTTCCTCGGTCGCCGACATCGAATTCATGATGGCGTCGATCTTGTTTTCCTGCAGGGCGGGGATGAGGCCGTCCCATGCGATCGGCACCAGCTCGTAATCCTTGCCCATCTGCTTGAACAAGGCGTCGATCAGTTCGACCTCGAACCCGGTCCATGCGCCCGAAGCGTCCTGGATCCAGAACGGGGCGTAGGGCTCAGGCGAGAAGCCCACCTTCACCTTGTCCGCCGCTTCCGCCTGGACGGCGCTCAGCCCGGCCAGGATGCCCAGCGCCGCCATCCAGCAGCGCAAACCACGTGTTGCCATGCTTGCTTTCCCTTCCCTGTTTCGCTCCCGCGGAGCTGTATACAGCTTAGTGCAGGCCAGGCGCCCCGCCAAGATCGACTCGGGCGACAAGGCAAAATTTTGTGGTAGATGAACGACATGAACACGATCCTACGCACCCCGCGCCTGATCCTGCGCCGGCCGCGCTCCGACGATGTCACCGCCATGCACGCGATCCTGCGCGACCCGCTGGCGATGCGCTATTGGTCGACCCTGCCCCATACGACGGTGGCGGAGAGCGAGGCCTGGGTGATCAAGACCATCGATGCCATCAATGCCGGCGAGTGCGACGATTTCTTCGTCGAGCACGACGGTCTGCTGATCGGCAAGGCGGGCCTGTGGAACCGCAACGAGATCGGCTTCCTGTTCTCGCCCGCGGTCTGGGGCAAGGGCTTCGCGCGCGAAGCGCTGCAAGCGGTGATCGACCACGCCTTCGGCGAGCGCGGGCACGCAGAGATCCGCGCCGAGGCCGACCCGCGCAACGAACGCTGCCTGCGCCTTCTGTCCCGCCTCGGTTTCCGCGAGACCGGCCGGGCCGATCGCACCTATCATATCGGCGGCGAGTGGAGCGACAGTGTGTATCTCTCTTTGACCAAGCCGAGGACGTGATGCGCAGCTTCACCATTCCCAGTGGCAAGGCGGAACTGACCGGCGTCGAGGACGGCAAGGGGCCGGCCCTCGTGTTCCTGCATGCCGGCGTCGCCGACAAGCGCATGTGGCGTGACCAGGTGGCTGCCTTCGCGGACCGCTATCGCGTGATCGCCTATGACCGCCGCGGTTTCGGCGAGACACGGTACAAGCCGGAGACCTTCTCTCACATGCAGGACCTGCGCGCGGTGCTGGACGGGCTCGGCATCGAGCAGGCCAATCTCGTCGGCTGCTCGCAAGGTGGGCGCTTCTCGGTCGATTTCACGCTCGCGTACCCAAAGCGCGTGAGCAAGCTGGTGCTGGTGGCGCCGGCGATCGGCGGTGCGCCGCAGCCGGAAGAACTGCCGGACGACATCGACAACCTGCTGCAGCAAGCGGAACAGGCTCAGGATCAGAACCACTACGAGCTGGTCAACCGGATCGAAGCGCATATGTGGCTCGACGGCCCGCGCTCGGTCGACGGCCGCGTGCAGGGCTCGGCGCGCGACCTGTTCCTGCGCATGAACATCATCCCGCTGAAGAGCCCCTCGCCCGGCAAGGACGAGGCGGCGAAGGATTCGTTCAAGAAGCTGAAGCAGATCGAGGCGCCGACGCTGCTGATCTGGGGCGACCTTGACTTCCCGCACCTGCAGGAGCGCTGCGCCCTGCTCGGCAAGCGCATCAAGGGCGCCAAGTCCGAGCTGATGCCCGGCACCGCGCACCTGCCGAACCTCGAGCAGCCGAAGAAGTTCAACGCGCTGCTGGATGCGTTCCTGAAGGACGCGCGGTAGGCATCCCTCCCCGCAGGCAATCCCCTCCCCCAAGCTGGGGGAGGGTTAGGGTGGGGGAAGCCGCGTTTCGGTGGGAGCCAGTCATCGCTCGCTTCCCCCACCTCGATCCTCCCCCATGTTGGGGGAGGAGGAATCACCGGCCTACGCCCCCGCCAGCTCTCGCCCGATCGCATCGATCGCGCGGTACGTCAAATCGTCGAACGCATCGTTGAGCGGGTCGGGCCACGACGACAGCTTGGCCACCACCAGGCGCCGCTTCGGCTCCACGTGGATCAGCTGGCCATAGATGCCACGCGCCTGGTGCATGCCGGCCTTGGTGTCCATCACCCACCACTGCTTGCTGTAGGCCGCGTCGGGGAAGCGCTCTGCGCGCTCCGCGTAGTTCGCCTTGAACGCTTCGACGTCACCGGTGCGGCAAGCGATGACCCAGGCCTCCGGCACCACCTGCTTGCTGCCGCGCGCGCCGCCATCAAGGAACAGCTGCCCCAACCGCGCATAGTCGCGCAGCGTCGCGTTCAAGCCGCCGTCGGCAAGCGCGACGCCTTCGTGGTCGATCGTGATGTTGCCGTCGGCCTCGGCGCCCATCGGCTGCCACAGTGCGTTGGACAGGAAGGTGGCGAGGTCCTGCCCGGTCACCTTGGAGACGATCCAGCCCAGCACCTCGGTCTCGATCGAGCGATAGAGGAACGAGCCGCCATGCGGCCGCTCCTGCTGCAGGCTGAGGATCACGCCCTTGGTCGAGAACGTGTCGGCAGAGTCGCGGCGTGGTTTCCAGCCGCTGGCGCGGTCGAGCGCAGCGACCTCGCTGTCGGGCGCCAGGTAGTCCTCGCTGAACTTGACGCCGGAGCGCATATCCAGCACCTGCGCCAGCGTCGCGCCGCGATAGCCGCAGTTGGCCAGCTCCGGAATGTAGTCCGACACCAGCCGGTCGATGTCTAGCTCGCCCGCGCCCACCAGGATGCCGACCAGCGTCGAGGTGAAGGACTTCGCCACCGACTGCGACAGGTGCAGCGTCGATCGCTCCATGCCGTTCAGGTAGATCTCGGCGACGATCTTGCCGTCCTGCGCCACCAGGAAGCCGTCGGTATAGGTGGCCGTCAGCATATCCGCGACGGTGCGCGTCGCGCCTCCGGCGTCGGTGAAGGTGACGCCGGCAAGATCGCGCGGCGCGGCGCCGAAGTGCCACGCCGGCCCGTAGCCGCGGGAAATACGCGCGACGCGCAGCAAGTCGCCGACATGCTGGAACGCCCAGCGGTTCTGCGGCGGCCAGTCCCAGTTGGTCCAGCTCAAGGTCGCCGGCGCGCCCGGCAGCGGCCACTGCACCGCCAGCGGCGGCTTGATGATCTCGGTCAAGGCAACGTCCCCAAGTTCGTGGTCATTTCTTCGCGGTCTGCGCGGCCTGCGCCATCAGCCAGTCGCGCAGCGTGGTCGCCTCGGCGCTCAGCGGGCGATGGGCGCTCCAACTGACATAGGTCGCTTCCGGCGGCACGATCTGCGCCTTGGTCACCGGCACCAGCTTGCGCGCCTCCAGCAGCGGCGCCACCTGGGTCATCCAACCGAGGGCGATCCCCTGCCCGTCCTGCGCCGCCTGCCAGGCGATGATGTAGTTGTTGATGCGCCGCGTCTTCAACCGCCGCGCCGGCACGCCGACCGCGGCGAACCATTCCTCCCACTGGGTCCAGCCGCGCTCCTGGCTCACCACCTCGAGCAGCGGCAGGCCGATGAGGTCGCCCGGCTCCTTCAGCTTGTGCTTGCGCACGAACTCCGGGCTCGCCACCGGCACCACCACGTCGTCGAACAGCTTGATCGAGGTCTCCTCCGGCCACTTGCCGTCGCCGTAGCGCACGCGCAGGTCGACCTCGGAGCGGCGCAGGTCCTGGCTGCGGTCGGAGACCACCTGGTCGATCACGATGTCCTGGTGCGCGCTCCAGAACTCGCCGAGCCGCGGCATCAGCCACAATTGCGCGAACGCAGTCGTGCAGCCGATGGTGACGGTGCGCGCGGTGCGGCTGGTCTTGATCGCCTCGAACGCAGCCGCCATCCCGGCGAAGCTCTCCGACAGCGAGCGATAGAGCTGCTCGCCCTCGGGCGTCAGGCGCATGCTGCGATGCCCGCGCACGAACAGCGGGATGCCCAGCTCCTGCTCCAGGAACGTCACATGCTTGCTGACCGCGCTCGGCGTGACGTTGAGCTCGGCCGCCGCGAACGACAGGCTCGAATGCCGCGCCGCCGCCTCGAAGGCGCCCAGGGCATTGAGAGAGGGGAGTTTGTAGAACCGGCGGACCATCGCCTAGCTATGGCGGGTCAAGCGAGTCATGGCAAGCAATCGAAGCAACGTCGACGCTTTCTCTACTGTCATCCCGGCCGAAGAGCCGGGACCTATAGTGAGCCGCCGCAACGCTGACGGACCGCATGGGTCCCGGGTCGCGCCGCTGCGCGGCTTGCCCGGGATGACAGAATGGAAGGATCAGATATACCTATTCACCAGCTCCGCCGTCTCCTTGG
>DATEOK010000110.1:0-2202 GCA_035274225.1 Dongiaceae bacterium
TCAGGATGACAGAGAAAAGTATGCGCCGCCCACAAAAGAAAAGGCCGGGGTTGCCCCCGGCCTTTCCGATCTTCTCTGGAGAAGCGTGGACTTAGAAGTCCATGCCGCCCATGCCGCCGTCGGCACCCGGGGGCATGCCCATCGGGGCCTTCTTCTCGGGCTTCTCGGCGACCATGGCTTCGGTCGTCACGAGCAGGCCGGCCACCGAAGCGGCGTCCTGCAGCGCGGTGCGCACGACCTTGACCGGGTCGATGATGCCGGCCTTGATCATGTCGACATAGTCACCCTTCTGGGCGTCGAAGCCGAAGTTGGCGTCCTTCTGGTCGAGCATCTTGCCCGCGACCACCGCGCCGTCGAAGCCGGCGTTCTCGGCGATCTGGCGGACCGGCGACTGCAGCGCGCGGCGCACGATCTCGATGCCGACCTTCTGGTCGTCGTTGGCCGAACGCAGCTTGTCCAGAGCCCGGATGGCGTACAGCAGAGCCGCACCGCCGCCCGCGACCACGCCCTCTTCCACGGCCGCCTTGGTGGCGTGCATGGCGTCGTCAACGCGGTCCTTCTTCTCCTTGACCTCGACCTCGGTCGCGCCGCCCACCTTGATGATGGCGACACCGCCCGCGAGCTTGGCCAGGCGCTCCTGGAGCTTCTCGCGGTCGTAGTCCGAGGTGGTCTCCTCGATCTGGGCCTTGATCTGGGCGATGCGGCCCTCGAGGTCGGCCTTCTTGCCCGAACCGTCGACGATCGTGGTGTTCTCCTTCTCGACGATGACCTTCTTGGCCTTGCCGAGCATGTCGAGCGTCACGTTCTCGAGCTTGATGCCGAGGTCCTCGGAGATCAGCTGACCGCCGGTCAGGACCGCCATGTCCTCGAGCATCGCCTTGCGGCGATCACCGAAGCCCGGCGCCTTGACGGCAGCGATCTTGAGGCCGCCGCGCAGCTTGTTGACGACCAGGGTGGCCAGAGCCTCGCCCTCGACGTCCTCGGCCACGATCAGCAGCGGCTTGCCCGACTGCACGACCGCCTCGAGCACCGGCAGCATCGCCTGCAGGCCCGACAGCTTCTTCTCGAACAGCAGGATGTACGGCGAGTCGAGCTCGGCGATCATCTTGTCGGCGTTGGTGATGAAGTACGGCGAGAGATAGCCGCGGTCGAACTGCATGCCCTCGACGACGTCGAGCTCGGTGTCGAGGCTCTTCGCCTCTTCGACCGTGATCACGCCCTCGTTGCCCACGCGCTTCATCGCCTCGGCGATCATCTTGCCGATCGACTTGTCGCCGTTGGCCGAGATGGTGCCGACCTGGGCCACTTCGTCGGTGCCCGTGATCTTCTTGGCGCGCGCCTTGATGTCGTTCACCGCCGCCTCGACCGCGAGGTCGATACCGCGCTTGAGGTCCATCGGGTTCATGCCGGCCGCGACCGACTTCACGCCCTCGCGCACGATCGCCTGGGCGAGCACGGTCGCCGTCGTCGTGCCGTCGCCGGCGATGTCGTTGGTCTTCGAGGCCACTTCGCGCACCATCTGGGCGCCCATGTTCTCGAACTTGTCGGCGAGCTCGATCTCCTTGGCGACGGTGACGCCGTCCTTGGTTATGCGCGGAGCGCCGAAGCTCTTGTCGAGGACGACGTTGCGGCCCTTCGGACCCAAAGTCACCTTGACCGCGTCGGCGAGAATGTCGACGCCGCGCAGCATGCGCTGACGGGCATCGCCGCTAAAGCGGACTTCCTTGGCTGCCATTGCTTATTCCCTCTTGGTTGGATTGAATTGATTGTCTGGATGGCGGAGCGATCAGGCGGCCTTCCGGGTGGCCGCGGCGGAACCCTCGAGGATTCCCATGATGTCGCTCTCCTTCATGATCAGATACTCGACGCCGTCGAGCTTGACCTCGGTGCCGGACCACTTGCCGAAAAGGATGCGGTCACCAGCCTTGACGTCGAGAGCGACCAGCGCGCCCTTCTCATCCCGGGCGCCCGGACCGACGGCGACGACTTCGCCTTCCATCGGCTTTTCCTTGGCCGTATCCGGAATGATGATGCCGCCCTTGGTCTTCTCTTCCTCCGCGACGCGCTTGACCACGACGCGATCGTGAAGCGGACGGAACTTCATGCTTCTTCCTCCAATATCCCTGGTTGCGCCTGCGCGGCCGGGCGGCCGCGATAGAAAGATTTGCTATCAGCACTCTCCTGCGGTGAGTGCCAAAGGCG
>DATEOK010000111.1:0-13079 GCA_035274225.1 Dongiaceae bacterium
GCTCAAGGTCAGCGAGGGCCGGCCGCATGTCGTCGACCGGCTCAAGGACGGAGATGTCAGGCTCGTCTTCAACACGACCGAGGGCGCCCAGTCGGTCAGCGACAGCTTCGACATCCGCGCGACCGCGCTGCGGCAGAAAATTCCGTACTACACGACGGCCGCGGGCGCCATGGCCGCAGCACGCGCCATCGAGAATCTCAAGGAGGGAGCGCTCGAGGTCGCCCCCCTGCAGACCTACATCCGCGCCTGACCGCTCTTGCGGAATGGCCGGTCCGTACCTATGCTCTCCGCCCGAGGACGGGGCCGCGCCGATGGCGCGGCTCCGGTCGCTTTTGCGTGACTGCGTTCGGTCCGAGAGAGGGGCGATGGAAAAGGTTCCGATGACGAAGCAGGGCCATGCGGCCCTGAACGCCGAGCTGAAGACCCTGAAGGAAGAGACGCGCCCGGCCGTCATCCGCGCGATCGCCGAGGCGCGCGAGCATGGCGATCTCAGCGAGAACGCCGAATACCACGCCGCGCGCGAGCGCCAGAGCTTCGTCGAGGGCCGCATCTCCGAGCTCGAGGATCTGATCGGCCGCGCCGACGTCATCGACCCGGCCAAGTTCTCGGACCACACGATCCGCTTCGGCGCCACCGTCGGGATCGTCGACGAGGACACCGACGAGGAGAAGGTCTACCAGATCGTCGGCGAGCCCGAGGCCGACATCAAGGCAAAGCGCCTCGCCATCACCTCGCCGCTGGCGCGCGCGCTGGTCGGCAAGTCGGTCGGCGATTCCGTCGAGGTGACGACACCGGGCGGGTCGCGCTCGTACGAGATCTCCAAGGTCGCATTCAAGAAGTGACGATCCGAAGGATCGTCATGGCAAGGCTTGGCCTTGCCATCCACGAGTTTGCATGCCCTCTTCGTGACTTGCCCATCCAAACTCGTGGATGCCAGTGCCAAGCACTGGCATGACGGAGAGAGTTGCGCTGTAGGGCGTTACGCCGGCCGCTTCGCCAGCGCCAGCGTCACGCCCAATGCGACGAGGATGCCGCCCGAGGTCCGCCGCATGCGCCGGATGATCGCGGGCCGCGCCGCCAGCCGGTCGCGCACCGCCGCGGCCGCGTAGGTCACCACCACGTCGACGGCGGTGTTGAGGAAGACCGAGATCGTTCCCAGCACGATGAACTGCAGCGCGACATGACCTTCCGCCGGCACCACGAATTGCGGCAGGAAGGCGAGGAAGAAGGCGGCGGTCTTGGGGTTGAACGCCTCGACGATCACGCCTTCCTTGAAGGCCTTGCGCGCGCCCATCGCCGGGCCGTTGCCGAGCTCCGGCGCCGCGCCCGCCTCGCGCCAAGTCTTGATGCCGAGATAGACGAGATACAGCGCGCCGACGATCTTGAGCACGGTGAATGCTTCGGCGCTCGCCATCACGATGGCGGAAACACCGATCGCGCCGGCGATGATATGCACGAATCCGCCGAGCCCGGTGCCGAAGCTGGAGGCCAGCCCCTCGCCGCGTCCACCCGCCAATGTGCGCGCCGCGACATAGAAAATGCCGGGACCCGGCATCAGCGCCAGAACGCCGGCGGCCGACAGGAACAAGATGAAATGCCATAGATCGAACATGCGGGACTCCTCGTGGTCAGCGCCCCATTGGTTCAACCCAGCCATATGTCTTGCGGCTTTGTCGAACGGAATCTTCTCGGCCACTGCTTCGCGCCGAGGGGCCGGCGTTTCAGCCGAGACGATCGTATCCGCACGCAAGGCCGTAGCGCGACGTACGCAACTCGCGTGCACAGGCCTGGCCGACTGGGGTCTCCAGCATCAATCGAACAGCCCTCATGATCTCTGCTGCGCCTTCCTTCGCGCTGGAGGGTTTCGGCGCTGGCAAAGTCAAGGCGTCGACGCCGACGAACCGGCTGACGTCGGGGAGCAGCAGTTTGAGCTCTTCGAACTTGACGATCAGGACGTCAACCCAGTCGTTGCTGCGCGCCGCCCAGCCACGCTCGCGAAGCTCCGGAGCGGCCAGCATATCGACGCCGAAGGTCGCCGTGATTTCACCATCGAACCAGCGCAGGGGCGTGAGCCAGCCGCCGACCTCGCTGGCAATGACCGGATGCTCCGGCCAGCGTTCCCGCGCGACGGCGATGCATCGGCTATGTCCGGCCGCATCGGTTGAAGGCCGGCCCTCCGCTATGATTGATGCGGCTTCCATGACCAGGTTGAGCATGGCCTGCGCCTCGTCGACCGGATGCTCCGGCGGAAGGCTGGAGCGTGCACGTTCCCAGGCCATGATCCTGGGCTTTGCGATGTCTCGGCGATGAAGGAAGGAGGATGGATAGTGGGTGACTGGATCGCGCACGAGGGTAATGACCTTCAGCTTGCGGCCTCTATGGTGCTTGTGGCACTCGTACCAGCGCACCATCATCTGCATGGCGACGTTCTGAATGTGCCTCCGCAGGTCGTGCGCCACCAGGCGGAAGGTGACGTCGCGTCCAAACAACCCCGACAGCACGCCGAGCTGCACCGGATCTGACAAGCCATGGGAATGAAAGGCGTTGATGCCGCGTTCGCCCAGCGCCGTTTGAATCGAGTGCGAGGCGACCTTTCCCATCTGCAGAATCAGTACGTTCTGTTGGCCAAGCGAAAGCGGACTGCGGTTGTCGGATCCGACGGTCAGGTAATGCCAGATATACCTGAAGGCCCGCTGGTCTGGCGTCATTTTTGGCTTCGCTTTGGCTGGTTTGCCGGCACGCCAAAACAACCGCCTAAATCGGCGTAGCCCCCGCCTGATCCGGATCATGTTCCGTACCCTCGAATCCCGCTAACCTGCGCGTGGCTGCCGACCATAACGACTGGAGCGTCGCATGGCGATTCGCAACTTCACCGACCTTGCCTACTCCAAATCGGTCAAGGCGATGCAGCAGCATCTCGGCACCCGCGATCGGAATGCGGAGCTGGAGCGCGAGCCGCGCAACACCGAGGTAACGGACGGGCTCAGTGCCTACCTCGCGGAACGCACCTCGATCGTCATCGCCACCGCCGCGAAGTCCGGCTGGCCCTACCTGCAGCATCGCGGCGGGCCGAAAGGCTTCGTGCGCACGCTCGACCGGCACACCCTCGCCTTCGCCGACTACCCGGGCAACAAGCAGTACATCACCCTCGGCAACCTCGCGGAGAATCCCAAGGCAACCATCCTTGCCATCGACCATGCGCAGCGGCAGCGGGTGAAGATCTGGGGCGAGGCCACTTTGGTCGAGGACGACCGCGATCTGCTCGATGCGTTGATGCCGGAGGGCAGCGCCGTCTACCTCACGCGCGCGATCCGCTTCCGCGTGCTCGCCTGGGACATCAATTGCCCCAGCCACATGCCGCAGCTCTTCACTTTGGAGGAGGTCGAAGCGGCGAGCGCCGCCATGCTGGCGCGCATCGCAGAACTGGAGGCGGAGCTTGAAAACCGCTAGGCGCGCTTGCGCGCGGCGGGCTTCTCTTCGAGATCGATCGGCACGCCCGGCTCGTGCTTGCTGCAACGGATGGCGAGCGCGGATTTGACGTGGCTGACATTCGGCGCCGGCGTCAGCTGCGTGGTGAGGAAGCGCTGATAGTCGTCCCAATCGTGCGCCACCACCTTGAGGATGAAGTCGGTCTCGCCCGCCAGCATGTGGCATTCGCGGACCTGCGGCCACGACCGCACCAGCTCCTCGAACGCCTTGAGGTCGGTCTCCGCCTGGCTGACCAGGCCGACATGGGCGAAGATGCTGACGCCGAACCCCATCGCCTCGGCGTTGATCTCGGCGTGATAGCCCTTTATGAAACCGGCCTGCTCCAGCGCCCGCACGCGTCGCAGGCAAGGCGGCGCGGAGATTCCGGCACGCTCGGCGAGATCGACATTCGTCATCCGCCCATCGGCCTGCAGATCGGCCAGGATGCGAAGATCGATTCTGTCGAGTTTGGCGCGCCGCATAATCGATCTCCCCGATTTTGGTTGGACCTTTTGAAATTATATTACCCGCGCAATTTTCCTTCGCCAAGAGATTCGTATGCATCCGGCGGGCCCATGCGCCAGCGGCATTAACTTGTGCGGAACCGCACCCCATCTTATGTTGGAGACCTGCTCGAAACGCATAGCTTCGGATTCGCTGAATGGCCGCCACCGCCCCCAAAGAGATTCGCACCAAAGTCCTGATCATCGGCTCCGGCCCGGCCGGCTATACCGCCGCCATTTATGCCGCGCGCGCCAGCCTGAAGCCGGTGCTGGTCCAGGGCTTGGCCCCGGGCGGCCAGATGACCATCACCACCGATGTCGAGAACTATCCTGGCTTCGCCGACGTGATCCAGGGCCCCTGGTTGATGGAGCAGATGGAGGCTCAGGCCCGCCATGTCGGGACCGAGCTTGTTTTCGACACCATCGTCGACATCGACCTGAGCCGCCGGCCGTTCCGCGCGACGGGCGATTCCGGCGACGTCTATGTCGGCGAGACCCTGATCATCTGCACTGGGGCCCAGGCGCGCTGGCTCGGCCTGCCGTCGGAGAAGAAGTTCCAGGGCTTCGGCGTCTCGGCCTGCGCGACCTGCGACGGGTTCTTTTTCCGGGGCAAGGAAGTGGCGATCGTCGGCGGCGGCAACACCGCCGTTGAAGAAGCGATTTATCTGACCCAGCACGCGACGAAGGTGACGCTGATCCACCGCCGCGACAGCTTCCGCGCCGAGCGCATCATGCAGGAGCGGCTGTTCGCCAATCCGAAGATCCAGATCGTCTATGACAGCGTGGTCGACGAAGTGCTCGGCGGCGGCGATCCCGCGGCCGTCACCGGCGTGCGCATCCGCAATGTGAAGTCGGGCGAGGTCCGCGACCTTAGCGTCGATGGCCTGTTCGTCGCGATTGGCCACGACCCGGCGACCCAGCTGTTCAAGGGCAAGCTGCCGCTCGATGCGGAGGGCTACCTCGTCACCGCGCCGGACAGCACCGCGACCGCCATCCCCGGCGTGTTCGCTGCCGGCGACGTCAAGGACAAGGTGTTCCGTCAGGCCGTGACCGCCGCCGGCATGGGCTGCATGGCGGCGCTGGAAGCCGACAAGTTCCTGGTGAAGAACGAGCGCCAGCCCCTGGCGGCCGAATAGCATGATCGGCGCGGCGACATGATGGATTGGGACAAGCTCAGGATCTTCCATGCCGTCGCCGAGGCAGGCAGCTTCACCCACGCCGGCGAGACGCTGAACCTCAGCCAGTCCGCCGTCTCGCGCCAGATCAGCTCGCTCGAGGAAAGCCTCAACGTCTCGCTGTTCCACCGCCATGCCCGCGGCCTCATCCTGACCGAGCAGGGCGAATTGCTCTACCGCACCTCGCACGAGGTGTTCTCCAAGCTGGCGATGGCGGAAGCCCAGCTGGCGGAGAGCAAGGACCGCCCCAAGGGCCAGCTCAAGGTGACGGCGACCCAGGCCTTCGGCTCATCCTGGCTGACGCCGGTGCTGGGCGAATTCATCGAGCACTATCCAGATGTCCAAGTCGACCTGGTGCTGGAAGACCGCGAGCTCGACCTCTCGATGCGCGAGGCCGACGTGGCCATCCGCATGCAGCCGCCGCGCCAGCCGGAGCTGATCCAGCGCCACCTGATGACAGTGCATCTCGGCTGCTACGCCTCGCCGACATACATCAAGCGTCACGGCATTCCCAAGACGCCGGACGAGCTCGACCAGCACCGCATCATCGTCTATGGCGAGGACACCACCAAGCCGCCGGTGCCGAATGTCGACTGGCTGCTGCGCGCCGGCGGCAAGAAGGATCACCAGCGCAAGCCGATCCTGCGCGTCAACAGCACCTACGCCATCCTGCGCGCGGTGCAAAGCGGGCTCGGCATGGCCTCGCTGCCGGAGTTCATGACCCTGGAATCGAGCGCCCTGGTGCGCGTGCTGCCGGAGTTGCAGGGCCCGCGCATCGACGCCTATTTCGTCTATCCGGAAGAGCTGCGCAATTCCAAGCGCATCCAGGTCTTCCGCGACTTCCTCCTGCGCAAGGTCGCCGAAAGCAAGATGGCGCCATAGCGTCCGGCTGCTATCCTCTCAGTCGCAATTGCTCTCGGGGGATTTGCCACATGCAGCCGACCGGCGCTGAACTCTTCGCCAGTTTTTTTCCGTTCCTGATCCTGACATCGATTCCTTTCGCGATCGGCGCCTTCTATCTCGCACCGAAAATGGGGCGGAGCCCCTGGCTGTGGGCCATCCTGCTCTTCATACCCGTCGTCAATCTCGTCGTGATCTCCATTTTCCTCTTCCTCGTCATGGGGGCGATCCTCGACCGGCTCAACGCCATCACGGACCGGATGGAGAACGTAACGCCGTTCAGTTGATCAGCGCCGGCCCCCGCCGCGCATCGCGTCTGCCACCTCGCGGGCGCGGGCGTCCTGCTTGGCGGAGTTGACCGCGAGCACGGCGTGAAGCACCGCGATGCCCCAGATCACCAGGAACAGGCCCAGGGTGATGAAGGGGAGGATCGCGAAGATGAAGCTCACAAAGGCGAACAGGCAGATCAGCAGATTGAAGATCGCTTGGAAGATCTTCCCATAAATCAGCAGCGCCAGCGGGGGCAGAAAGATCGCGACGAGGTAGATCATGGTTTCCTGGAAGGCCTCCGCTGTGGTCGATTCGTGGTTAAGCCTTAGATAATGGCACGCCCTGTTTGCTGCCAGGGGTAATGGTGATTCGCCGGAGTCGCCGGCGATTCGCCGGATTTTACACAGACTCGCATAGCTCTCCGTGCTCCGCTAAGCACCTGTGGAGTAAGAATAAAACAGCTATGCAGCATGTGCATGCAACATATGTGCATTTTTGGCTAGTCGCCGAGTCGGTTCCTTCCTTATTCTGCAACTGTGTTGGTCAGCAACAGTGTTGCGTGTTTATCACAGATGCCGACCACAAGAGTTTCGGGGCTTGAATGCCCCAGTCAGAATACCTAGGTGCAACGCTTAGGTATGAGGGTCTTCGGATCCTACGTCTCCCAGACGTAAAGCCTCCCTGTTTAACTTGCCGGGTCTTCGGACCCGGCAATTTTTTTGTGCGCTCCGCTTCGGTCAAGCTGCGTAGAGCGTCGTCGTTCCCTCGAAGCCCTTGAGTTCACGCTGCTGTGGCTGGCTGCCGGTCAGTTCGGACGGGGCGCGGTCGTGGACCGCCTGCGTCACCAGGATCTCGCCGGCCGCCGCCGCCGACTGCGCGCGGGACGCGAGGTTCACCACGGTGCCGATCGCGGTCAGGTCGCGGTGCGAGCGGCCGAACTCGCCGAAGCTGAGCTCGCCGCAGTGGATTCCGATGCCGACCCCCAACTCCGCGCGAGCGAGGCCGAGCTGCTCGCCGAGCATCTCCCGCCTGGCGTTCCAGCGCCGCTGGATATCCTGCGCCGCCAGCACCGCCTGCCGAGGGTGGTCGCCCTGGCCGATCGGGAAGTTGAAGATCGCCATCACGGCATCGCCGATCGTCTTGTTAAGCAGCCCGTCGCGTTCCCAGATGGCATGTGCGCAGTCGTCGTAGAAGGCATCCAGCAATCCCGAGACCGCTTCCGGCGACTGCGACTGCGACAGGCTGGTGTAGCCGCGGAGGTCCGCGAACAGGATGGTCGCGTCGATGGTGATCTTGCGGGCCTTCATCACCTTGGTGAACATCAGCTCGCAGATCGTGCAGGTATTGGGGTTCATTTTGCTGGGACGGATGCCGAACAGGCGGAACGGCATCGAGAGCACGCCGTGCAAGGGCACCGGCACATGCATCTGCTGCCAGCAGCCCTTGCAGATATTCGAATGACTGAGTGCCACGAGTGTCTTCTTACTGGATCCCGATCGAATTGAAGAAGCGCACAACCCTCGCGATGGCGTCGGTCACGTCCGGCGAATGGCTGACCTCGTCGAGCGCATCGGTCGAGGATTTCATGACCGCCGTGTCCGGCTTCGGCGCCTGCACCTCCTGCTCCAGGGCGGAGATGTGGCCGAGGATATCGCTGAGCTCGTCTTCGGAAAAGCCGGCCTCGCGCACCTCCTTGCGGAAGCGCGACAAGGCGACGATGGCTTTCTCGCGGTGGTCTTCCTTCATATGCATTGCTCCGCAAACAGCCGGTGATGGGAGGAGTTTACACCGGATTTGGGCGAAGCAAGAGCCTCACATGAACAGCTTCTCGCCTTGCAAGTTGGCGTAGAGCGGGGCCACGAATTCGGCGTAACCGTTGTAGAGCAGGGTCGGCCGCGGCTCGTCGCTGCCGAGCACGCGCTCACTGGCCTGGCTCCAGCGCGGATGCGGCACCTCCGGGTTGACGTTGGCCCAGAAGCCGTATTCCGCCGGCTGCAGCGCCTGCCAGAAATTCACCGGCCGCTTGTCGGTGAAGGTGATCTTGACCAGCGCCTTGCCCGACTTGAAGCCGTATTTCCACGGCAGCGCGATGCGCAGCGGCGCGCCGTTCTGCTTGGGCACCGGCTTGCCATACATGCCGGTCACCATGAAGGCGAGGTCGTTGTTGGCTTCCTCGATGGTCAGGCCCTCGACATAGGGCCAGGGATAGAACGGCGTCGCCTGCTCGCGCGCGACGTCCGGGTTCATGAAGGTCTCGAGCTGCAGATACTTGGCATCGGCCTTCGGCTCCACCAGCTTCACCAGCTCCTTCAGCGCGAAGCCGCTCCACGGCACCGCCATCGACCAGGTCTCGACGCAGCGGTGGCGATAGAGCCGCTCTTCCAGCGGCATCTTCTTCAACAGGTCGTCGATGCCGATCTGCATCGGCTTGCCGACCATGCCGTCGATGGTCAGCACCCACGGCCGGACCTGCAGCGCCTGCGCCTTCTCGTGCAGGTTCTTGCCCGAGCTGAATTCGTAGTAGTTGTTGTAGGTGGTCGCCCACTGCTCGTCGGTGATGTCGCGGTCGAGCTTGTAGGTCTCGTTGCGCTTGACCGGATAGAGCGACGCGGAAGGATCCGGCGCGGCGCTCGCTTCCGCCTGCGCCTCCTGCTTCTCATCGCACGCCGACAAAATCGACATCGCGCCGACGGCGGCGCTGGTGGCGAGGAAACGGCGCCGACTGAAAAAGACATGCTCCGGGGTCGCGAGGCGTTCCGGAATTTCCCACCCGCGCTTCACTTTGATGATCATGAGGAATCGCTCCTCGAACTGGAATTCGCAGCTGGAAAAGACAATGGGCGGCAGAGCCGCCCATCGCAAGTCACAAAGGATTGAGAAAGCTGTCTATTTGCTGAGCAAAGCCCGCAGCATCCATGCCGTTTTTTCATGGATCTGCAGCCGCTGGGTGAGCAGGTCCGCAGTCGGCTCGTCGCCCGCCTTCTCGGCCGAGGGGAACACGGCGCGCGCGGTGCGGGCGACCGCTTCCTGGCCGTCGACCAGCTGGCGGATCATCTCCTCGGCCTTGGGCGTGCCGGTCTCTTCCTTGATCGAGGAGAGCTTGGCATAGGCCGCGTAGGAGCCCGGCGCCGGATGACCGAGGGCGCGGATGCGCTCGGCGATCGCGTCGACCGCCAGAGCCAGCTCGTTGTACTGGGTCTCGAACATCAGGTGCAGGGTGTTGAACATCGGCCCTTCCACGTTCCAGTGGAAGTTATGGGTCTTGAGATACAGCGTGTAGGTGTCGGCCAGCAGCTTGCTCAGCCCGTCCGCGATATTCTTGCGGTCCTTCTTCGAAATACCGATGTCGATTTCCATGATTCACCTGTCCGAGCCTTGGGGGGAGCGCCATTATTGCGCGGCCTTATCGGCGCCAGCAAGGCATTTAGAACTGTTACAAACAAGTGCGGCGTCGTGCCGCCGCACTGCAGATGTCAGGCCCTCCCCTGCCTCACCGCGCTAGGGATCTCACTGCGTCCGATGCCGATATCCTTCAGCAGATGATCGGGCATCTCCATGAGTTGGCGCTCGTCGCGACGGGCGATCCAAGCCTGGACGCCGGCAGCGAGCAGCGTCCGCAGCCGGACCCAAGCGCGGCCGGACGGGTCGCGAAGCGTGGTGGTCGAGGAGACGGAGCGGTTGGGGATGACTGTGGTCTGCAGCATGGTGTCCTCCAGGGCTCGATGTCGTCGTTGCGGAGGAATCATGCCGCGACGGGCGGGCGAACGGTGCGCAAAAGGCCGCTCTCGGCCGCGGGAATTTCGCTATGATCGGCCCATCAGCGATTTTTTCAATCGCGAGGGGCCCCGTGGATCTGGATGAGTTCGACCGGCGTCTTCTCGACGCCCTGCAGCAGGACAGTCGGAGAACCGGCGAGCAGCTGGCAACCCTGGTGGGATTGTCGCCGGCGGCGTGCCTGCGGCGCGCGCAGCGGCTGCGCGAGACCGGGGTCATCGAGCGCGAGATCGCCATCGTCGCGCCGGAGGCCGTCGGCCGCCACATGACCATGGTGGTCCAGGTGACTCTCGAGCGCGAAAATCCGGCGACGTCCGACGAGTTCCAGCGCCTGATGCGCCGGGCGCCGGAGGTGACGCAATGCTACAACGTGACCGGTGCGATCGATTTCGTCCTGATCGTCTGCGTCGCCGACATGGAGGCGTATGAGAACTTCACCCGGCGGTATCTGTTCGAGAAACACGTGCGCCGCTTCGAAACCATGGTCGTCATCGACCGCGTAAAGTTCGAAACGGCTGTGCCGATCGCGGACGGCAGCGGGGACTGAGCGCTAGCCTGGGCTGATCGGTCCCCTACTCCGTCATCACTTCAACGCCTGGCACGCCCGGATGATGCGGGTGCAGGCTTCGCGCAGCGCCTCGGTCGAGGTCGCGTACGAGATGCGGAAGAACGGCGACAGACCGAACGCCGAGCCCTGCACCGCCGCGATGCCTTCGGCCTCCAGCAGGTAGGTGACGAAGTCGTCATCGGTCTCGATCTTCTTGCCCTGCGGCGTCGTCTTGCCGATCGCGCCGGCGCAGGACGGGTAGACGTAGAATGCGCCCTCCGGCTTATGGCAGCGCAGGCCCGGCGCCTTGTTCAGCATCTCCACGACCATGTCGCGGCGCGCCTTGAAGCTCTCGTTGTGCTGCGCGATGAATTCCTGCGGACCGCTCAGCGCCTCGACCGCCGCCGCTTGGCTGACCGAGGACGGGTTGGAGGTCGACTGCGACTGCATCTTGGCGATCGCCTTGATCAGCGCGGTGGGGCCGCCGCCATAGCCGATGCGCCAGCCGGTCATGCAATAGGCCTTGCTGACGCCGTTCACGGTCAGCGTGCGGTCCATGAGCTTCGGCTCCACTTCCGCCGGGGTCGAGAACTCGAAGTCGTCATAGACCAGGTGCTCGTACATGTCGTCGGTCATGACCCAGACGTGCGGGTTCTTCACCAGCACGTCGGTCAGCGCCTTCAACTCAGCGCGCGTATAGGCCGCGCCGGTCGGGTTCGACGGCGAGTTCAGGATCACCCACTTGGTCTTGGGCGTGATCGCTTTCTCGAGATCCTCGGCGCTCATCTTGAAGCCGCTGTTCTCGCCGCACGGCACGAACACCGGCTTGCCTTCGCACAGCAGCACCATGTCGGGATACGACACCCAGTACGGCGCCGGGATGATGACCTCGTCGCCCGCGTTCAGCGTCGCCGCCAGGGCGTTGTACAGCACCTGCTTGCCGCCGGTGCCAACGGTGATCTGCTCCGGCTTGTAGTCGAGGTTGTTCTCGCGCTTGAACTTGGCGCAGATCGCCTTCTTGAGCGCCGCCGTGCCGTCGACATCTGTGTATTTGGTGTCGCCGGCCATGATCGCCTTGATCGCGGCCTGCTTGATGTTGTCCGGCGTGTCGAAGTCCGGCTCGCCGGCGCCGAGGCCGATGACGTCTCGCCCGGCGGCCTTCAGCTCGCGCGCCTTGCTGGTGACGGCGATGGTGGGCGACGGTTTGATGCGGTCCAGACGCTCGGCGATGAAGGCCATGATCGCTCTCGGCAGGTTGGTGGAAAGGCGGGCGGGACCATACTAACCGATGACCTTTCACGCAACGCTGATTCCTGCATTTCTGGCTTGCGCCACAACGTTTTATGTACCGTTACAACTCAGGCTGTTCGGCGGGCGGCAAATACGCTTAGCGCAACCCCGGCCGCCACCGCCCAGGTGCTCCAGGCGACCGCCTCGCCCAGCAGCAGTGCCGCGAGGCCCAGCCCGGCGAAGGTCTGGAGCAGCTGCAGCTGCCCGACCCGCGCCGCCCCGCCCAACGCCAGCCCGCGGCAACAGACGCAGGCTTGTGCCCCGAACGGAGAACACCGAGACGGTGTCGCTTCCGGCGTTGACGGCGTACAGCAGCCGGTGGCGACGGTCGACCGTCAACGAGCCTTGCGACGAGAGCGGGTCGGTCGGCACGCCGGGCTCCATGCCCCCGCGACCGAGCGTCGGGTAGCGGCCGGCCGGTGTGAGCGCGCCGGCGGCGGAGCGGGCATAGGCGAGGATCGCGTTTCCGGAGATGTCGTTGGTCTGGAGTGAGCGGCGCCTCAGCGTGCGAGGCGCCCCTGCTTCGCCAGCAGCACGCTGGAGAGCAGGCCCAGCATCGCGCCGAAGATCCCGTGGCCGACCCACCAGCTCCAGTGCGGAGTCGAGCTGTAGAGGGTCTGGATCTTCTGCGTGTTGACGATTCCGTTGATGAGGATCGCCTCGACGGCGATGCCGTACGCGGCCCCGAGCGCGACCGCTACGACGAGGTTCGGCCGGCGACCGAGGATCGCGGTCAGCAGCGAGACGCCCACGATCCCAAGGATCAGCGAGTTCCCCATGTGGCCGACGATCCCACCGACCACCGGGATGAGGTGGAAGCTGCCGTGGAAGTGGTGCACGCCGAACACGACGCTCCAGATGCCCTCCGGCGGTGTCCAGAGCGTCTGATGAATGCCGTGCACCGCGGTGGGGTTCCGGGCAATCGCGGCGACCACCATCTGCCACGCGGCCATGATGAAGCCAGAGGCGAGTGCGGCGAGCGCACCCACCTGCAGGACCTTGGTTGCTGCAACGCTCTCGCGCCGCGGGTGCCAGTCGACGTGTCCGTAGGCGTGGGTCTCCATCTCAATACCTTTCAATAAGGCGCGTCTGGTTCGCATGGGTCGACGCGATCACCGAGGAAACTGCAAGGATCGGGCCCGCTCAAGAACA
>DATEOK010000112.1:0-9321 GCA_035274225.1 Dongiaceae bacterium
GCTCCATCCGTCCCGGACATCGGAGACGTTGAACCGAAATCCACAAGAGGGGCAGGTCTCCATCGAGCCGAAGCCGGCTTCGTTAAAGGCCGGACTTGCGAGGCCCTGATAGCCGCATACGGGGCAAGTGTTCTGATCGACGGTCGTTCTCCTCGTATCTGTCGGCGCAATTGACAGGAACCGCCGCGGCTCCGCAAGCTGGCGGTATGAGCCTCGCCCCCGCCTTGCGCAAATCAGCATCCTGGCTGCTGGACGCGATCCTGCCGCCGCGTTGCCTGAAATGCGGCGAGATCGTCGCCGATCCGGGCTCGCTGTGCGGGCGCTGCTGGCCGGAGCTCAAGTTCCTCTCGCCGCCCTGCTGCGCCTGTTGCGGCCTGCCGTTTGAGTTCGACATGGGCGAGGGCAGCCTGTGCGGCGCCTGCACCGCGGACCGGCCGCTTTACGACCGGGCGCGTGCGGCCTTGACCTACGACGACGCCAGCCGCGACCTCATCCTGCGCTTCAAGCACGCCGACCGGATCGACGGTGCCGCCACCTTCGCCGGTTGGATGGCGCGGGCAGGGGCGGAGCTGGTGGCGAGCGCCGACATCATTGCGCCGGTGCCGCTGCATCGCTGGCGGCTGGTGCGCCGGCGCTACAACCAGGCCGCCATCCTCGCCAACGCCATCGGCCTGTTGCGAGGAAAACTCGTCATTCCCGACCTGCTGGTGCGGCGCCGCGCGACTCCGTCCCAGGGCCATCTCGGCCGCAGCCAGCGCCATCGCAACGTCGCCGGCGCCTTTGCCCTGCATCCCCGGCGGGCGCAAGTGGCGGCGGGGGCTCGGATTTTGCTGATCGATGACGTTTTGACCACCGGCGCGACGGCGGAAGCCTGCGCCAGAACCCTGCGGAATGCAGGGGCAAAGGCCGTCGATCTGCTGGTTTTGGCGCGGGTTGTCCGGGTACAGTCGACCTAGCGAATAGTGAGGAAATATCAGGCAGCTACCCACTTGCAAATTGCCGGATGACGGCCAAAAGTACTGACCTGACGGCAACTGCCTAAGAGGGACCACATGCACGGACCGGCTCATGGCACGCGTTGAGATCTATACGACGATGCTGTGCCCTTTTTGCTGGCGTGCGAAAAAGCTGTTGGAGGAGCGGGGCGCGACCTTTCAGGAGGTCGACGTGATGTGCGACGGCAGCCTGCGCGCCGAGATGCGCCAGCGCGCCGGCGGGCGCACCTCCGTTCCGCAAATCTTCATCAATGGGCAGCATGTCGGCGGGTGCGATGACCTCTATGCTCTCGACCATGCTGGCAAGCTGACGCCGATGCTGCAGCAGCCGGCGACCTGAACGGAACGATTATGACCAGGATTTTCAAGGCGGCGTGCGTGCAATTGAATTCGGCGCCTGAGATCGCGCCGAACCTGGAGGGCGCGAGCGCGTTGATCCGTGCCGCGGCCAATGCCGGGGCGCAGCTGGTGATGACGCCGGAGAACACCACCCTGATCGAGCCGAACCGTGCCCGGGCGCTCGCCAAGACGCCGCCCGAGGAGGCGCATCCCGGCGTGCCGCATTTCTCGGCGCTCGCCAGGGAGCTCGGCCTCTGGCTGCTGATCGGTTCCATGCCGGTGCGCGCGGACGAGAAGCGCATCGCCAACCGCAGCTTCCTGTTCGATCCGAACGGCATGGTGGTGGCGCGGTATGACAAGATTCACATGTTCGATGTCGACCTGCCGAACGGCGAGACCTATCGCGAATCGAACGGCGTCAAACCCGGCGAGCAGGCGGTGGTGGCCTCGACGCCGTGGGGCGGGCTCGGTCTCACCATCTGCTACGACGTGCGCTTCGGCTACCTGCATCGCGCGCTGGCTCATGCCGGCGCGGTGATGCTGACGGTGCCGGCCGCCTTCACCGTGCCGACCGGGCAGGCGCACTGGCATGTGCTGCTGCGCGCCCGTGCGATCGAGACCGGCTGCTACGTGTTCGCGCCGGCGCAGACCGGAGAGCATGCCGAAGGGCGCCTTACCTACGGCCATTCGCTGATCGTCTCGCCCTGGGGCGAGGTGTTGGCGGACGCCGGCGAGAAGCCGGGCTTCATCGTTGCCGATATCGATGTGGAGCAGGTGCAGAAAGCGCGCTCCATGGTGCCGGCGCTGCGCCACGACCGGGAGTTCCAGCGGCCGCTGAACCTGATACGCGCCGCCAGCGAATAGCAAAGCAATTTCAGAGCAAGGGAGGAAGAGATGTCGCTTCGCATCAACGATACCGCGCCGGATTTCGAGCAGGACTCGACCGCCGGCAAGATCAAGTTCCACGACTATTTGGGCGACAGCTGGGGCATCCTGTTCTCGCATCCCAAGGATTTCACCCCGGTCTGCACCACCGAGCTTGGCTACATGGCGCGCCTGAAGCCGGAGTTCGACAAGCGCAACACCAAGATCCTCGGCCTTAGCGTCGATCCGGTCGGCAACCACGAGAAGTGGGCCAAGGACATCGAGGAGACTCAAGGAGCGCGGGTCAACTATCCGCTGATCGGCGATTCCGACCTGCGCGTCGCCAAGGCCTATGACATGCTGCCCGCCGCGGCCGGCAGCAGCTCTGAAGGCCGCACGCCGGCCGACAACGCCACCGTGCGCTCGGTGTTCGTCATCGGCCCCGACAAGAAGATCAAGGCGATGCTGACCTATCCGATGTCGACGGGCCGCAACTTCGACGAGGTGCTGCGTCTGCTGGATTCCTGCCAGCTCACCGCCAAGCACACCGTCGCGACCCCGGTGAACTGGAAGGTGGGCGAGGACGTCATCATCCCGCCCTCGGTCTCCGACGAGCAGGCCAAGAGCAAGTTCCCCGGCGGCTGGAAGGCGCTGAAGCCCTACCTGCGCATCGTGCCGCAGCCGAAGTAGCGCGCTCAGGCGCGAGGTTTTCCAACCCCCCGCAGCCCACCGGCTGCGGGGGTTTTCGTTTGCAGGAGCGGCTAGGCGCCCAATGCCAACCAAAGCCCTGCGATCATCGCCAGCGGTGCCGACACGATCAGCACGGCTTCGACGACAAGCCTTGCGAACAGCAGGCGGGGAGGCAGAACGCCAGCGCGCCGTGGGGCAGCAAGTTCGGCATGGAGACTATCGAATGGTGCGGCGAGGGCGCGCTGGTCCAGCTTTGCGCCATGAAGGCTGGTTGACTGCCTTCCGGACAGGAAGGCTCGCCAGGTCGAACGCGGCGACCAGACGACGCCCAGCAATACCAATGGCAGGCAGAACAGTCGCGCGCCCCAGTGCGGCATCTGCCCCGCGCCAAACTCCCATGCCGCCATCTGGCATTCGCCGCGCAACGTGCACGGATAGGCCGTGACGAGGTGGTGCAGGTCGTGGGCGAGAATCGCGCGCCTTCTCCAACTGAAGTTCGGCAGGCGGATCGAGAGCGGGCCGAGGCGGCAAACCCAAGTGGCGCGTTCCACCTCATCGTGCGGGATGCCATTTCGCTGCCTGAACGCCGCGAGGGCTTCTGCGACGCTTTGACTCACGACTAGGTCTGTCGCCCGGACACGATCGCCTGGCCGGGCGCCGCGATGTCCATGGCGCGCGTCGTCACCGGCGTGATCCCGGCCCTCGGCGGCAGGTTGCCCGGCACCTTGATGTTCCACGCCAGCCCGAGCCAGCCGAGCAACTGCACGAAGTGCCAGCCAAGATCGATCTGGCCTGGATAGAGCCCGTGGCGTGCCGAGCTTGGAAAGGCATGATGATTGCTGTGCCAGCTCTCGCCCATGGTCGGGATCGCCATCAGAGGCACGTTGTGCGCCTGGATGACCGCGCCGTCGACGATCCAGTCCTGCGGGCCACGCGTGTGGGCAAAATACGAAATGAACCAGTGCATGCTGGTGCAGGCCGCGACGCGGACGAACACGCCCCATACCACCCACGGCCATCCGCCCGCGAGATAAAGCGCGATGGCGATCGGGATCTGGTGGGCCATCCAGGTCCGCTGGAGAAAGCCATAGAAATGATCGTCGGCAATGCCAGGGCCGGGATCAAAGCCGGGTGGATGGCTCAGCTTGAGGCGGAAGTTGAGATAGTAGAAGCCATCGAGCAGCAGCGGCTTGTCATGCCGCAGGAACCAGTGGCAGTCGGTCTGACGCTGCGCCCAATCGCGGCTGTCGTGCAGACGGATGGTCCAGATCGGCCCGCCCATGCCGACCGCCGCGCCGAACCAGACGAGCGTGCGCTCGAGCCATTTCGGGCATTGGAAGCTGCGATGGATCAGGCGGCGATGGAATCCCACCGAATGCCCGGCGCAAAGCGTGACGGCGGCCGTGGCAAGGAAGACGGCGAAGGCATCCCAGGTGAATGTGATCGGACCGAGGATGAACGCCGCGAGCAGCATGCCCATATTCCAGATCGACCTGGGCGGATCCCAGACGACCTCGCCTTCGACGGGGTTGGCGCGGTCCAGTCCGGTCAGCGAGTTGACCTTGAAAGCATTCGCGCCGGCATCCTGGCCTCTCATCCCGAATCCCCCGTCCTCAGCGTGCGATTGATCAAGCGCCCGACGCGCCCGCCGAGGCCGACAAGCCGGCGCAAGGTTTGCGGCGAGAGCCGCCGTGCCTGCACGTCAATGGCGGCGAGGTCCTCGACCAGCGCGATCATCTTTGCGATCTGGGCGCTGGCCGTCTTCCCATCGGCATCGCTCGCCGCCATGTCCCGCTGGCAGCCGCGCAGCAGGTCAAGCGCGGGGTTGATTTCACGGCGGCGCCGCTCCTCGAGTCCGCGCAACAACAACTCCCAAGGATCTGTGTTTGTGCGCCAGGCGCCGTCAGCGCGGGTCACCAGGCGAAAATCGCTGAGCCATGCCAGCGCCTCTGCAAGCTCCGGTCCTTTCAGGTCCAGTGCGCCGCGCAGGTCGGCCTCTGTCGCAGGTCGGGCGATGGCATACAGGTAACCGTGAACGCGGCAAGCGCGAGCGGGCAGGCCCCAGCGCGGCCCGAGCTCTCCGAGATACTCGGTGAAACGCCGCATCGGCGGGGAAAGGCTGTTTCGGGTCACTTGGATTTCCTCGCGCGCTTGCGTCCCGCTGTGATCCGACGCGCATCCGGGCAAAACGGCGTCAGAAATCCGTACAGCGCATTGACCAGGTTGTCGGAGGCGACGCTGTAGATGACGAATTGGCCTCGCTTCTGTTCGTGAACCAGGCCCGCCTCCTTCAGCACGGAAAGGTGCTTGGAGATCGACGGCATCGCCATGTCGAACTTGGCCGCGATCTCGCCAACGGTCATCGGCCCGCCGGCAAGATGGTTGAGGATGCGGCGGCGCGGCTCGGACGCAATTGCCTTAAATGCATTCATAACTAGCTATTTTCCTACTTAGGAAAATATCATTGTATTGTCCGTTGAGCAAGATGGCTGGTCTGGCGCTGGGTGAGAGGTGCTGCGATGAAGCCCTAGGTCAACCGCCGCGCCACCATCCGCTGGATGATCGCGCGCTTCGGCTCTGCGACCTCGCCGCAGCTATAGGCCAGCACCTGCAAGCCATGGGCGGCGGCGAACTCGAGCAGTTCGCCGGGGCGGAGCAGGAAATTGGGGTTGCTCGGCCTGCCGAAGCGCTCGTTGCCGATGCCGAAGGTCTCGTAGATCAGCACTCCGCCTGCCAACAGGGCGCTCGCCAAGAGCGGAAACAGCGGGCGGTGCAGGTAGTTGGTCACGACGATGCCGTCGAACTCCCGCGCGCCCAGGGGCCAGGGCGAGCCGTCTTCCAGGTTGGCGGCGATCACCTCGACGCCCCGGCCGGCCGGCTCCTGCAAGCCGGAAACATCCCGGTCCAGCGCGGTGACCTGGTATCCTAAGTCTTTGAAATAGCGAGCGTGCCGGCCACCGCCCGCAGCCAAGTCCAGGACCGTGCCGCCAGGCTTTACCAAGCCGGCATGACTTTGCACCCATGCAGATGGGCCACTCTCACACGCGGATGTCATGGGTGTAGCGCATTTGGGCTTGTTAAACTTTGCTCCTGTGCCAATTGTAGGCTCGAGACGGCACGATAACGGCACGCATTCGACCATGATTCTCTTTCAACTTCGCTGCGGCAAGGACCACGAGTTCGAGGCCTGGTTCAAGGACGGCCAGACCTGCGAGCGGCAGCTGGCGCGCAAGACCGTCGAATGCCCGACCTGCGGCAGCCGCAAGGTCGCCAAGGCGTTGATGGCGCCGCGCATCTCTGGTTCGGAAAAGAAGCAGCAGCAATCGGCCAACCTGCCGGCCAAGATTCCGGCGCCTGAAACCAATCATCCGATGTCGGTGATGGCGAGTGCGATGCGCCAGCACCTGCAGGAAGTCCGTTCCAAGGTCGAGGCGAACTGCGACTATGTCGGCGACAAGTTCGCCGACGAAGCGCGCAAGATCCATTACGGCGAAACCGAAGCCCGCGGCATCTACGGCGAAGCGACCGACCAGCAGCACCAGGAGCTGGTCGACGAAGGCGTCGAGGTCGCGCGCATTCCCTGGCTGCCCCGCTCGGACGCCTAAGCGCCCAATCCCGCCTACACCCTTTTCGCCGCCAGCATGTAGTTGACGTCGAGGTCGCGCGTCAGGCCCCAGCGGTCGGCGAGCGGGTTGTAGCTGACGCCCGTCATCTGTTCGATCGCGAAGCCGGCGCGGCGCAAGGGGTGGGCGAGCTCGGACGGCTTCACGAACTTGCGCCAGTCGTGGGTACCGCGCGGCAGCCAGCGCATGACGTATTCCGCGCCGACGATCGCCAGCGCATAGGCCTTGGCGGTGCGGTTGATGGTCGAGAAGAACATCAGCCCGCCCGGCCGGACCAACTGTGCACAGCTCGCGATGAAGGCGTCGACGTTGGCGACGTGCTCGATGACTTCCATCGCCAGCACGATGTCGAAGCGCTCCTCGCGCTCCACCATGTTCTCGGCCGCGCATTGCAGATAGGTGATCTTGAGCCCGCCTTTCTCCGCATGCGCACGGGCGATGCCGACATTGCGGTGGGACGGATCGACGCCGGTGACCTCGGCGCCCAGGCGCCGCATTGGCTCGGTCAGCAGGCCGCCGCCGCAGCCGATCTCGCACAGGCTGAGGCCTTCGAGCGGCGTGTCGTCCGACGCGACGCGTCCAAAATGCCGCGCCGCCGTGTCGCGCAGGAACGCGATGCGCGTCGGGTTCAGCTGATGCAGTGGCTTGAAGTCGCCGTGCGGGTCCCACCAGGCCTCCGCCATGGCGTTGAACTTGGCGATTTCGGTGCTGTCGACGGTGCTGATGGCGGGCTCGTGGTCGGTTTGCGCAGACATCTGAAAAAATGCCCGAATCTGGCGGAAATCCGCCGCTGGTGAGGGGTCCCAGCCCTTGCCTCGCTGGGTTCCTTTGAGTATGGATAGCCGCCGCCGGCAAGACAATGGTTTCGGGCCGGTATTCTCGCGAAGTTTAAGGGCTTTCTCCGCACATGAATGCGCCGGCAAAGACCAAGACCCGCGTGGTCATGAAGTTTGGCGGGACTTCGGTCGCCAACATCGAGCGCATTCGCGCCGTGGCGCAGCGCGTCAAGCGCGAGGTCGACGCCGGCAACGAGGTTGCGGTGGTGGTTTCCGCCATGTCCGGCGCCACCAACCAGCTGGTCGCCTGGTGCGGTGAATTGTCGCCGCTGTACGACGCCCGCGAATACGACGTAGTGGTGGCGTCCGGCGAGCAGGTGACCAGCGGCCTGATGGCGATCGCGCTGCAGACTATCGGGGTCAACGCCCGTTCCTGGCTCGGCTGGCAGATCCCGATCGAGAGCGACG
The DNA here is from genome assembly GCA_035274225.1 of Dongiaceae bacterium. Taxonomy (GTDB): domain Bacteria; phylum Pseudomonadota; class Alphaproteobacteria; order Dongiales; family Dongiaceae; genus Dongia_A. The sequence goes on from DATEOK010000112.1 coordinate 7,756, forward strand.
ACGCCCACGGCAAGGCGCGCATCCAGGCCATCCGCATCGAGGACATGATCTCCCGCTTCAGCCAAGGCCAGGTCGCGGTGGTCGCCGGCTTCCAGGGCGTCGGCCCGGACAAGCGCGTGACGACCCTCGGCCGCGGCGGCTCGGACACCTCGGCGGTGGCCCTGGCCGCCGCCTTGAAGGCAGACCGGTGCGACATCTTCACCGATGTCGACGGCGTCTACACGACCGATCCCCGGATCGTCGCCAAGGCGCGCAAGCTGGACAAAATCAGCTACGAAGAAATGCTGGAGATGGCCTCGGTCGGGGCCAAGGTGCTGCAGATCCGCTCGGTCGAGATGGCGATGAAGCACCGCGTGCGGCTGCAGGTGCTCTCGAGCTTCGAGGACAAGCCCGGCACGCTGGTGGTGGATGAGGATGAGATCATGGAACAGGAACTTGTAAGCGGCATCGCATACAGCCGCGACGAAGCGAAGATCACCTTGCTCAAGGTCGCCGACCGGCCGGGCATCGCCGCCTCGATCTTCGGGCCGCTGGCGGACGCCAACATCAACGTCGACATGATCGTCCAGAACATCTCCGAGACCGGCGACACCACCGACATGACCTTCACCGTCTCCAAGGCCGATTTCGAGCGCGCCAAGCAGGTGATCGAGGGCCAGCGCAACCAGGTGCAGTTCGCCGGCATGATCGCCGATTCCAACGTGGTGAAGGTGTCGGTGATCGGCGTCGGCATGCGCTCCCACGCCGGCATCGCCCAGCGCATGTTCAAGGCGCTGGCGGAGAAGGGCATCAACATCCAGGTGATCTCCACGTCGGAGATCAAGATCAGCGTGCTGGTGGCGGAGGAATATACTGAGCTCGCGGTACGCGCCTTGCACACTGCGTACGGGCTCGACGCGGCCTAGAGGGATCGGGGATAACAGAGGTCATATGGATCGTGCGCACGCCGAGGCATTGCTGAACCACCTGTGGAGGCGCGGAACCGAGTTCCTCGGTTGCCGCTACGCCATCATGTGTGGGGCTATGACCTGGGTTTCGGAGCGCCACCTTGTTGCGGCCATTTCCAACGCCGGCGGCTTCGGCGTCATCGCCTCCGGCTCGATGCCGCCGGAGATCCTGGCGACCGAGATCGCCGAGACCTACAAGCTGACCAGCCAGCCGTTTGGCGTGAATTTGATCACGCTGCATCCAAAACTTGAGCAGCTGGTCGATGCCTGTCTCGATGGCAAGGTCAGTCACGTGGTGCTGGCGGGCGGCCTGCCTCCGGCGACCGCGATCCAGCGCCTGAAGCAGGGCGGAGCGAAGGTGATGTGCTTTGCCCCGACCGCTGCCTTGGCCAAGAAGCTGGTGCGCGGCGGCGCCGATGCCATCGTGATCGAGGGGATGGAGGCGGGCGGGCATATCGGCCCAGTCTCCACCAGTGTCCTGGCGCAGGAGATCCTGCCTGTCATCACCGACGTGCCGGTGTTCGTCGCCGGCGGCATCGGCCGTGGCAATGCCATGCTCGGCTACCTGGAGATGGGCGCCTCGGGCGTGCAGCTCGGCACCCGCTTCGTGTGCGCGACC
>DATEOK010000113.1:0-30183 GCA_035274225.1 Dongiaceae bacterium
ATGATGGCAATGATGATGAGGCCGAAGGTGATGAGGCGCGCGCCATAGACCAGCGGCTGCGTCTCCTCCGAGAGCTCGGCGAATCCCAGGATGAAGCGCGCCAGCGCATCGATCGCGAACGCCGTCGCAAAGAACAGGAAGAAGCTGTCCCTGGTCTGGCGCCAGAAACGGAGGAAGAACAGGGCGGCGACACCGGAGGCCATGCCGACGGCACCTTGGAGCACTGCGCTGACCTGATCCATCATTCCGCCTCCCAGATGAGACCGTAGAGCAACACCGCCATCGCGACGAGCGCGACCGACGTGCGCCAGATCGAATGATCCGAGTCCATCAGCACGACCTTGTCGAGCACGAGGATGAGGTTGTTGAGAGTGAGGCCGGCGAAACACAGGCCGCTCCACAGCAACAGGCGGTAGCGGCTCCGCCTGTAGGCCGTCATCAGCAGGAAAGCACACAAGAAAGCTGCCACCGCGCACAGGAGATAGATGATCGGCGCCATCCTAGCGGTCCTTTCGGAACTTGAACGCATCGGCGAACTGGCGGATGCGTCGCGGTTTACTGTGGATCAGGTTGGTGATCGGGATGAGCTGCTTGGCATAGGAGTCCGCCAGCCGATCGATCATCGCGAGGTGCTCAGGGGGCTGCCCGCCATAACGATAGAGCCCATTTTCGCAGACGAGCAAATGCTCATCGCACAGCTGGGCCAGGACCTCACCGGCCTGTTCGGCGCTGGAATAGAGCCGGGCCGCGACCGGGGCGACTTCCCAGGCGGTCTCGGGGTTCGCGCGCAGCAGCAGCAGCGCTTCCAGGTGCGCGACCGAATCGATGTATCTCAGGATGAAGTCCCGCAGATCGGCGGGAATCGCGTCATCCGCCATGCTTCTCCAGTGTCCTGAAAATCCTCACAGATACCTCCACTCCAGATAGACGTGGCTGATCGCGATCGAGACCAGCATCAGCGGGAATGCGACCTTGGCGAATTCCAGGAACCGGAAGGGGACGCCCGCGCGCTCGCCGATGCCGGCGACCGTCAGGTTGGCGGAGGCGCCAATCAGCGTGCCGTTGCCGCCGAGGCATGCCCCCAGCGATAGCGACCACCACAGCGGCAGCAAGGAGTGCTCACCGCCGAAGGTCGGCGCCATGTTCTTGATCACCGGGATCATGGTGGCGACGAACGGGATGTTGTCGATGATCGCCGAGAGAATCGCGGAGACCCACAGCATTGCGAGACCCAAGGTGTGCATCTCGCCGCCGCTGATGGAGATCAACCAGTCGGCCAGGATCTTCAGTAGCCCCGCATGCTCCACGCCGGCCACCACGATGAACAGGCCGACGAAGAAGAAGATGGTGATCCACTCCACCTCGTTGAAGCTTTCGATCAGGTGATGGTGCTGGTCCTCGGTCGAGCGGCCGACATTGACCAGCAGCAGCAGGATCGCCGCGCCGAACAGCGCGATGGTGCCGGCCTCGAGGCCGAGGAACCGGGCCAGGATAAATCCCAGGATCACCAGCGCAATCACCAGCAATGACTTTCGCATCAGCGGCCGGTCGGTGATGGCGTCGTGGTGATCGAGCGCCATCACCCGCGCCCTGGCACCGGCGCTGGCGGTCATGGACCGCCCCCAGATCAGGTGTATCGCGAGGCAGTTCACCAGCAGGATGACGACGACAACCGGCGTCAGGGCATGGACGAAGTCCATGAAGCTGAGATTGGCCGCCGACCCGATGATGATGTTGGGCGGGTCGCCGATCAGGGTCGCGGTGCCGCCGATGTTGCTGGCGAAGATCTCGGCGAACAGGAACGGATAAGCCTTCACGTTCAGTTCGCGGCAGATCACCAGCGTCACCGGCGCAATCAAGAGCACGGTCGTGACGTTGTCGAGCAGGGCGGACAGCAGGCCGGTCACGATCGCGAGCATGGCGAGGATTCCGGCCGGGCTGGCGCGCGCGGCCTTGGCGGAGACGATGGCGACGTATTGGAAGATGCCGGATCGGCGCGCGATCGCCACGATCAGCATCATGCCGGTCAGCAGCGCCAGGGTGTTGAAGTCGATGCCTTCGACCGCCTGCTCCTGGTTGAGGATGCCGAGCGAGATCATCAGGCCGGCGCCCACCAGCGCCACGATGGCGCGATTGAGCTTTTCGGTCATGATGGCGGCGTAGGTGACGATCAGCAGCGCCGTCGACACCCACAGCGGGTCGAGGCCGAACAGGACGTGTCCGGTCGCGGCTTCTTCCATTGAAAACTTCCCCTGACCAAGGCGCCAAGCCTTAGTGCTGGAAAAAGCCTATCAAGGCAAGGGCGCCGTCGTACTTTCCGGCGAAGTGGTAGCCGGTTCGACGCCGAAAATGCGGCCAGCGTTACTGAGCGACGGGAGCGAGGTTGGACAGGAACTGCCGCGTCGCCGCTTCCCAGGAGAAATCCTGGGCATAGCGTCGGCAGGCGTCGCGTGAGAGGGTGAGCGCACGCTCCACCGCCTTGGCGAGGTCCCAGTCCAGCGCGCCGACCTCGCCCTCGCGTACCACGTCCTTGGGACCGGCAACCGGGAACGCGGCGACCGGCAGGCCGCAGGCGAGGGCCTCCAGCATCACCAGGCCGAAGGTGTCGGTCAGGCTGGGGAACACGAACACGTCGGCGGCGGCGACGTGGCTGGCCAGGTCGGTGCCGAACTTGGCGCCGAGGAAGTGGACGTCGGGGTACTTTGCCTGCAAGGCCGCGCGCTGCGGTCCGTCGCCGATCACCACCTTCGAGCCGGGCAGCGTCAGCGCCAGGAACGCACCGATGTTCTTTTCCACCGCGACGCGCCCGACATAGAGGTGGATCGGCCTCGGCAGGGCGAGCATCGCGCGCTCGTCCGGGCGGAACAGCTTCAGGTCGACGCCGCGGGTCCAGCGGCTGATGTTGGCGAAGCCACGCGCGATGAGTTCGTCCTCGATCGACTGGGTCGCGACCATCACCCTCGTCGCCGGCGCATGGAACCGCCGCATGATGCTGTAGGTCCAGGCCAGCGGAATGGAGAAGCGGGCCGCCACATATTCGGGAAACTTGGTGTGATAGGCCGTGGTGAAGGGCAAGCGGCGCTTCAGGCACCAGGCGCGCGCGGCGCGGCCGAGCGGCCCTTCGGTCGCGATGTGGATGGCATCGGGCTGCAACGCGTCGAGCTGCCGGCACAACTTCCGCCACGGCAGCAGCGCCAGGCGGATCTCCGGATAGGTCGGGCAGGGAATGCTGCGGAACTGGTCGGGCGAGATGATATCGACCTGATGGCCGAGGCGCTCCAACTCCGCTTTCGTGCGCTGCAAGGTGCGGACGACGCCGTTGACTTGCGGAGCCCAGGCATCGGTGACGAGGGCGAGGCGCAAGCGGGCGGCCTCTCTAACGCGCCGCCGTGAGGCTGAGGTCGGGCGCCATCATGGAGAATTGGCGCTTGGCCGCCCACTCGATGATCTCGAGCCTGCCGTCGCGGTGCTCGACCAGCGCCGTGCAGCTCTCCACCCAGTCGCCATCGTTGCAATAGAGCATGCCGTCGATGGTCTTGATCTCGGCCTTGTGGATGTGGCCGCAAACGACGCCGTCGAGGCCGCGGCGCTTGGCTTCCTCCGCCATCGCGTGCTCGAAGTCGCTGATGAACTTGACCGCGTCCTTGACCCGCGTCTTCAGGAATGCCGACAGCGACCAGTAGGGATAGCCGAGCGCCAGGCGCGCATGGTTGTACCAATGATTGATCCGCAGGCACCAGGCATAGGCATGGTCGCCGAGCTTCGCCAGCCAGCGCGCATACTTGACGATGCCGTCGAACGCGTCGCCGTGTGCCACCAGCAACCGCCTGCCGTCGGCGGTGACGTGGATGGCCTCGTTCATGATCGGCACGTCGCCGAACGCCATGCCGTCATAGTCGCGCAGCGGCTCGTCGTGGTTGCCCGGCACGTAGATGACGCGCGTGCCCTTGCGCGCCTTGCGCAGCAGCTTCTGCACCACGTCGTTGTGACTCTGCATCCAGAACCAGGTGCGCTTCAGGCGCCAGCAATCGATGATGTCGCCGATCAGGTAGATCTCGTCGGCGTCGTTGTGCTTCAGGAAATCGAGCAGGAATTCCGCCTTGCAGCCGCGCGTTCCCAAATGGACATCGGAAATGAACATGGCGCGGTAGTGGTTGATCGGCGGCGTCGCCTGCATCTCTCCTGCTTCCCGGTCGTTGCCCCGGCGCGCGAATCCCCGCTTCGCGCGGCTTAGACCTAATCGAAAGCCGCAAAGGAAAAATGACGGACGAGTGACGGATTTGAGTCACCGAAGGAAAGGGCGGCCGATGGCCCGGGCCACTAACTGATCGTGTGGAATCTGGCCGACGAGCAAAATTGTTGTTCGTCGGCCTTTTGCTTGGGAGGCCGGTCAGGCCAACCGCCGCCCTCTATTCAGCCCTTTGCAGATCGCGAAACAGCCCAATCACTCGATACTGGATCTGACGCCACTCGCCGAGGTCTGCTTCGCTCATATTGAAGTAGAACATGACACCATCGTGAAGGAAGTGGTGTCTACAGTTGAGCCAGTCCTTGTAACGGGCCGGTGAGCAATCGATGCGAGTCTTGATGAAACCGCTTGGTGCGACGCTTTCGTCTACGATGCGGGTCTCATCGGTGGCCGATCCGTTTCAACCAGCTCATGACGCCAGCGGGCTGGAAGCAGATGTTTGCCCATCGATTGGCACCCTGTGGCCCTGGGACACCGGATAACCGCTGTCAGCACTTTCGGCATAGGTTTGAATCGCACGTCATCGGAACAATGGCCTATTTCGGATAGAAGTCGGAATGTGGTCCTCCGAACCACTCGTTGTAGTCGTCTGTAAAGCGACAGTGTCGTTGTCTCGTCGTACTGAATATCGCTGTCCGGTTGTTTTGAACGAGCGTATAATTTTTCCACAAATGGACTGAGGGAGCGCGGGCTGCATTCGTGGCTCCGGCGGCCAGTCCATACGATCACACAGCCTACCCATTCGGAAGGCACCCGGCTGTCGGGTTGGCAACGACGGAGCTTCATATGCTCACGGCGCTGATCCTTATTTGCGCAGTTGTCGCGATACCTGATCTGGCCGACTGCAGCGAGAAGAACGCGCGGGTCGTCATGGTGGTGCCAGGGCAATTCCAAAGTCAAATCACATGCGCCATGCGTGGCCAGGCGTATGTCGCGGAAACGGCTATCGGCCGTGATCTCGAAGAGACTGACCGCATCAAGGTCGTGTGCACTCATCGAGAGACTCAAGATTCGCCGGTCGCGGACGCCCCCAGCCGTACTCTTTCTGGCGCCCGCGTGAGTGGAGCGGACGGCGTGATTACTGATGTCAACATCGTAACCGCTCTCGACATCTCTGATTCAGTAGATCCGGAATGGATGAGGATCGAGATCGAAGGCACCGCACGGGCAATCCTCGCTCCTGAGGTTATTCGCGCAATTCAACGCGGCCGGCACGGCCGCATTGGCTTTGCCGTATTCGCCTGGTACCACGACGGCATATACCCCGAGCTGGTGTCCTGGACGCTTATCGTTTCGGAAAAAGATGCAATGAGAGTATCCAATCAGATTGCAGATTGTCTTCGGATTGCCGATGAAGCCGAAGGTCGAAAGCGAAGTAACATACACCACTTGGGGCGTCTGACAGACCTTTCGGCAGCCATCGACCACGCAGGCGAGTTGCTCCTGATGGCGCCCTACGCCACCGAGCGTGCAGTCGTCAACATCATTGGCAACGGCGCGGACAACCTGGGCGAAGATCCGCAACGCGCTCGCGACAGCCTGATAGGCCAGGGCGGCACGATAAATGGCGTCGTCTTGGGTGGTGACCTCTCGGTGCTCGACTACTACCGCCAACGGGTCATTGGCGGTCCTGGTGCATTCCTCCTGTCTGCCCATAATATCGACATGATCATCGTTCTGTTGGCGCGGAAGTTCCACTACGACATCGTGATGCAGAGCGCGGTCGCGCCAAGGTGACGCTCGAGAGGGCGGCGCGTCGAAAGCCTGGTATTGCAGCAACGCTAAATCTTGTTCTCCTGGGACAACGGGATAAGCGTTCAGAGCCGGAAAGATGATTACGAGGGTGCGCGAAGGAGTTGGACTCTTTATGAGTAGAGGCAAACACTTCCTGCGAGCATTGATCAGTTGATCGCCCGTTCTCCCCGGAGCATTTAGTGGCCCGGCCGATGGCCGCCCTTTGTCAAACGATCTGCGAAAGCTCAGCTGCCTTCACCTTCGCCCTCTTCGCCGCTCGGCTCGGGGCATTCGGTCTCGCCACCTTCCTCGCCTTCGCCGCTTTCTTCAGTTGTGCATTCGGCGCTTTCGCCTTCGCCGGACTCTTGGGCTTGTGCCTCATCGATCAGGTCCAAGCCCAGCAGGCTGCCGGTGACCGGCGACACGATCTGAGCGGCCGGCAAGGCGCCGCTTGCCATGGCGAGGGCGCTGGCGCCCAGCCACAATTTCCAACGCGTGGTCATCATCCTTCCCCGAGGGTTCGTTGCAGAGGCGACGACCATGGAGCAAATGCGACGCATTTGCAATAGAGGACCGCGCACATTTCCGCGAGCAATCTCGGCGCAGCACGGTATGCGGTGTCAGTCGCCGGGCGCGCGCAGCTTGGCGATGGCGTCGTAGACGTGGGAGCGGTCGACCGTCGAGCAGCCCATGCCGATCATGCGCCGCTTGAATCCGGTCCAGGCGGCGTTGGTGTAGCGCTGGATCGCCACGCACGAGGAGGGCAGGCCGCTGATCACCGCGGTGAATTCCGCGCTGTCGTAGCCGCCCTTGTTGCCGATGCCGTTCCAGTCCTGGACCTCGATATGCGTGAAGGCCTCGCTGAAATTCTGCCGCAGGCCGCGATATTCCATGTAGAGGCGGGTGGCGGTGATGCGCACGCCGACCACGGTCATGAACATGCGCGGCTCTTCGCCGCTGATGGTCATGACGTCGATCTGGGTCGCGCCCGACGATTCCCCGGCCCGCACCTGGTCGTTCGAGCGCTCGCAATCCACGTTGAAGCCTTCGCCTGAAAAGGCGAAGGACGAGCTGGAGCAGTCGATCGCATCCATTTCGTCGGATTGCGCTGCCGGCACTGCGATGACCACAGCGGCAAGGATCGCCGAAGCGATGCCGGCCAATTTGATGTTCATGGTAAGCCCCCAAAATTGCGAACCCCAAATTTCGAACAAGCTAGGTCCGCAGTACTCATCACAATTGTGACGGCGCGACCGCTCGGACGTCAACGGGATTTGTTCAGGCTAAGGTTGTATGCAGCACGGCGCGCGCGATTCATGGTTAATCGCCGCGCCGCGTACGCCTGCAAGAAAGTATCAGTCGCCGAGACCGCGCCCGCCGCTGCTGCCGCCGCCGAGGCTGCCGCCACCCATGCGGCCGCTGACGGAATCGCCGTCGCCCAATCCGCCATGACCGCTGCGGGGCCGGCTTGGTGTGACCAGCCGACCGCTGTCGTCGTCATCCTCGCCAAGTTCGTCCGCGGTGGTGGATTCAAAACGCTCGCCCGCCTCGGCGCAACCGCCGGGCTCGCCGCACTCGTGCTGGAAGCCGCCGTGCGGGTCGAGGTCGTTGTCCTGTGCATTGCCGGCGAAGGCGGGCACGGAAATCGTCACCGTGCCCAGCAATGCAAAGGCGCTGACTCCCAGCCACAATTGAAGGCGTCGGTCCATGACTCACCTCTCGGTCTGCACTCTCATATAGAACGCAGCAGCGGAGCCCGCAGTTGCCCCGGCTCTTCACAAGATGGTGACGCGACGATAGGTATGCCAGCCCGGTCTCACGCAAGGCGTGTGAACTAGGTCACGTCACCCTGATGCCAGAACGGGTAATTCTACGCCCCGGCCTGTGCGCCCGCCAGGGTCATGCCGTCGATCCGCACGGTCGGTGAATCGGTTCCGTAGCGGAACAGCAGGTCGTTGGCGGGGGTCAGGTTCTGGAACATGTCCTTGAGGTTGCCGGCGACCGTTACCTCGGAGACCGGATAGGTCAGCTTGCCATTCTCGATCCAGTAGCCGGCGGCGCCGCGGCTGTAATCGCCGGTCACTCCGTTGATGCCCATGCCGATCAGCTCGGTGACGTAGAAGCCCTGCTTGATGTCCGACATCAGGTCGGCGGGCGTCACCTTGCCCGGCTCCAGGTAGAGATTGGCGGCGGAGGGCGACGGCGGCGAGGAAGTGCCGCGCGCCGCATGGCCGGTGGTAGTGAGGCCAAGCTGCCGCGCCGACCTGCTGTCCAGCAACCAGGTGGTGAGCACGCCATCCTCGATCAGTGCGCGTTTCTTGTTGGCGACGCCTTCGCCGTCGAACGGCTTGGAGCGCAGGCCGCGCGGGCGGTGCGGATCGTCGATGATGCGGATGCCGCGGGCGAAGATCTGCTGCCCCATCTTGTCCTTGAGGAAGCTGGTGCCGCGCGCGATCGACGCGCCGTTGATGGCGCCGACGAAGTGGCCGATCAGGCCGTTGGCCACGCGCGGGTCGTAGATGATCGGAATCTTCGCAGTCGAGGCCTTGCGCGGATTGAGGCGGCGCACCGCACGCTCGCCAGCGGATTTGCCGAGCGCCACCGGGTCGGACAGGCTCTCGCCGAACACCGCGCTGGAGAAATCGTAGTCGCGCTCCATGCCAGTGCCTTCGCCCGCCAGCACCGAAACGCTGATGCCCCAGCGGCTGGTGGCATAGCCGCCGCGGAACCCGTTGCTGGCAGCGAGTGCGATCTCGACCTTGCCCCAGCCCGCTTCCGCGCCTTCCGAGTTGGTGACGCCCTGCACCGCGCGCGCCGCATCCTCCGCGCGTGCGATCATCTCCGTGAGCTCGGTCTCGCTCGGCTCCCGCTTGTCCTCGAGGTCGAGCGCAACCGGCATCTTCACCAGCAGCGCCGGGTCGGCCAAACCGCAGAACTCGTCCTCCGGCACGACCTGCGCCATGGCAACGGCGCGCTCGGCCAGCTCGTCCAGAGTCTTGGGCTCGAGGTCGCTGGTCGAGACGATGGCCTGGCGCTTACCGATGAATACGCGCAAACCGAGGTCCTGCGCCTCGGATCGCTCCAGCTTCTCGCGCTTGCCGAGCCGCTGCGCGACGTTGAGCGAAACGTCGCGCACGATCAGGCAATCGGCCGCCTCCGCGCCCTTGGCCTTGGCGCGCTTCAGCAAATCTTCCAATATCTCGAGGGGTTCGGCATTCGCGGTCATATCGGGCTCTTTCGAAAATCAGGCGGCCAAACTAGGCCCCACGGCGGGTGGGTGGCAAGCGTTCCGGCAGGGTGAACAGATGAACTTGAAGCACGTTCTGATCGGCGCGGTCGTCCTTGCCGTCTGCATCCTGGGTGGGCTCTGGATCTTCCTCCGCCAAGTGCCGCCAAATGAATCGCTGGGCGCGTTCCAGCAGGCCTGCATCGACGGGCAGCGCCGCAGCATCTCCGGCGACACCCGGCCGCTCGACGACCAGAGTGAGGCGCAGATGCTGGCCTTCTGCGACTGCGTGGCCACCGAGGTCGGCAGCCGATTGTCGCAGCAGGACATCGCTGCCGTCGGCCTTGAGCAGGGCAACCAGGCGCTCACCGCCAAGCTGGAGGCGATCTTCGCGCTTTGTCGGCTGCGCAATCCCTAGGCCAGGGTCTCGACAGTCGCGAATCCGAACTGTGCCAGGGCACGCTGCAACGCCGGCCCATGGCTGGCGGAGGTCAGTGCAAGGTCCGCGGCGATGCCCAGGCCGCGTGGCGGTGGCAGCACGTCGACCGCCCGGCGTGCCACTGCGGTGCCGGAGTCGATCCAGCTGACGTCCGTGGGACCCGAGGCCTGAAGCTCTGCGCGCAGAAGGGGAAAGTGCGTGCAGGCCAGCACGACGACATCGGGCCGGGTTTCCGCCGGGCGGTCGAAGAACGGCGCGAGGATGCGCGTGAGGCGATCGCGATCGACGGCTTCGCCCAGCAGTCGCGCCTCCGCCATCTCCACCAGCTCGGCCGATCCGATGCGCAGCACCGTGCAATCGCCGGCGTAACGCTGGATCAGGTCGTCGGTGTAGGGCCGGTTGACCGTGGCGGGCGTCGCCAGCAGGCCGATGATCTTGCGCTTGCTCTGCTGCGCTGCCGGCTTGACGGCGGGCACCACGCCGACGACCGGGATGCTGGTCGCGGCGCGGAGCTGCGGCAGGCAGATGGTGCTGATGGTGTTGCAGGCGGTGACGATGAGATCCGGCCGCACGCGATCGATCGCGCGGTTCATGACGCCGAGGAAATGCGCCAACAGCTCCGCATCCGGCCGCGTGCCGTAGGGAAAGAAGGCGTTGTCGCAGAGGTAGGCCAAGCGCGCTTGCGGCAGCGCCTTGCGGATCCCGGCCACGATGGTGAGGCCGCCGAGACCTGAATCGGCGGCGAGGATGACCGGCGCTGCGGTCCCGCTCATCTGGCTATTCGGCCGCCAGTCCGGTGGGCGAGGCGAGCGCCTTGCGGATCAGCGCGGCGGTCTCCTTGCGCCCATAGAGCGCGATGAAGGAGCCGAAGCGCGGCCCCTGGTCCTGGCCCAGCAGCACCTCGTAGAGCGCCTTGAACCAGGCGCGCAGCTCCGGGAACGGATGGCGCTTGCCGATCTCGTAGACTTCCGTCTGCAAGGTCTCGGCATCGGCATCCGCCGGCGCGCTGTCGATGTAGGCGAGCAGCTCGGCCAGCGCCTTGCGCTCGACCTCGTTCGGCGCGCGGTACTTTTTCGCCGGCTTCACGAAGTCGCGGTAGTAGTTGATCGCATAGCCGACCAGCTTGTCGAGGAAGGGCGCGGTCTGCGGCGTCGCTTCCGGCCGGTAGCGCGTGATGTAGCCCCACAGCTGCGACTTCTCTTCGGCGTTCGCCACGCTCGCGAGGTTGAGCAGGATGCCGTAGCTGAGATCGGACGAGAGTTTCGGCGGCTGGCCGTTGTGGATGTGCCAGACCGGGTTCTCCAGCCGCTGCGCCGGCGCTTCCTCCTCGAACTTCCCATCGAAGCTAAGGTAGTCGTCGACCGCGCGCGGGATCACGTCGAAATACAGCCGCTTGGCCGCGCGCGGCTTCTGATACATGAACAGCGCCAGGCTCTCCGGCGGCGCATAGGTCAGCCATTCCTCGACGCTGAGGCCGTTGCCCTTGGACTTGGAGATCTTCTGGCCCTTCTCGTCCAGGAATAGCTCGTAGTTGAAGCCTTCCGGCGCGCGGCTGCCCAGGATGCGGCAGATCTTGCCGGCGAGATCGACCGAGGCGATGAGGTCCTTGCCCGACATCTCGTAGTCGACGCCGAGGGCGTGCCAGCGCATGCCCCAGTCCGGCTTCCATTGCAGCTTGCAGCGGCCGCCGGTGACCGGCGTCGCGACTTCGCTGCCGTCTTCGTCGGTATAGGTGATGGTGCCGGCGGCGATGTCGTACTTGGTAACCGGCGCCTGCAGCACGCGCCCGGTTTTCTGGCACACCGGCAGGAACGGCGAATAGGTTGCGGCGCGTTCCTCGCGCAGAGATGGCAGCATCACTTCCATGATCTTGGCATAGTGCTTCAGCACTTCCAGCAGCGCGGCATCGAAGCGGCCCGACAGGTACCAGTCGGTCGAGGACTGGAACTCGTACTCGAACCCGAAGGAATCGAGGAAGCCGCGCAGCATCGCGTTGTTGTGGTGGCCGAAGCTCTCGTGCGTGCCGAACGGGTCCGGCACCTTGGTCAGCGGCTTGCCGAGATGCTGGGCCAGCATCTCCTGGTTCGGCACGTTGGTCGGCACCTTGCGCAGGCCGTCCATGTCGTCGGAGAACGCGAACAGCCGCGTCGGAATGTCGCTCAGCCGCTGGAACGCGCGCCGCACCATGGTGGTGCGCACCACCTCGCCGAACGTGCCGATATGCGGCAGGCCGGACGGGCCGTAACCGGTCTCGAACAGCACGTAGCCTTTGGCCGGCGGCGCATCCTTGTAGCGCTCCACCAGCTTGCGCGCCTCCTCGAATGGCCAGGCGCGCGCGGCTTGGGCAAATTGCCGTTCGGAACTCATCATTTCCCTCGAGAAAACCAATCGCAACCGGCCGAACCTAGTGATTGCGGCCGGGTGGAGCAAGCAGGATCGCGCCGGAAAACGGCGGAATCCGGGCGACTTTGCGCCTATTTCTCCCGCCAGCCGAGTTCTGCGACCAGCGGCAGATGGTCGGAGCCGAGCCTGGGGCCGAGCCCGACCCTGAGCAGCGTGACGCGCCCGCGCACCCACAGATGATCCAGGGGCAGCCGCACCAGGGGCGGCAGCCAGATCGGCCAGGACGGGCGCACCTTGCCGTCGTTGACAAGACCGGCGGCAGATTCCAGCGCCCGCAGATAGGAGGACCAGCCCGCGGCGTTGCAATCGCCGGTCACGATGAGGTCGCGCTTGGCCGTGCCGCAGAGTTGCCCAACCGCGTCGAACTCCGCCGGGATGCGATGCGCCCGGCTGAAGCGCAGCGGATTGGTCGGATGGATCGCGATCAGGCCGATCGTGTCGGAACCGATCGCGAGGTCGGCGGCGAGATGCCGCGGTGTCGGATCCTCGCCAATGCCCATGCTGCGCAGGGCGAGTGGGAAACGCGACATGACGAGAATGCCGTAGAGATTCTCCGGTGCGCAGGTGTCGAGCGCGTGGGGGTAGGTCGCTTCGAGACGGCGAAAATGCCGGCGCGCCTCCGGGGTCACCTCGCACAGCACCAGCACGTCGGCATCGAGCGTCGCGAGGCCTTGCAGCGAGCGCTCGAAGTCGAGGTTCTGGTACAGCAGGTTGGCGGAGACCAGCCGCAGCAGCGGCGTCGCTTCCCCCGCCGCGTCACGCGGTGCGCGGCGCGGCCACAAGCGCCAGGTCCAATAAGCGGCAACGATCGCCGCCAGCGCCACCGCCCGCCAGTCGGCCAGCAGGAGGCCGGCGATCGCAGCGACAAGGCCGAGCTGCCACAGCTGCAGCCCCCAATGCTGCGGCACGCCGGCGACCGGTCGGCGCGGGAACAGGATCGCGAGCAGGGTGGCGATGGCCAGGAACGCGACCAGCAGATGCAGCAGCAAAGGAATCATCGCTTTCTCGGAATCGGGCAAGTCAGGGGCCACCATCGTCATAGGGACGATGGGCCGTCAATCGCCCGGGCACGGTTCCATCGCATTTTGCTCAAATGCCGCATTCTCTTCACCTCTCGTTCAGGGTCTTCGTTCAGTAGTGGTTGAGGGTGCCCTGCTTTAAATCAGGGCAAGCCTACGGAAGGACCGCCCCATGAGCGACCAGACGTGGACCAGGATCGGCGCGAGCTGCGCCGCCATTGCGCTGGTCGCTGCGTTCGCCGGCTCGCAACTCGGCGGCGGCAAGTTCCTCAGCCTTATCCCCAAAGCGACGGAGGAAGACGAGGCAGGCGCGGTCGAGTCGGCCGATGCCGATGAGTCCGACGCGCGCAGCGAGGAGGACGAAGAGGTTGCCGAAGGCGAGAACGCCGACGAGAAGGACGGTGACGAGGAAGCCAACGAAGAAGACGCCGAAGAGGCCAAGGATGAAGACGTCGCCGAAGATGAGTCCGAGGAGGATGCGAAGAAGAGCGAAGAAGCAGCCGAGGGCGAGCACAAGGACGAGGACGCATCCGAGGATAAGGAAGCGTCCAAGGACGAGGATGCATCCGACGATGAAGACGCTTCCGGCGACGAGGATGAGGTCGCTTCCGAAGACGGAGATGGATCCGAGGGCGAGGACGGGTCCGAGGGTGAGGATGGATCCGAGGGCGAAGATGGATCCGAGGGCGAGAATGGATCCGAGGGCGAAGATGGATCCGAGGGCGAGAATGGATCCGGCGACGAGGACGTCGCCGACGACGATTCCGGGGACGATTCCGGGGACGAGGACGGCCAGCAGCAGGCGGACGCTGGAGCGGCGGACCACCAGGATGGCGACGTGATCTACAACGGCCGACCGGTCGAGCCCGGAGACGACGACGAGTGAGCCACGGCGTCCACCAGGATGCAGAGCCGCACGGGATCGGGCGCGGCTATTCCAGGTCGACGATCGCGGCCTTGGTGTTCACCTTGAACGACTTGTGCCGCGTGGTCTGATCCTTGAGGCAATCGGCGAACACCTCGACGTCCTGATGCATCGCGATGGTGGCGGTGTTGCTGCGGTTATGATGGTTGTCCTCGCCACCGGACCAGGACGGACCCAGCGCCGAGATCGCGGCGCCTTCGAACATCGCAGGGGTCCACGGTTGCAGCGTGACCTCCACGATCCGGCTCTGCTCCATGAAGGCGGCGAACTTGTACGCCCACATGATGTCGGAGTCGCCGACCGTGTAATAGATGCGATGGACCGCATCGCCCGGCGGGCAGGCGAAACCCATCTTGGCCTTGAGGTCGAGATTGCCATTCTCGCTGGCGAGGCCGTGGGTCCAGCAATCCTTGCCGCAGCTCACGTGCTTGACCATAACCTTCGACTTGTAGCCGTTGACCTGTGAAAAGGTCGGCAGGCCGCCAGTATTGCTGGCGATGCCGTCGACTGCCGAAGGCGATCCGGCAAAACTCGGCGCAGTCGAAACCGCAAGCACCAGCGCCGCAGCACCGGCCAGCATCGAGACGCGCGACATGGAAACCTCCTCATCCGAACGACTTGTCGCTGGGTCGATGGACGGATGAGGCTGGTTCGGTCCGGCGGTGTGACGCCGGTCACCGCCGGGCTAGGCGTAGTAGCGGCCGAACCGGTTCTCCAGGAAGTCGCCGAGGTCGCACTGTTCCTGGCGGATGAAGCCCTGCCCGGACAGCTTGCCGTCGAAGAACAGATCCACCATCGCGGTGATGCCGGCGGCGGTGGTGATCTGGATCGCGCTCATCAGCTTGCCGCCGATCGTCTGGGCATAGATCTTCTTGGCATAACTCTCCTGCGTGAGGCGCCCGTCTCGCATGCCGGTGACCACGACGAAGATCAGCACCACGTCCTGGTGCGTGATCGGCACCGAGGTTTCCAGGATGTCCTTCAGCAGCCCGCGCCGCTCTTTGAGCCGCAGGTCCTCGAGCAGCATTTTCATAATGTCGCAATGGCCGGGATAGCGAACGGTCTTGTAGTTCAAGCTCTCGAGCTTGCCGTCCAGCGTCTCGCACAGGGTGCCGAGGCCGCCGGAGGTGTTGAAGCACTCATAGTCGATGCCATCGAGCGAGAAATGCTCGAGGCCCTCCATCGGCATCACCTCGGTCAGCTTGCCTTCGTGGATCGCTTCGCACGGGTTGCAGTATTCGTTGATCAGGCCGTCGGTCGACCAGGTGAGATTGTATTTGAGCGCGTTGGCCGGGAACTCCGGCAGCGCGCCGACCCGCATGTGCACCTCGCGCAGCGCATCGAAGCCCTTGGTCAGCTGGTTGGCGACGATCGAGATGAAGCCGGGCGCCAAGCCGCACTGCGGGGCGAAGGCGACCTTCGAGGTCTTGGCGATCGCCTTGACCGCGCGCGTCGTCTCCACGTCCTC
The DNA here is from genome assembly GCA_035274225.1 of Dongiaceae bacterium. Taxonomy (GTDB): domain Bacteria; phylum Pseudomonadota; class Alphaproteobacteria; order Dongiales; family Dongiaceae; genus Dongia_A. The sequence continues at coordinate 15,464 of DATEOK010000113.1, forward strand.
GGTCAGGTCGAAATAGTGCGCGCCGACATCGGCGCAGACCTGCGCCACGCCGGGATTGAGGAAAAACGGCAGGGCGGAGATGACCGCATCCTGTCCCTTCGCCACCTTGGTCAATGCGGCGCGATCACTGACATCGATCTCGTGCGTCCGAGCGCGGTCGCCGGCCGCCTGCTTCAGGAAGGTCGCGTTGCTGTCGGCGAGGGAGATGTCATAGGCGCCGCTGCCATGGAGCAGGTCGACAATGGCGCCACCGATCTTGCCGGCGCCGAGGATCAGGATTTTTCGGGTCATTGGGGAGTCCTTCAAATGCGCCGTGCGTGCGCGACGCGGTCGAGTCCCTGGATGGTAAGACCTTGGCAGGGCTTGCTTTAACCCGGCGAAAGGTGAAAAAAGAGGCGGCAGACCGGCGAATCGACGGGGAATTATGGCAAAACGCAATTTGGATGACACCGACCGCCGCTTGATCTCCTTGCTGCGGGCGAATGCGCGGATGCCGACCGCCGCGCTCGGGCGGCATCTCGGCCTGTCGCGCAGCGCGGTGCAGGAGCGGTTGAAGCGCCTGGAGCGCGACGGCGTCATCACCGGCTACACCATCGTGCTGGGCGAGACCGCGGAGCATCCCGGCGTCTCGGCCCACGTCCTGCTGACCCTCGACCCCAAGTTCCAGGACCGCGCCATGGCGGCCTTGAAGGGCCTCCCGGAGGTATCGAGCTGCTACACCGTGAGCGGCGTCTACGACGCCGTCGCCATGGTGCGCGCCTCCACGTCGGCGCATCTGGACGAAGTGCTGACCCGCATCGGCCGCCTGCCCGGAATCACCCGCACCACCTCGGCGATCCTGCTCTCGACGATGTTCGAGCGGGGTTGATTGAGGGCCGCCAGCATGGTGACAGCCATACCGGCGTGTCGCGCACTCGCAGTACGCTTGATGCGGACGGCGGCAAGGTTTGCGCTCGGTCTCGTCGTGTGCATGTGGACTTCCGTCGTCAGCCTAGGTGCTGAGTTTCAAGTTTGCTCGCCACCTCTTGATGAATTCATCGAGTTCACCTTTCCGAAGAACAATCTCGGTGACTGGAGCGGCCAACGGCTGTTGAAGTATGCGCATCCGCCCAAACTCATTGTCTTGGCGCCAGCAAAGAAGCTCGGTCTGAAGGACACGGTCACGGACGTTTTCGCGCGGATTGCGAAGGACAGTCTGAGGACGCCTCTCGACTCTTCGTTCGACACCTATGAGTCTTTTGAGCAAGCTGGGGCCAAGATAGATCATCTTGGCGGCCACGGCATTTTTGTGATCATCGCAGACCCGTTGGACCCCAGCCTCAAGCCAGGCGAACTGCGTTCGGTTCTGGAAAAGGTGCTTGGCTCTCGCGCCAAAGCCGAAAAGCTAGCCTCCGACTCCGAGAGCAATCCCGGATATCTCGCGAACAACACCATTAACATCTTGACTGGAGAAGTGATTTCGACCGCGTCTGTGGTTAGTCCAAATTACGACGACACGCGAATTGGACTGGCGATCTACGCAGCCTACTATTTTGCTTTGTCTCCAGGTGCGACCTCGCTCGGAGATTTCTACTCGCGGGTCTTTGAGGGATCGTTTGATGGGACGCTTGAAACCGGAATAACGCTCACTGAGTTCGGGCGGGAGTATTTTCGCACCTTTTCCGACAGACGCGTGGTCTTCGGCATGACGCCGAAAGACTTTGTCGAATGCCCGAATCAATGAGCGCCGCGCAATGTCGTTCTAGAAATCCCCGAACGCCGCGATCGCTTGCGTGTCGTAGCCGCGGCTGGCGATCAGGAGCTGGCGCGAATAGGCGTGCAGCAGGTGGCCTTCGCTGAGGTCGTCGGCGGTGGCGGTCTCCACCACCTCGCCGGTCCGCATGATGGAGAGGCGCTTGCACATGTGCGCGACGACGCCGAGGTCGTGGCTCACCAGCACGTAGGTGAGGCCGAGCTGCTGGCGCAGGTCGGTCAGCAGGTTCAGCACTTCCGCCTGGATCGAGACGTCGAGCGCCGAGGTCGGCTCATCCAGCAGCACCACCTTGGGCTCCAGGATCAGCGCGCGGGCGATGGCGACGCGCTGGCGCTGGCCGCCGGACAGCTGGTGCGGATAGCGGAAGCGGAACGCCGGCCCCAACCCGACGCGTTCGAGCGCCGCGCGCACCCGCGTCTCGACATCTTCGAAGCCGTGGATGGCGAGCGGCTCGCTCAGGATGCGGTCGATCGTGTGCTTGGGGTGCAGCGAGCCGAACGGGTCCTGGAACACCATCTGCACCAGGCGGCGCAAGGCGCGCGGGCGCTTGGCCGTCAGCTTTTCGCCGGCGATCGCCATCTGGCCGGACCAGAACGGATTGAGCCCCGCTAGCGCACGCAGGATGGTGGACTTGCCCGAGCCGGATTCACCGACCAGCCCGTAGCTCTCGCCCGGGGCGACGCTGAAGCTGATGCTCTTCACCGCATCGACCCGGTCCGCGCCACGGCCGAAGCTGATCGACAGGTTCTCTATCTCGATCATCGGCTGGGTCACCATACCGGCTCCATCCACGACGGGTCGCGCTGCAACACCGGCAAGCGCTGACGTCGACGGTCGATCTCCGGTGGACAGGCCAGCAGGCCGCGGGTGTAGGGATGCTGCGCCTGCTCCAGCTCGCTGGCGGCGAGACGCTCCAGCACCTGTCCGCCATACATCACCAGCACGCGGTCGCTGAAGGTGCGCACCAAGTTGAGGTCGTGGCTGATGAAGATGAGGCCCATGTGCCGTGTCTTCACCAGGTCGTCGAGGATCGCCAGCACCTGCAGCCGCACCGTGACGTCGAGCGCGGAGGTCGGCTCGTCGGCGATCAGCAGCTCCGGCTCGGCCATCAGCATCATCGCGATCATCGCACGCTGGCCCATGCCGCCGGAAAGCTCGTGCGGCCAAGCGCGATAGACGCGCTCCGGGTCGCGGATGCGCACCGCGGCCAGCATGCCCAGCGCGTGCTGGCGCGCTTCGGCGCCTTCCTTGACGCCGCGCGCGGCCTCCAGCAGCTGGTCGCCGATGGTCATCACCGGATTGAGCGAGTATTTCGGGTCCTGCATCACCATCGCGATGCGCTTGCCGCGGATCGCGCGCCATTGCGGCTCGGCGAGGTCGACGAGATTCTGCCCGTGAAACGCCAGTTTCTGCGCCGTCACCTTGCCGGGCGTGAGGCCGAGGATGGCGCGGCCGGTCTGCGACTTGCCCGAGCCGGATTCGCCGACGATGGCCAGTTTCTCACGCCCCATGGTGAAGCTGACGTCGCGTACCGCGTGCACAACGCCGACTGGCGTGTCGAAGCGGATGTTGAGCTTCTCGACCTCGAGGATTGGGCTGTTGTCCATCAACCCTCCCGCGGGTCGAGCACGTCGCGCAGCCCGTCGCCGATCAGATTGAAGCCGAGGCTGACGATGAAGATGGCGACGCCCGGATAGGCGCAGACCCACCATTGCTCCAGGATCTGCGCGCGTCCGTCGGACACCATCTGCCCCCACTCCGGTTGCGGCGGCGCGACGCCGAGCCCGAGGAAGCCGAGGCCGGCCGCGATCAGGATGACGCCTGCCATGTCGAGCGAGACGCGCACGATGAGGGATGGCATGCACATCGGCATGATGTGGCCGAACAGGATCCGCAAGCCGGACGCGCCACTGATGCGCGCCGCTGCCACGTAGTCGGTGCTGCGCACGGTCAGGGTCTCGGCGCGGGCGATGCGGGCGTACGGCGGCCAGCTGGTGAGCGCGATCGCGAGGATGGCATTCTCGATGCCGGCCCCGAGAGCGGCGGCGAAGGCCAGGGCCAGCACCAGCTTAGGGAATGCGAGGAAGGCGTCTGTCACCCGCATCAGCGCGCCTTCGATCCAGCCGCCGACGTAGCCTGCGGTCGTGCCGATCACGATGCCGATGGGCGCAGCGGTGATCGCCACCATGAAGATGATGACGAGCGTAGTGCGCGAGCCGTAGACGATGCGGCTCCAGATGTCGCGTCCCTGCGAGTCGGTGCCGAGCCAGTGGTCGCCGCCTGGCGGCAGCAGGCGCTCGGTCTGCAGATCTCCGCCGAACAGCGGGTTGTGCGCCGCAATCCACGGCGCGAACGCGGCGAAGATGATCAGGACGGCGACAATGATAAGCCCCAGCATGGCCAGCGGGTTGCGCGCGAACGCGACCCAGTTGAGATAGGCCCGACTGAGCCGCGCCTGCAGCCGCGACTGCGGCGTCTCCGCCAGCAGCCATTTGCGCCAACGCGGCGGTGTCGCGGCAATGGCCCAATCGGTCATCGCATCGCCTCCTTCATCGCGCCCTCGGATCGAGGACCCGGTACGCCACGTCGGTGAGCGCGTTGATGAAGATGTAGATCATGCCGACCACGACCGTGCCGCCCAGCACGGCGGGCATGTCCTGGCCGAAGATCGAATCGGTGATGTAGAGGCCGAGGCCGCGCCAGGCGAACACCGTCTCGGTCAGCACCGAGCCCTCGAGCAGGTTGCCGTACGACAGGGCGATCACAGTCAGCAAGGGCACCAGGATGTTGCCCATGGCGTGCTTCCAGATCACCCGCCGTTCCGGCACTCCCTTGACGCGCGCAGTCAGGATGTATTCCTGGCGCAGCTGTCCCAGCATCAGCGAACGCGTCATGCGGCTGATATAGGCGAGCGAAAAGTAGCCGAGCAGCGAGGCCGGCAGGATCAGGTGGCCAAGGGCGTTCTTGAACAACTCCGTGTCGCCGGCGATCAGCGTGTCGACGGTCATCAGGCCCGTCACCGGCGTCACCATTTCCTCGTAGCCGAAATCGAGGCGCCCCGGTCCGGGCAGCCAATCGAGCTTGAAATAGAAGACCAGCAGGCCCATCAGCCCCAGCCAGAAGATCGGCACCGAATAGCCGATCAGGCCGAAGAAGCGTACCAGGTGGTCGATCCAGGTGTCCTTGCGCACGGCGGCCAGGACGCCGAGGGGGATGCCGAGGATGACGCCGATGATCGTGCCGACGGTCGCCAACTCCAGGGTTGCCGGGAACACCCGCATCAACTCCTGGCTGATCGGCAATCCGGTGCGGATGGATTGGCCGAGGTCGCCCTGCAGCACATTCTTGAGATAGAGCCAGAACTGCACGATGATCGGCTGATCGAGGCCGAGCCGCACGCGCGCCGCGGCAATGGTGGAGTCCGACGCGTGGTCACCGACCACCGCCAAGACGGGATCGGCCGGTAGGAACCGGCTGATGACAAAGGTCACCAGCAACAGCAAAACAAGCGTGGTGGCGATCGACGCCAGAAGTCTGAGGAATGACTTCATCGTCCGCTGTTCATGTTACCTTTGGAAAAAGATCTGCCCCGCCGGCCGCGCTGGTCGGGCGCGATCGGCGGGGCAGGGATGCGAGCTTACTTCTTCACGACATTCTTGTAGAGGTCGAGGTCGAAGCTCGGGCCCACGATGAAGCCGTCGATGTTCTTGCGCAGGGCGATGGTCTCGACCTGCTGGAACATGATGACGTAGGGCGCCTCGTCCAGCGCCATCTTCTGCAGATCCATGTACATCTGCGTGCGCTTGGCCGAGTCCTTCTCGTCGCGCGCCGCCAATACGGCTGCCTCGCGCTCCGGCGACTGCCAGACGTTGCGCTTGGCGAGCGGCGAGTTCAGGTAGCCGTCGGCGTTCGAGTGCGGATCCATGTAGTCGGAACCCCACTGGCCCAGATAGATGTCGTGCTCGCTGGCGCGATACTTGGTCAGCGTGGTCTTGTTGTCCGCCATCTTGATGATGAGGTTGATGCCGGCCTGCGCCATGGTGTTCTGCATCGAGGCCGACAGCTCGCGCGACTCGGTGCGGTTGGTGACGTCCATGGTGACGTTGAAGCCGTTCGGCACGCCGGCCTTGGCCAACAGCTCCTTGGCTTTGGCGACATCGAGCTTGTACGGCGTCTCGTTGTCGGCGCCCAGCTGGCCGTCCGGCAGGAAGGTCTGGTGGATCACGCCGGTGCCGTTGAACATGGTCTTCTGCAGGCCCTCATAGTCCACCAGGTACTTCATCGCCTGGCGCACTTCCTTCTTGGCCAGATACTCGTTCTTGGTGTTGAGGCCGGCGTACCAGAGCGTCGCCTTCGGATAGGACTGGAACTTGACGTCCGGGTTGTTCTTGAGGGCGGCCAGCTGGTCACCCGTCAGGTTGCGCGCGATGTCGACGTCGCCCTTCTGCAGCAGCAGCTGCTGGGTCGCGCTCTCGGTCACGTTCTTGATGAGGACGCGCTTGATCTTCGGCGCGCCGTCCCAGTAGCTCTCGTTGGCCTCGAGCACCAGCGACTCGTTGGGCTTCCAGCTCTTGAAGATGAAGGGGCCGGAGCCGGCGGCGTTGGTCTTCAGCCATTCATGGCCCCAATCGCCGTTGACCTCATGGGAAGCAACTTCCTTCTTGTCCACCACGACGCTGGTGTAGGACAGGCAGTTGAGGAAGAAGCTTGGCGCATAGGCCGCATCCAGTTCGACCTCGAGGGTCTGCGGATCCTTCACCCGGATCTTGTCCTTCACGTTGTCCTTGGTCAGACCGAACTGGGTCATGATGAAGGCCGGGTTGAGATCGAGCGACACGAACCGCTCCATCGAGAACTCGACATCCTCGGCGGTGATGGGATTGCCGCTGTGGAACTTGAGGCCCGGCTTCAGCTTGAAGGTGAAGACCTTGCCGTCGTCGCTGACCGACCAGCTGTCGAGCAGCTGCAGCTTCAGCTGCGAAGTGTTGGCCGGATCGATGACCACCAGGCGGTCATAGGCGTTCGCCATGTATTCCGACGCGGTGAACTCGTAGATCTCGGCCGGATCGAGAGTGATGGTGTCGTCGATCACATAGGCCATAACCAGCGTGTCCGCCGGGGTCTTTGCTTGCGCCGCGACTGACGAAGCCAGGATCGCGATCGCCGCCAGGGAGCCCTGGAGCGCGGATCGCAGGTACGGTTTCATGAGGTGCCTCCTCGAGGTTTCTAGTTATTACCCGCCCGAATTTCTAGCCGATTGGTCAATTTGTCCAGCAAGAACAAGGCGGGGGCCTCCCGAACCAATTCGTCCCATGGCCAGTCGCGGCCGATTTCCGACACTTGGCGCGGATCCCGTGTCCCTCCTGTGTCCCTGGGAACTAACCGTCCGGTCACGCCGTTGTTTGTTGCGGAAGGATGACGGCGTCGTCATATTCCCGTGAATTTTCAGGGACGTATGGGACCGCGGAACCCGCTTTCATGACAACGGATCAGGTGCAAAACCGGCGCGAGGTTTTGGCCCGCTGGCGATGGGCGGTGCCGCTCGTTTCGACCGCGGTGCTCTACGCCATCGCCTACTTCACGTGCTGGGCGGCGTTCGGGATCAAGATCGTCGAATCGCGCGTGCCCTACGATTTCGGGCTCAATCTGGTGCTGGCGCTGCTGGTGTTCTCGATTTCGCGCCGGGTCTGGCCGTTCCTGCTGCTGCAGGCGCTCTATTTCGCCCTGTTCTACGTGGCGAGCTCTCTCAAGATCGCGATGCTCGGCCGCCCGATCATGCCGGAAGATGTTCACAATCTCAGCGCCCTGATCGAAATTCTCGGTGTCCTCGGCTGGGTCGCCATCGCCTTGCCACTCGCGCTCCTGGCCGGCCTTCTGATCTTCAACCTGAAGTTCCGCGCCCGCCCGGCGCAGGCGGGCTGGGCGCTGCTGATCGCCTTGCCGCTCGGCGCCGCCAGCGACCCGACGCCGCTCAGCAACAGCCTCGACACCTTCTTCGGCAACACGCCCTGGGACCAGCGCGAGAATTTCATCTGGCGCGGCGGCGCGCTGCATCTGGCGCAGGAGTCGCTGCGCGTCCTGGCGGTCCGCCGCCCGGAGCCGACCGAGCAGGAAGTGCTGGCCGCGATCCAGCGCCGCGCCGCGGCCGCCGGGACTGTCGAGCCACTCGTGCCGCTCGGCCATCGCCGCAATCTCCACGTCGTCCTGGAGGAGAGCTTCTGGGACCCGACGCCGCTGGGCGGCGCCGGGTACAGCGCCGATCCGCTCGATCCGCGCTTCCGCGCGCTGTGGTCACAGTCCAACAATACCCGGGGTCTCAGCCCCGCCTTCGGCGGCCAGACCGCCAATGCCGAGTTCGAGGTGCTGTGCGGCTTCCCGGTCAATCAGATCGCGGTCAAGTTCGAGTTCAGCATGCTGCGCGACGTGCCCTGCCTGCCGCGTATCCTGAGCCAGCTCGGCTATCGCACGGTGGCATCGCATCCGAACGTCGCTGGCTTCTGGAACCGTTACACCGCGTACCAGCGCCTGGGCTTCGAGACCTTCTGGGCGCAGGACGCGCTGGACATGAGCGATGTCAACGGCCCGTTCCTGGCCGACCGCTCGCTGCACCGCCAGGTCCGCGAGAAGCTGCAGGCCACCGACGACGGCCGGCCGCTGTTCGACTACATCATCACCATCGACGGCCACTGGATGTACGACGCCGGCGACAAGCGGCCGGCGGTGCTCACCAGCCAGTCCAAGATCAAGGAAGTCGGCGACTACGCCAACATGCTGCACTACAAGACGCAGCAGATGATGGACGGCATCGAGCAGCTCCGGCGCGACGATCCCGACGCGCTGATCGTGGTGTTCGGCGACCATCTGCCGATGCTCGGTCGCAAGTTCGCCGGCTACGTCGAATCCGGCATGCTGCCCGATAATTTCGGCGCCTTCACCGCCGAGCAGTATGATTTCTCGGCCGCGACGCCGCTGCTGGTGATCGACGGGGAGAACGGCCCGCTCGACCTCGGCCGCATCCCGATGTACCGGCTGCCGGGCCTCATCCTCCGCCTCTTGGGCGAGGAGCGGCCGACCATGTTCGACCTGGTGCAGGTGCCGAGCACCGTCATTCCGCGGCCCTTGCCCGACGTCCTGATGACCTATCAGGGCAGCGTGGCGCAGCAGTTGTGCAAGGAGAAGACCGATTCCGCCGTCTGTGCCGAAGCAGCGGCGTGGCTGGACGATGCCCTGCTGCTGGACCACGACCTCTTCACCGGCAGCCAGCACGCGCTTAAATATCTCGATCAGGCGCCGGCCATCGAGGGCGACCTGCACGCCACGCTTCAGGACGACTAGAGAGAGATCAGACCGCGAAGCTGAAGACGCGCGCTTGGTTGTCGATCGCCGAAGGCGATCCGCCGGAGCGGCGGTAGGCATCCGACGCGGCCTCATATTGCGGATTATAGAGACCCTGGCGCGGGCGCTCCTGCGCGATGTAGCTGGCGAGGAACGCGCTGGAATTGCGCTCGCGCGCGCCGGCGCCGAAGCCGTCCAGCACGTCGACCGCAATACTGTCCTCTTCGCCTTCGGTGCTGATCGCACCGGTGTCGGCGGTCTCGCTGCTGAGCTCGGCTTCGCGCGCCGCGCTGTCGGCCGCGCCGCGGCTGCTATACGGGCGGAAACGGAACTGCTTGCCCTTGATCTCGACGGTGTCTTCGCGCCGCTGCTCGATCAGGGTCAGGAAGGCCTGGCCCGTGCCTTGCGCCTGCTTGCGCGCCCGCGCCGCCTCGATCGCTGACTCGGAGTCCGACTGCACTGCCCGCACGTTTGCGCGCGAGGACAGGTGGGATGGCGGCGGCAGAAGGATGGCGCGTGGTATCTCTTGCATCGAGCTCTATACGAAACACGATTGTTCGCCCGACGCGCAGCGGCGGGACCTAAGCAATCAACACCCGGCCCCACCCGGACGATGCCTACAATTTGAGGCAATTCCCCAAGAATCGCAACCCAACTTCGCGTGAGAAGCTAAAATAATCCCGTGTTTACAAAGTCTTAACCAATAGGATGCAATGCCGATAAAATTGTCGGATTCAGGGAATGTTAACGCTCCCGGCCTACCTTCCGAAGCCCTAGTCCCCGCTTATACGCATTGGGTGCCCGTGACCGTGCCGATCGGAGAACCGGAAGTCATAAAATCGGCCCCCGATCGGTCGAGCAAGCCAACGCCGGAGTGGATCGAGCACGCACTGATCTCCGCCGGCGATGTCGCCTACTCGTGGGACGTGGCCAGCGACCGGCTGATCTGGGCCGGCAACCTGTCCGATGTCCTGACCGACATCCCGATGGAAACGCTGGCGACCGGCCATGCGCTCAATGACCGCATCCATCCCGAGGATCTGCCGCGCCGCCTGAAGGCGCTGTCCGACCACTTCGCCCTCGGCAAGCTGTACGACTGCGAATACCGCCTGCGCACCGGCCACGGCCAGGTGGTGTGGGTGCATGATCGCGGCCTCGCGCAGATGGGCGGCGCCGGCATCCCCAAGACCATGGCGGGGGCTCTGCGCATCATCACCCAGCGCAAGCAGACCGAAGCGCGGCTCGAGCGCGCCGCGAACTACGACGATCTCACCGGCCACTTCAACAAGTCGCGCCTGCGCCAGGAGCTGGAGCAGGCCTTGAGCTTTGCGCGCCGCTTCTCGACCGCCGGCGCGTTCCTGGTGGTCGGCGTCGACAAGCTCGCCCTCATCAACAGCGCCTATGGCTACGAGGTCGGCGACGCCGTCCTGGTCACCGTCGGCCAGCGCCTCGACCGCTTTGTGCGCTCCAGCGACGTGATCGGCCGCCTCTCCGGCGACCGCTTCGGCGTCGTGCTGACGCAATGCCCCGAGGACATGATCGCGACCGCGATGGATCGCGTCATCGATGCGATGCGCGAGCGTCCGATCGACGTCGACGGCCAGTCGATCCCGGTCACCGTCTCGGTTGGCTGCGTCATGTTCCCGAATTTCACCTCGACCGCGTACGACGTGATCGCGCGCTCTGAAACCGCGCTCAACGCCGCGAAGCTCGCCGGCCGCTCCTGCTGGCAGGTGCATCGCCCGTCGGAGCAGCAGAGCATCCAGCATCGCCGCCACATGGTGGTGGCCGCCCAGGTGCAGCGCGCCGTGCGCGAGGATCGCCTGATCTTCACCTATCAGCCGATCGTCAAGTCGGACAGCTACGAGGTCGTCAAATACGAATGCCTGCTGCGCCTCAAGGACGAGCAGGGCAAGATCATGTCGGCGGCCGAGTTCATCCCGGTGGTGGAAGAGCTCGGCATGACCCGCTTCATGGACCGCCACGTGCTCGACATGGCGATCAACGAGCTGCGCGCCAATCCCGAGGTCGAGCTGGCGATGAACATCTCCGGTCTGACCGCGACGGACCAGGCCTGGCTGCGCGCCCTCAACTCCGCCGTCAAGGCGACGCCCGAGGTGGCGCCGCGCCTGGTGGTGGAGATCACCGAGACCGCCGCCTTGCACGACATCGAGGAGACCGCGCGCTTCGTCAACGCGGTGCGCGATCTCGGCTGTCGCGTCGCGATCGACGATTTCGGCGCCGGCTTCACCTCGTTCCGCCACCTCAAGGCGCTGACCGTCGACATGGTCAAGATCGACGGCTCGTTCGTGCGCGATCTCGCGGTCAACGTCGACAACCAGCTGTTCATCCGCAACCTGATGGGCCTTGCCGAGACCTTCGGCCTCAAGACCTGCGCCGAGTTCGTCGAGAATGGCGAGGACGCCGCCTTCCTGGTGAAGGCCGGCGTCGACTACTTGCAGGGCTACTATTTCGGCCGCCCCGATTTCACCCGCCACTGGCGCACCGGCGAGCGCATCGAGCCGGCGATCAAGGGCTAGATCTCCGTCGTCTTTCCCCGGTAGTCGTCGGCCGTTCGGTAGACATGCGATGACTGGAATGCCGAAGCACTACGTCCTCATCGACTACGAAAACGTTCAGCCCGAGACACTGGCGCGTCTCGATCCCAAGCGGCATGCGATCATGGTGTTCGTGGGCGCCAATCAGCCAAGGATGGCCACCAGCCTAGTGACGGCGATGCAGCGTTTTGAATGCCACTGCATTCAGATCGCCGGCAGTGGTCGCAACGCGCTCGATCTTCACATCGCCTACTATGTCGGCAGGATCGCAGCGGCGGAACCGGGCACTTCATTCCATGTCGTCTCGAAGGACGCGGGGTTTGATCCGCTGATGCGTTATCTGCAGTTGAAAGGAATAGCGGCACATCGCATCGCAACGATCGATGGGATTGTCGAGGCATCCCGTGTGAGCCGGGCGAGTAAGGCGTCTGCCTCTCTTCTGGATCCGAGCATCATCATCGACAATCTCAAACGCCGCCCGAAAGCACGTCCTCGCACCGTAGGCAAACTATACACGGTCATCCACGAACTCTTCCTGAAAAAGCTCAAGGACGAGGACGTCACGAGACTCGTCGATCAATTGGTGGAGCGGGGCGCCGTCACGGTCGAGGGTACGAAGGTATCCTACAAGCTCTAGCGGGCGAGGCGCTGCACCACGGCTTCCGCCTCCTGCATCATCGCAGCGATGATCTCCGCCGCCGGCCGTATTCCCGACACCAGCGCCGCGCCTTCGCCGGCGTAGAGCGCCATCTGCTCGAAATCGCCGGTGGTGCTGCGCAACGGCGAATCGGTGCCGAACTTGTAGAGCGGGCGGCCCTCTTCATCGCCGATCACAACGCGCGGCAGCTTGTCCGGATGATGGCCCCAAAGCGTCTCGGCCGCGTCCGTCACGCTGTTGCGCAGCACGCGGACCGGCGAGTTCGGCGGCCAGTTGATCGCGAACAGGTCGGTGTGCACGGTCTCGCCGGCCTTGGCGGCGATCAGGCGCTGCTTGTGGTAGTCGTGGGCGAAGGATTCGGTGCTGGCGAGAAACGCGGTGCCGCATTGCACGCCATCGGCGCCGAGCGCGAGCGCCGCGACCAGGCCGCGCCCATCCGCGATCCCGCCCGAAGCCACGATCGGGATGCGCAGCTTGCCTGCGACCTGCGACAACAGGACGTTGAGGGGCAGGTGGGCGCGCACGTGGCCGCCGGCTTCGACGCCTTGCAGGATGACGACGTCTGCGCCGGCTGATTCCGCCAGCAGCGCATCCTCGAGCGAACCGACCTGGTGCAGGACGAGGCAGCCGGCCTTCTTCGCTTGCGCGACGATCTCGGGGAAGACCGTCCAGAAAAAGCACATCGCCGGAACCTGCGCATCGAAGCAAACCGCCAGTTCCTCCCGCAACAGCTTGGGATCGGTGGAGAAGGGGATGAGATTGACACCGAAGGGTTTGGCCGTGCGCTGCCGTACCGCCGCGATCTCGCGCGCGATCAGCTCCGGCGATTCGCGCACCATGCCGAGCAATCCGAATCCGCCAGCCTCCGACACCGCCGCGGCCAGCTCGGATCGCGCCGGTCCGCCCATACCGGCGGAGATGATCGGATAGCGGCAGTTCAGGCGCTTGGTGAGTGCGGTGGTCAAGGTCATCGCTGCCAGCCTCTGTCTGTTTGTGCTTACACGATAGCCCAGCCTACCTCACTCTTGAACAGCGCGACCATCAAACCGCAGCGCTATAGTCCCGAGTGCGAGCAGGCCGAGTCGGACATTGCGAACTCCTGGAGTGCCATGACCGTAACACTGACGAAAAGAGCGGACATCAACCTCGACTCATTCCTCCGGGTTGCCTGGATGAAGGAGGACGTGCGGATCGACACGGCGGCGCTGGCGCAGATGGAACGGTGCCGAGCCTCGTTCCTGCAGCTCATCGACACCGATCCGGCTGTCGTCATCTACGGTGTCACCACGGCCATGGGGGAGCTGGCGAGCACGCGGCTCGCGCGGGAAGAGCGCGACCGCCACGCCCGCATCAAGGCATTTGCCGCGGCGACGTCTTTTGGCGAGCCATTCCCCGACCGGGTTGTCAGGGGATTTGCGCTCGCGCGCCTCGCTAACTTCCTGGAGGGACATGCCGCAACAACGCCGCGGATTGCACTCGCGGTCGCCGACATGCTCGATGGCCGGCCGATGCCGGTTGTGCCATCGTCTGGACAGGGCGGGGCCGGCGAGATCCTGGCGCTGTATCCGCTCTTTGCGCAACTCTCCGCCGGTTTCGACCTGGAGATCAAGGAGCGGGGATCCTTGATCAATGGCTCGCCCTGCGCGGCCGCTTTGCTCTCCGACGCAGCCCTGGCGGCAAAGCGCCGCACGCTCCTGATCGAACAGGTGTTCGCGCTGTCGATCGAGGCCTTCCGCGCACCGCTCGAGCACTACGACCGTGCCCTCGAGGCACTGTGGGGCGACGAGCACGAAGCAGCGACCCTGGCCAGTCTGCGCGGACTTCTCGATGGCTCCGCGTCCGAGCGGCGGAACTATCAGGCGCCAGTCAGCTATCGCATCGTGCCGCGTGTTCTCGGTCACGCCAGGCGGGCGGTCGCAAGCGCGGAGCGGGCGGCAACGGTCTCGCTCTGCGCGGCGTCCGACAATCCGGTTTACATACCGCCCGACCCGGACCATCCCCTCGGCCGATGCATCAGCACAGGCGGCTACCACAATGCGATGGCCGCGCCCGCTCTGGACGATCTCGCCGCCATCTGGGCCGACATCTGCCTGTTGTGCGATCGGCACGCCTCCAAGCTGCTGAATGGCAAGGCCTCGCAGCTCCCGGACCTGCTGATGGTGGGGCGGCACCCCAGTGACAGCGACGGGCATGGCAGCCTCGGCTACGTCCCGATGGCGACGACTGGATATCTCGAGCAAGCGAAGCTGTTCGCCCAACGCACCTTCATCCCGGGCACGGAGTCGGCGGAAGCCGGCCAGGATGACGTCGCGGCGCCGGCGTTCCTGGCGTGGACCAAGGAACAGCAAGCAGCCCGATGTCTGGATGCCTGTCTTGCGACGCTTGCCGTGGTCGCGTCGCAAGCCCTCTATGTCAC
>DATEOK010000114.1:0-20413 GCA_035274225.1 Dongiaceae bacterium
AAGGCTCCGCATCCTTCCCCCGCAAGGGGGGAAGGGGAGCATAGTTAGGGGGTCGGAGACGTGACCGCCCTCAGCGACTTCATCAACCTCTATCTGCTGCCCGGCCTCGCGGTCGGCTGCATCTATGCGCTCGGCGCGATCGGCATCTCGCTGCTGTTCGGTATCCTGCGCTTTGCGCATTTCGCGCATGGCGACATGATGACCCTCGGTGCCTATCTCGCGATCATTTTCACTGCCGGCCTCGGCTGGAGTCCCTACCTGGCGCTGCCGATCGCGGCCGTCGGCACGGCCGCCGCGGCGCTGGCGCTGGATCGCGCCTTCTACAAGCCGTTCCGCCGCGCGCCGGGCATCGTCACCGTCATCGCCTCGTTCGGTGTCATGTTGATGCTGCGCTCGGCGATCCAGCTGATCTGGGGCGTCGACGTAAAGACCTACTACAGCGGCGGCATCCAGATGCCGATGGTGTTCGGTATGCTGAAGATCGCGCCGCGCCTGATCGTCATCGTGCTGGCGACGGCGGCGCTGGTGATCGCGCTGCACCTGTTCCTGAGCCGCACGCGCCTCGGCAAGGCGATGCGCGCGGTCAGCGATGATCCGGATCTCGCGCGTGTCTCCGGCATCAACGTCGAGCAGGTGGTCCGCTGGACCTGGATCATCGGCGCGGGCCTCGCGGCGGCGGGCGGCGTCTTCATCGGCATCCAGACCAAGGTGCATCCCAGCATGGGCTGGGACCTGCTGCTGCCGCTGTTTGCGGCGGCGGTGCTGGGTGGGATCGGGCGACCGTACGGAGCGGTGGCCGGCGGGCTCGCCATCGGCCTCACGCAGGAGCTGGCGACCTATCCGTGGTTCTCGGACGATCCTTTCGTCGCGCCGGGCTACAAGCCGGCGGTCGCGTTCTCGGTGATGGTGATCATGCTGATCTGGCGGCCGACCGGATTGTTCCGGGGGCGGGCGTTCTGATGGACATTTTCTCCGCCGGCTTCCTCAATTACCTGATCGCGCTCGGCACCATGAGCGGCATCTATGCCGTGCTGTGCCTGGGCCTCAACCTGCAATGGGGCTTCGCCGGCCTGTTCAACGCCGGCATCGCCGCCTTCTTTGCGATCGGCGCCTACACCGCCGCGATCCTGACTACGCCGGAGAGCCCGAACTATCTCGGTGGCTTCGGCCTGCCGATCGTGCTGGCCTGGCCGATCGCGATGGTGCTGGCGGGCGCGCTCGCGTGGGCGATCGGCCGCATCTGCCTGCGCCTGCAAGGCGACTACCTGGCGATGGCGACCATCGGCATTGCGGAAGTCATCCGCCTCATCATCAAGAACGAGGAATGGCTGACCGCAGGCACGCGCGGCATCCCCAACATCGCGCGGCCGTTCCAAGAGCTGCCCGCGCCGTGGAACGCGGTGGCATTCCTGGCGCTGGTGATTGCGCTGGTACTCGTCATCTACTGGGCGGCCGAGCGGGCGTGGGCTTCGCCCTGGGGCCGGGCCCTGCGCGCGATCCGCGACAGCGACGTGGCTGCGGCGGCGATCGGCAAGGACGTGACCCAGTTCCGGGTCGAGGCCTTCGTGCTCGGTGCCATGGTGATGGCGCTGGCGGGTGCCCTCTCGGCGCACTACTTCAAGTTCCTCGGCACCAGCGCGACCGAGCCGATGATGGTGACCTTCCTGGTTTGGGTGATGCTGATCGTCGGCGGCAGCGGCAACAATCGCGGTGCGATCATCGGTGCGGCGCTGATCTGGGTGATCTGGTCGGCGACCGAGCTGCTGACCAACCGGCTGCCCGGCGAGTGGATCACCCGCACCAGCTACATCCGCGTGCTGCTGATCGGCGCGCTGCTGCAAGTGGTGCTGCAACGCTTCGCCAAGGGCCTGGTACCGGAGCGCCCGCCGCGCCTGATCGACGACAAGGCCGAAAGCCGCTAGGCTCGCCGACATGGCAAAGCGGAAACTCATTCTGGACGTCGATACCGGGACCGACGATGCGGTCGCGATGATGCTGGCGGCCTTGCACCCGGCGCTCGATTTGGTCGGCTGCACGACGGTCAACGGCAATGTCGAGGTGCAGTATTGCACCGACAACACGCTGCGCGTGCTGGACCATGTCGGGCGCAAGGACATCCCAGTCTACGAGGGGTTGGCGCGGCCGCTGATCCGGCCGGACTTCCCGATCCCGCGCGCCACCAGCGACCTTGCGGGGAAGATCCATGGTCGGACCCTGGCGGTGCCGCCGTCCTCGCGGCGCAAGTCCGACACCGGCGCGGTCGAGTTCCTGATCGAGACCTATCGCAATGCCACCGACGAGATCACGCTGGTGCCGGTGGCGCCGCTGACCAACATCGCGACCGCGCTGACGCTCTATCCAAAGCTGGCCGACCGGGTGCCGGAGATCGTCATCATGGGCGGCGGTCACGAGATCGGCAACGTGACGCCGTCGGCCGAGTTCAACATCTGGGGTGATCCCGAAGCGGCGGCGGTGGTGTTCGCCGCCAAGTTTCGCAAGATGACGCTGGTGCCGCTCGATGCCACGCACCGCGCGTTGGTGTCCTACGGTGATTGCGAGAAGCTGCGGGCGCTCGGCACGCCGGCCGGCAGCGCGGCGGCGGACTTCATCGGTCACCGCATCCATGTGCATGACGAGATCCAGCGCATGGCGGTCGCCGGCACCACGCCGGTGCATGACGCGGTGTGCGTCGGCTACCTGGTCGATCCCGCGATCATCACCACGCGACGGCACCATGTGGCGGTGGAGACCAGCGGCGCGCTCACGGTCGGGCGTACGGTGATCGACACGCACTTCCGCGGCGGCCAGGAGCCGCAGTGCGACGTGGCATTCGATGCGGACGCGGGGAGGTTCATGGCGCTGCTGCTGGAGACGTTTGGGAAGTAGGCGTAAGCCCATGCGTCCCACTCCCGTCATCCCAAGGCTTGGCCTTGGGATCCACGAGTCTGTCTGTGAGCGCTCGGTCTTGCCCAACGAAACTCGTGGATGGCAAGGCCAAGCCTTGCCATGACGGAGTAGGATGATGGTGCGACGCGTCCCTTCCTAGAACCGCGCCTCGCCTTTCACGAATGGCGCCAGCAGCGCCAGGTCCGCGGTGCCGAGGCGGTCGCGGGCGGTGCTGGCCTGGTGCCAGTACGGGTAGAGCAGGGTGGGCGCGCTGACCGCGTCGAGCTTGTCGCGCTCTTCCTGCGTCAACTTCAGCTCCACGCTGGGCAGGTTCTGCTTCAGCTGCTGCTCGTTGCGCGCGCCGATCACCAGCGAAGTGATGCCGGGCCGGCCGAGCGACCAGGCGAGTGCGACCTGCGAGGCCGGCACGCCCTTGGCGTCGGCGACGGAGACCAGCACCTCGATCGTGTCGTAGAGCTTTTTCTCGTCGTAGATCGGCGGCTCGCCCCAGTTCGCCAGGTGGCGCCCCTCCGGCATCGGCTTGCCGCGGCGATACTTGCCGGACAGCAGGCCGCCGGCGAGCGGGCTCCACACGAGGATGCCGAGGCCCTGGTCGATCGTGACCGGGATCAGCTCGTATTCCGCCTCGCGCCCCTGCAGGGAGTAGTAGATCTGCTGGCTGACGAAGCGCGAGCTGCCGGCGCGGTCGGCGATGCCCAGCGCCTTCATGATGTGCCAGCCGGAATAGTTGGAGCAGCCGATGTAGCGCACCTTGCCGTGCTTCAGCAGCGTGTCGAGCGCCTCCATGGTCTCTTCGAGCGGGGTCTGGCCGTCCCACTCGTGCACCTGGTAGAGGTCGATCACGTCGCGCTTCAGGCGGCGCAGGCTGGCTTCGCATTCATGGATGATGTGATGGCGCGACAGGCCGGCCTCGTTCGGCCCCTTGCCCATCGGGAAACGGACCTTGGTTGCGATCATCAGGTCCTTGCGGCCGCCTTCCAGCGCCTCGCCGATCACCTCCTCGGACTTGCCCGTCGAATAGACGTTGGCGGTGTCGAGCAGGTTGACGCCGGCGTCGCGGCTGATGTCGATGATGCGGCGCGCGTCCGCCACGGAGGAGTTGCCGGCCTTGGTGAAAAACCCTTCCGCGCCGAAGGTCATGGTGCCCATGGTGAGCGCGGAAATCTTCAGGCCGGAGCGTCCTAGGAGCCGATATTCCATGGTGTGCCTCTATCGCAAGGGGATGGCGTCAAATGAAATGCCGCGGCGGGCGCCGCTTTCGTCAGACAATATCGCATGCCGGGGGAAAATCCATCCCCGAGACCTAATCGATTAGTTCGCGAAGGCGAACGTCTCCAAACTATCATCGCCAGAGATCAGCTCGCGCAGCAGCTTTCGCTTCAGCGCTTCGCCGAAGGCGGCATAATCATGAACTTCGATCAGGAAACTGCCGGGTCCGCCGATGACGTAGTTCCGATAGAAGTCAACGCCGCGTTCGCTGCCCCATTCCGCATAGGTGGTACGGCCGTCGAAGGTCCCGATCGGACGGCCGCTGATGATGGGCAGTGCGTTGATGGTGACTCCGGCCGCGACGGCGGCATCCCGCACCGTTGCCGCGCGCCCGCCGTCCCACAGGTGGTCGCTCGCCACGTCGATCACGCGCCGCGAAGAGCCCGAGGCATCGGCCGTCAGCATCTCCGTCGCCTTCTTGATGCTGGGGGCGAGCGCAGTGTTGCCGGAGCTGGAGCGCGGTGCGATCGCCACCGCGTCGCCGAACGACTGGGCGGTCGCTGCATTGGTCAGCACGTCCCACCCCTTGACCACGGTGAATTCGCCGGTGCCCGAGAACTCGACATAGGTGACGGCGACGCCCTTGGAATTGTCGAGGATGGCCTTGATGACCTCCGGATCGGAGAAAGCCGCCTTGTAGCCGTCCTTCACCATCTGGTATTCGCGGTCGTCCATGCTGCGAGACACATCGGTCAGCAGCACCAGCGCCAAGTCCACCGGCTGCGTGATCGGCTGGTCCGCGACCGCCGCCGTTGAGAGTCCCGCGACGAGCGTTGCGCTCAGGAGAAGGATATGAAGACGCATCGACGGGCTCCTTTCCGGGCAATCGAAGCTACCACACGTGCCGGGTCAGTCCACCGCGGCCATGGTCCCGAGACCCTCGCCGGCCCCTGGAGATGAAATGAGCTCACGCAGCAGCTTGCGCTTGAGCGCTTCGCCGAAGGCGGCATAGTCGTGCACTTCGATCACGAAACTGCCGGGACCGCCGATGATGTCGCGGCGGTAAAAGTCGGCTGTGCTTTGCAGGCCCCATTGGGCGTTGGCGTAGCTCATGTGGCCGTCATAGGTCCCGATTGGCCGATCGTTGATGAACGGCAGCGCGTTGACCGTGATGCCGGAGGCGACCAGCGCATCGCGAGCGGGCGCCGATCGCCCCTGGTCGCTGTCTTCATCGCTTGCCACGTCGATGATGCGCCGCGCAGATCCGAACTCGTCGGTGGAAAGGAGCTCGCCTGCCTTGTGCAGGCTGGCGGCCAGCGCCGTTTCTCCGGCGCTGGTGCGGGGAGCCATCGCGACGGCGTCGCCGAAGGACCGCGCCGATGCGGGACTGGTCAGGATGTCCCAGCCACGGACGACCGTGAATTCGGCCTGACCGGAGAATTCAACATAGGTGACCGCGACACCCCTGGAATTGCTGAGGATCGCCGCGATCACGTCCGGATCGCTGAAGGCGGCCTGGTAGCCCTCCTTCACCATTGAATACTCGCGGTCGTCCATGCTGTTCGATACGTCGGTCAACAGCACCAGCGCCAGATCCACCGACGGACGGATGGCCTCGTCCGCCACGGTTGCCGCAGACACAGCCGTAACGCCAGCCATCGCTGCGGCGCCAAGGAGCAGGGCGTGGAGTCGCATCGACAACGTCCTTTGCGGGAGTTTCGAACGACCGACGCTATCACGCGCGAATCCGACCCGCCATCGGTCCTTGGGCTAACTCAGTCGTGCCGCGAGATCGCCCAGGCTGGCAATAATCGTTGCATGGCGCGGGATATCATACTCCGGCGGCTGCCCGGCGCGGTCGATCCAGAAGGTGCGGAATCCGAATGCTGCTGCGCCACCCGCATCCCAGGCGTTGGCGGAGACGAAAGCGATGTCGTGCGCGGGCGCATCGGCCCAGGAACGGCCCAATTCGTAGACCTGACGATCCGGCTTGTAGATGCGAAGCGATGCGACCGAGAGCGTGGCGTCGAGCGCATCGTGGAGGCCGGCCGCCCGCAATCCGGCTTCCAGCATATCCGGATCGCCGTTGGACAGGGCGGCGAGACGCAGCCCTCGCTGCCGCAACGCCGCGATCGCAGGTGCGACCTCGGGGAAAGCGTCAAGCTGCCGGTAGGCGGAGAGCAATCGCCCCTTGAGCGCGTTCGACTCCACGCCATGGACGGCGAGGGCGTAGTCCAGCGCGGACTCGGTCAGGGTCTGGAAGCTGCGATACGCACCGCGCAGCGACCACACCCACGTATATTCGAGCTGCTTCTGTCGCCACAGGCGCGAGACCGATTCCGCACTCGCACCCAACTCTTTTCCGGCTCGTGCAATCGCTGAATGCACATCCAGCAGCGTGCCATAAACATCGAACAGGATTGCGCGAATTGGCATGGCTTGCATTTTCGATAAATCCGCACCGCAAAACGGTGTGAGGATCGGAGGTTTCCGCGCCCGCAGCATTAAAGCCGCATTAACCTGACGGGGGCAAGATTCCTCGCATGTTCAGAGGGCAAACGTTGGGACTGGACTGACCGGCATGGCTGTCAACAGAGCGAAGGCACAGAGTGCTGAACCGCGCGCCTCGATCGTTGGGCGGCCGGTCGGGCAATCGCCGATCGCGCGGCGCACCTTCGGCAAGGACGTGCCGGCGCTCGATCTCGGCAGCCTTTCGCTGCTGGTCATCAACGACAACGAATTCGTCCGCACCTATATGGAGCGCCTGTTCTCCATCATGCGCGTGGGCAGTGTCGTCACCTGTGCCAATCCACGCTCGGCGCGGGCGGAGATCGCCACGGTCCAGCCGGACATCGTGGTAATCGATCTCGACCTGACGGGCGTGGACGGGCTGCAGCTGCTCAACGACATCCGCCGCGGCGGCGCCGGAATCCCGAGCGACATCGCGATCCTGGTGGCTTCGGCCCATGTCGACCGCGACTATGTCGGCAAAGCGCGCGAGGCCGGCGCCAACTGGATCCTGGTCAAGCCGCTCACCTTCCGCCGCCTGTATGAAGGCCTGGTCAACGTGATCATGGACGAGCGCGCGTTCGTCGAAGGCGAGGTCTATGTCGGTCCCGACCGGCGCGTGCTGGTCGGCATGGCCGGCTATGACGGCGTCGAACGCCGCGGGGATCGGCAGCCATGAGCCGCAAGCTGCGCAGCAAGGTCAAGGTCGTCTCGCAGGATCGCCTGCGCAAGATGGAAGCGGTCGCGCGCGTGGCGATGCTGGAGCTCAGCACCTCGTTCCGCCGCCACGTCAACCTGACCTTGCGCGACATGTTCGTGCTGATGTCGGCGCCGCGCCACGACGATGCGGAGTGGCGGAGCAAGCTGCACGAACTGGCGCGCGACCTGCAGAGCGTCGGCGGCTCGTTCGACTACGGCCTGCTCAGCACCATCGGCGAAGTGATGTGCCGCACCATCAACGACGAGAACCTGCCGGCCGATCACCTGCTGCAGCGCCGGCTTGCGGCCTATGCCGCGGCGCTCGACGCCATCATCCGTATCGACCTCAAGGGCGACGGCGGCAACGACGGGCAGGAGCTGCTGTCGGTGCTCCGAATCACGCCGCAGGCGGCTTAGCCTCTCCTTCCGCAAGAAACAATCTTGTTTCGGCGCGACCCGCTACAAGCGGCTTCTTCACGTTGCTCCAGAATCGAGTATCATCGGCCGCCCGTGGGTTCGGTTGGAGTGAGCACAATGGCGGGAAAGGCATCGGCGAAGGCGACGAAGAAGGCTACCACCAAGCGGGTCGCTGCGAAGGCGGCGCGCAAGGTCAAGCCCAAAGCCATCAAGAGCAACGGCTCTGCCGCGGCGGCACGGCCGGTTCTGCTCTCAGGCGGCAACCCTCAGATCGCAAAGGGTTATGGCGAGGCCCCCGTGCAAGCCTACATCGCGGCCATGCCAGGCTGGAAAGGCGAGATCGGGCGTCGCCTCGATGCGCTCGTCGCGCGCGCTGTCCCGAACGTGCACAAGGCCGTCAAATGGAACTCGCCGTTCTACGGCGTCGAGGAAAACGTCTGGTTCCTCAGCTTTCACTGCTTCACGAACTACGTGCGGGTGACCTTTTTCCGCGGCTCGTCGCTTCATCCCGCGCCATTGGGCGAGTCCAAATACAAGGACGTGCGCTACTACGACGTCCGCCAAGGTCAGCTCGACGAAGCTCAGTTCGCCGACTGGGCGAAGCAAGCCAGTCGATTGCCGGGCGAAAAGATGTGAGTGAGCAATCATGAAGAAAGCGACCACAAAGAAGAGCGGGGCGAAAGAAGCAGGAGACTCTCCCTCCCGGCTGATCGATGCGCGAATCAAGGAGTTGGGTGACTGGCGTGGCGAGATGCTCGCGCGGGTGCGCGCGATCATCAAGCAGGCCGACCCGGAGGTCGTCGAGGAATGGAAGTGGCGCGGCGTTCCGGTATGGTCGCACGGCGGCATCATCTGCACCGGCGAGACCTACAAGGCGGTCGTGAAGCTGACCTTCGCCAAAGGAGCCTCGCTGGACGATCCGTCGCGCCTCTTCAACGCCAGCCTCGAAGGCAATACCCGGCGTGCCATCGATATCCATGAAGGCGACAAGATCGACGAGAAGGCGCTGAAGGTGCTCATTCGCGCCGCCGTGGCACTGAACGTGCAGAAGAAATCCAAGAACGCGTAGAGCCTAGCCCTGCAATCGCTTCTCGTAGAACACGCTGGTCGCGATCGCTGTCGGCGGCATCGCCGCGTAGGGCCCGAACGCCTCGCATCGGCGATAGCCTGCGGCCTCATAGAATCGCATGGCCTCGTGCTGATAGGCGCCCGTCTCGATGCGCAGCAAGGTTTGCCCAACATTCCGCGCTTCCGTTTCGAGGCGCGCGAGCAGTTTCTTCGCGACGCCGCGGCCGCGGACGGCAGACTTCGAATACATGCGCTTCAGTTCGGCGAAGCCGTCGTAGAATCCAATGCCGCCGCATGCCACCGCCTCGCCATCCACGCGGGCGACGAAGAACAGGATGTTTGGTTGGAACAGGCCGTCGACCGGCAAAGCGTGCCTCTGCTCCTCGGAGTAGCCCGCCAAGGCCGCGTTTAGCCCGTCCAGCAGCTCGATGACTTCCGCCGTCGGCGCCGTGACGCGTTCGATCGTGACATCCGCCGGTTGCTGCATGCTGGCCCCTCAAGTGCGAAAGGCCCGGATCGCTCCGGGCCTTTCCTCATCCGATTCGCAAGGCTTAGGGCGTGACCAGCCCGACTTCCTTGTAGCCCGTGCCGTCGACCACGAAGTGGCCGATGACGCCGGCGACGTCGCCAGCCTCGTCGAAGTCCATCGAGCCGGTGGCGCCGGTGTAGTCGATGTCCTTCCCGGCCTTGATCAGCTCGACCGCCTTGGCCCAGTCGCCGGGGCCCACCGGCTCGCCGGGCGCGTTGGCGACGGTGCGCAGCGCATCGCGGACCTTGGCGCGGTCGGTGCTGCCGGCTTGCTGGATCGCAAGCGCGGCCAGCATCACCGAGTCATAGACCTGGCCGATGAAGATCTTGTCCTTGGTGGTCTGGAATTTCGCGGTGTAGAGCGCGTTGAACTTGTCGGCAGCCTCGCTCTTCGGCGAAGAGGGTGAGGTGAAGAACGAGTCCTTGAGGTTGTCGGCGCCGATCTTTTCGATCAGCAGATTGTCGCGCAGGCCGTCGGTGCCGATGAAGCGCTTGAACAGGCCGTTCTCCAGCGACTCCTTCACCAGGGTCAGGCCGGAATCGCCGGCATAGGCGATGATGACCAGAGCCTCCGGCCCGCCCTTGGACAAAGTCGCGAGCTCGGTGGTGTAGGAAGGCTGCTTCTCCTCATGCTTCACTTCGGCGGTGATGGTGCCGCCGAGCTTCTTGTATGAGTCCGCGAACGCCTTTGCGAGCGGCGCCGCGTAATCGTTGTTGGCGTAGGTCAGCGCGACCTTCTTGACGCCTTGGTCCATGGTCAGCTTCGCCAGCACCTGGCCCTGATAGGCGTCGGACGGAACGACACGGAACACCCAGTCGTTGTCGGCAAGCGTCGTCATGTCGGGCGAGGTCGCGGTCGGCGAGATCTGTGCGATCCCGGTCGGCACGATCACGCTGTTGGCTGCGGCGATGGTGGTGCCTGACATCAGCGCGCCGACGATGTCGGCCACGTTCTCGACATTGACCAGCTTGGTGGCGGCGTCAACCGCGCCCTGCGACGAGCCGGTGGTGTCGCCGATCACACTCACCATCTTGCCGCCCAGCAGGCCGCCGCCGGCATTGACCTCGTCGGTCGCCAGCGTGACGGAATCCAGCATCGGCGGAATGAAGTTGGCGATCGGCCCGGTGACGTCGAACAGGATACCGACCTTCACGTCCTCGGCGCTCGCGGATGCGGCCGCGAGCGCGGTCGCAAGGATTGTGGTGGCGCCCAGCAGCGCCTGTTTGCGGAAACTCATATGCCCTCCCGTTTCAGATTTTTTCAGGTTTCAGGTGAACGCGTTGAACGTGATGATGGTCAACGTGTCCTTGACGTTCGGCAGCGTCTGCAGCCGTCCGGTGACGAACCGCCCCACGTCCGCATCGCTCTGTAGGTTGCACTTCACGAGCAGGTCGTAGGTGCCGGAGATCGAATAGAGCTCGCTCACTTCCTCGACGGTGTCGAGGGCCCGGGCGGCCACGTCGTACGCGGTGCCGGGATCACATTTGACCATGACGAAAATCGGCCGCATTGCGGGCTCACTTCAATCTTTGGCTGGTTCAACTGGCGGGCATGTTGCCCCGCTTGCCGGGGAAAATCCAGTCCCAGGGACCACAGGTCAGGTCACGGCTGCGCGACGGCGGAACTCGGGCTTTTGCCATTCCTGGGCGGCCATCACCGCCTTCAAATGCGCGACGGCGTTCCAGATGTCGGCGAAGGAGACGTAGAGCGGGGCAAAACCGAAGCGCAGGATGTCCGGCGCGCGGAAATCGCCGATGACGCCGCGCGCGATCAGCGCCTGCATGATGGGATATCCTTCCGGGTGCCGGTAGGAGACCTGACTACCGCGCTCGGAGGCGAGGCGCGGGGAGGCGAGGCCAAGGCCGCTGCCCGCCAGCTCTTGCGCCACCAGGGCGATGAACAGGTCGCCGAGCGCGCCGGACTTGCGGCGCAAGGCCTCCAGTTCGACATCGGCGAACAGGTCGAGGCCGGCCTCGAGCGCGGTCAGGCTGAGGATCGGCGGCGTGCCGACCAGGAAGCGCGCGATGCCGGGCTTCGGCCGATAATCGAGGTCGAAGGCGAACGGCGCGTCGTGGCCCATCCAGCCGAACAACGGCTGCTCGGCGCTGCCCTGCCAGCGCTCGGCGACATAGATGAAGGCCGGCGCGCCGGGTCCGCCGTTCAGGTATTTGTAGCCGCAGCCCACAGCGAAATCGGCGCCGCAGCCGTTGAGATCGACCGGGAAGGCGCCGGCGGAATGGGCGAGGTCCCACAGCACGAGCGCGCCCTTGTCGTGCGCCGCCTTGGTCAGCGCTTTCATGTCGTGTAGCCGGCCGGTGCGGTAGTCGACCTCGGTCAACATGAGGACAGCGACATCCTCGGTCAGAGACGCTGCGATCTCATCGGGCGCAACGACCTCCAGCCGGTGTGAATCGCTTAGCAGCTCGGTCAAGCCCTGCGCCATGTAGAGGTCGGTCGGGAAGTTGCCGTTGTCCGACAGGACGACGCTCCGTCCCGGCCGCAAGCCGAGTGCCGCATGCAGCGCTTTGAACACGTTGAGCGAGGTCGAATCCGCGACCAGCACTTCGCCCGCTCTGGCGCCGATCAGGCGCGCGATCTTGCCGCCAAGGCGGGCCGGCACGCCGATCCAATCATGGACGTTCCAGCTCTTGATGAGGTCCTGGCCCCACTGCCGCGTGATAACGGTGCGCACACGCTCTTCCGCCTGTTTTGGCAGGGCGCCGAGCGAGTTGCCGTCGAGATAGACGACGCCCTCAGGCAGCACGAATGCATCGTGGGAGCGCGCCAGCGGATCGGCGGTATCCATGTCCCGGCACGTCTGCAATGTATGGGTCATGGCTTGTCGTAGAGCTTATCTGGTGCGATCTGGACGTCGGCGATGACGGCACGCTCGCCGCCACGCACCGCGGTGAAGAAGCAAGAGCGACGCCCAGTGTGGCAGGCGACGCCGGTCTGGTCCACCAGCACCAGCAGGCAATCGTTGTCGCAATCGATGCGCAGCTCGACCAGGCGCTGCGTCTGCCCGGAGGTCTCGCCCTTGCGCCACAGGCTGGCGCGCGAGCGCGACCAGTAGCAGACGCGGCCGGTGCTCAGCGTCTCTTCGACCGCGGCGCGGTTCATCCAGGCCATCATCAGCACCTCGCCGGTGTCGTGCTGCTGCGCGATCGCCGGTACCAGGCCGTCGCCATCGAACGCCACGCTGTCGAGAAAATCTTGCCCCGTTGTGTTCCCTTGGGCGCCCATCAGTTTCCTCGCAGCCTCGCAAGGCCGTCTTCCAGATCGGCGATCAGGTCGTCGGGATCTTCCAAGCCGGCATGGATGCGCACGGTGCGGCCGACGGCGGGCCACGGCTTGGCGCTGCGGCTGGTGGTGAGGCCGGCCGGCACCATCAGGCTCTCATAGCCGCCCCAGCTGTAGCCCATGCCGAACAGCTGCATGCCGTTGAGCATGGCGTCGACCCGGTCCGGTGCGCACGGCTTCAGCACCACGCCGAACAGTCCGGACGAAGCGCCGACGTCGCGCTTCCAGAACTCGTGCCCCGGCGTTCCGGGCAAAGCAGGGTGCAGCACCTGCTCGACCTCCGGCCGCTGGGCCAGCCAGCGCGCCAGGGTGAGGGCGGTCGCCTGATGTTGCGTCAGCCGCGCATGCAAAGTTCTGAGGCCGCGCAGCGCCTGGTAGCACTCGTCCGGCGCCGCGGCGTGGCCGAGCGTGCCGTGCGCCATCTTGGCGATCTGGTGATGCAGCTCGGCCCGGCAGGTGACGATGCCCATCATGATGTCGGAGTGGCCGCAGATATACTTGGTGGCGGCATAGATGCCGATGTCGATGCCGAACTTGGGCGGCTTGAAGAACAAAGGCGTCGCCCAGGTATTGTCGATCATGGTGAGGCAGCCGCGCGCCTTAGCAACCCCGACAATCGCCGGGACATCCTGCGTTTCGAAGGTGAGGGAGCCGGGGCTCTCCAGGTAGATCACCTTGGTGTTGGGGCGCATCAGCGCGGCGATGCCGGCACCGATCATGGGATCGTAGTAGGTGGTCTCGATCCCGATCTTGGCGAGGAAGCCGTCGCAGGTGCTGCGGGTCGGCTCGTAGGCCGTATCCACCATCAGCAGGTGGTCGCCGGGATTGAGCGTGCCGAGCAGCGCGGTGGTCACCGCGGCCAGGCCGGACGGCACGATTACCGCCTTGTCGCAACCCTCCAACACGGTAAAGGCCTCGGCCAGCGCCCGGTAGGTCGGCGTGCCGTCCCGCCCGTAGGTGATGGCTTCGTACTTGCTCTTGTAGCGCTCGCGCAGGTCCTGGACCGATCGGAACAGGATGGTGGAGGCCCGATAGATCGGAGGGTTAACCACGCCTTGGTTGTCGTGCGGATGGTTGCCGGCGTGGGTGGCGATGGTGCGGTCTTTTTTGCCCTGTTCGGCCATGCTCTTAGGTCCAGGAATATACGAACAGATGCTTGTAGCACCCGGCTGGAATGTGTAAAAGTCCGGACGGTTGCGCCCGCAAAGGTCGCTGACCGTGGCGCGGCGAGAACAAAGAAGACTGCGCAAGAAATCAGGGAAGGACGTTACTGAAATGAAGCATCTGAAGACTTTGGTCGCTGGTATTGCCCTCGTTGCGGGCATGTCCACTGCGGCTCATGCGGCTTCGACGCTCGAGAGCGTGAAGGCGGCGGGAAAACTGAAATGCGGCGTGACCACGGGCCTCGCGGGCTTCGGTGCGCCGAACGACAAGGGCGAGTGGGCCGGCCTTGACATCGATCTGTGCAAGGGCATCGCGGCCGCCGTGTTCGGCGACCCGAGCAAGGTCGAATACAAGCCGCTGAGCGCCGAACAGCGCTTCACGGCGTTGCAATCCGGCGAAGTCGACGTGCTGGCGCGCAATTCGACCTGGACCCTGTCGCGCGACACCCAGCTGGCGCTGGATTTCGTCGCGGTCAACTACTACGACGGCCAGGGCTTCATGGTCCGCAAGGACCTCGGCATCTCCAGCGCGAAAGAGCTGAAGGGCGCCACGGTGTGCGTGCAGGAAGGCACCACAACCGAGAAGAACCTCGGCGACTTCGACAAGGCGAACAACCTCGGCATCCAGCCGGTGAAGTTCAAGGAGAACGACCAGGCCCGCAGCGCCTATGACGAAGGCCGTTGCGATGCCTACACCACGGACGCCTCCGGCCTCGCCGGCGAGCGTACCGCTCTGAAGGCGCCGGACGACCACATCATCCTGCCGGACATCATCTCCAAGGAGCCGCTCGGCCCGGTCGTGCGTCATGGCGACAACCAGTGGGCCGACATCGTCCGCTGGACCCACTACGTGACGGTGATCGCCGAGGAAAAGGGCATCACCCAGGCCAATCTCGACGACGTCGTGAAGGCCAACGGCCCCGACAACGCCACCGCCGACGGCGAAATCCAGCGCATGCTGGGCATCACCGAGAAGATGGGCGAGGGCATGGGCCTGTCGAACGATTGGGGCTACAACATCATCAAGGCTGTCGGCAATTACGGCGAGATCTTCGAGCGTAATGTCGGCCCGAACACCCCGATCAAGCTGCCGCGCGGCCTGAACGCGCTGTGGACCCAGGGCGGTCTGCAGTACGCTCCGCCGGTTCGCTAACAGCCAGCAGGGTCAGTCAACGCCGGAGAGACACTCACCGGCGTTGACTCCCTTTTTCGTTCCCACTCTGCCAAGGGGAGGGGTGACGTGGCTGAGATCAGTAGCGGGGATACCCGACACGCCAGCACCGTAGTTTGGTGGCGCGACGAACGTAAGCGCGGCCTGGCCGCCCAATTCGTCGTGGCCATTGCCGTGATCGCCTTTGCTTGGTTCCTCGGCCACAACATGGTCGAGAATCAGGCACGCCTGGGCGTGCCGCTCAACCTGTCGTTCATGACCGACCCCGCCGGGTTCCAGCTCAGCTTCGCTACACTCTCCGTTACGCTCGACTCGCCGATCTGGCGCATCCTGCTGGTCGGTGCGCTCAACACCCTGGTTGCCTCCGTTGTCGCGGCATTGCTCGCGACCTTCCTCGGCCTCTCGGTCGGGATCATGCGACTGTCGCGCAACTGGCTGATCGCAAAGATCGCCGAGGTCTACATCGAGGCCGTCCGCAACGTGCCGCTGCTGCTGCAGCTGGTGTTCTGGTACGGCGGGGTGCTGGTCGCACTGCCCAAGCCCAAGGACAGCCTCAGCCTGTGGGACGTCATCTTCCTCAACGTGAAGGGACTGTCGACGCCGCGCCCGATCCTGGAGGCGGACTTCTGGATCGTCGCGGTCTTCGTTCTGGTCGGCATTGGCGCCGCGGTGGCCGTGCGCCGCTGGGCCAAGCGGCGGCAGGAGCAAACCGGCAAGCAATTCCCCATCTTCTGGGCTTCGGTCGGCCTCATCGTCGGATTGCCGGCGCTGGTCAGCCTGGTGCTCGGTAATCCGGTCACCTGGGAACTGCCTGTCCAGGGGACGTTCCGCTTCACCGGCGGGCTCTCCTTCCAGCCGGAGATCGTCGCGCTTATTCTTGGCCTTGCCGTCAACTCCGCCGCCTTCATCGCAGAGATCGTGCGCGGCGGCATCGTCGCGGTCAGCCACGGCCAGACCGAGGCAGCCTATGCGGTGGGTCTCCGCTCGGGCACGACGCTGCGGCTGGTCATCATTCCGCAGGCGCTGCGCATCATCGTGCCGCCGATGATCAGCCAGTATCTGAACGTGGTGAAGAACTCGACTCTGGCCGGCTTCATCGGCTTCCCCGACCTGTTCTCGGTGATCAGCACCTCGCAGAACCAGACCGGACGCGCGGTGGAGTGCGTCACCATCCTTATGCTGTTCTATCTCACGGTCAGCCTGTCGATCTCGATCGTGATGAACTGGTACAACAAGCGCGTCGCCCTGGTGGAACGGTGAGGAGGCCGCAATGAGCGACATTCCGATGTCCACCATGGAGCCCGGCACGCGGCCCAGCCTGCCGCCGCCGGTGACCGAGACCGGCGTCATCGGCTGGATGCGGCACAACCTGTTCGCAAGCTGGTTCGATACGCTGCTGACGGTCGTGGCGCTGTTCCTCATCTACCTGATCGTCCCGCCGTTCGTGAACTGGGTGATCCTGGATGCGACCTGGGCCTATCCGCCCGAGGTGGTGTCGGGCGATCGCACGGCGCAGTTCTCCGATTGCTCCGCCAACAGCGGCGCTTGCTGGATCTTCGTCCGGGCGCGCCTGCCGCAGTTCTTCTACGGCTTCTATCCCGAGCCGGAGCGCTGGCGCGTCGACATCGTGCTGGTCATGCTGGCCGTTTCGATTTTCGGCCTGCTCTCCGACCGGGTGAAGAACAAGAAGCCGTTCGCCTGGTTCTTCTTTGTGATCTACCCGATCGTGGCGTTCTGGCTGCTGAACGGCGGCCTGGGTCTGGAGCCGGTTCCGACGCGCCTCTGGGGCGGCTTCATGCTGACCGTCATCATCAGCAGCGTCGGCATCGTGTTCTCGCTGCCGCTCGGCATCCTGCTGGCGCTGGGGCGACGATCGAAGCTGCCGATCCTGCACGCGCTCTGCGTATTCTTCATCGAATTTGCGCGCGGCGTGCCGCTCCTCAGCATCCTGTTCATGGCCAACGTGCTGCTGCCGCTGTTCCTGCCGCTCGGCATGAGCATCGACATCCTGATGCGCGTGCTGATCGGCGTGACCCTGTTCGCCGCGGCCTACATGGCCGAGGTGATCCGCGGCGGTTTGCAGGCGCTGCCGAAGGGGCAGTACGAAGGCGCGATGGCGCTGGGCCTCGGCTATTGGCAGATGACGCGCTTCATCATCATGCCGCAGGCGCTGCGCATCGCCATTCCGGGCATCGTCAACAACTTCATCAGCCTGGCGCAGGATACGACGCTGGTGGCGATCGTCGGCCTCTACGACTTCCTCAACATCGTCCGGGCCGGGTCGCGCGACAGCAAATGGATCGGCACGGAGATGGAAGGCTACGTCTTCTGCGCCATCATCTACTTCATCTGCTGCTTTGCGATGTCGCGCTACAGCATGCATCTGGAGCGCAAGCTGCACACCGGGCACAAGAAACGCTAGGGGGACTGAAGGCATGGCCACTCAAGCCGCGGCGAAGATGGAAGTCGGCACCGACGTGATGATCGAGCTGTCCGGCGTCAACAAGTGGTACGGCCAGTTCCACGTGCTCAAGGACATCAACCTGACGGTCTATAAGGGCGAGCGCATCGTGGTGTGCGGGCCTTCTGGCTCCGGCAAGTCGACCATGATCCGCTGCATCAACCGCCTGGAAGAGCATCAGCGCGGCAAGATCGCCGTAGAGGGCGTCGAGCTGACCCACGATCTCAAGAACATCGAGCAGGTGCGGCGCGAAGTCGGGATGGTGTTCCAGCACTTCAACCTGTTCCCGCACCTGACGGTGCTGGAGAACCTGACGCTGGCGCCGATCTGGGTGCGCAAGATGCCGAAGAAGGAAGCGGAGGAGGTGGCGATGCACTACCTCCAGCGCGTGAAGATTCCGGAACAGGCGGCGAAGTATCCGGGCCAGCTATCCGGCGGCCAGCAGCAGCGCGTGGCGATCGCGCGCTCGCTGTGCATGAACCCCAAGGTGATGCTGTTCGACGAGCCGACCTCCGCGCTCGATCCAGAAATGATCAAGGAAGTGCTCGAGGTGATGATCGAGCTGGCGCGCTCCGGCATGACCATGCTGTGCGTCACCCACGAGATGGGTTTCGCCCGCACGGTCGCCAACCGCGTCATCTTCATGGACCGCGGCGAGATCATCGAGCAGAACACGCCGGAAGAGTTCTTCCTGCATCCGAAGTCGGACCGCACCAAGCTGTTCCTCAGCCAGATCCTGCATCACTGAGCTGCGCTGGATCTGTCCTCTCATTCGTCGTGGCAAGGCCAAGCCTTGGGATGACAGAGTTAGTTGATATCCGATGATTGCGTCTCTGGGGCGCTCGCAACGGGTAGCGCTTCCTTCTTCGGCTTCCGCGCTGTGAACCGCCCGATCCCCAGCCCGTCGATCTCGGTCCTTGTCTTGCCGTCGAGGATGAGTTCCGTCAGCACCGCGCCGACCGCGGGGCCGAGCAGGAAGCCGTGGCCGTTGAAGCCGAAGGCGTGGAACAGGCCGGGATGGGTCTCGCTCGCGCCCAGCACGCAGACGCCGTCTGAGGTGTCGCCGTCGACGCCGGTCCAGGAGCGGATGATCGGCACGTGGGCGAGGCCGGGGATGAAGTTGATGGCGATCTCGGCGCCGCGCCGCGTCGTCTCCGGCAGGGGGCGGCTGCGCAGCGCATCGGCGGTCGCGCGGCCCTGGCCCGAACCGAACAGGATGTTGCCGCGCAAGGTCTGGCGCAGGTAGAAGTCGCCGCCCATGAAGCCGAGCACCGGTTCGATGCGATAGGGCAACGGCTCGGTCACTTGCACCTGCGGGATCTCCGGCACCAGGGTGACCGCCTCGTCGAACCAGTCGGCGACCTTGCCGGCCCACGCGCCGGCGCAATTGACCAGCACCGGCGCCGTGAAGCTGCGGTTGTCCGATGAGCGCAGATGGAACGCGCCGTTGGCGTACCAGCCCTCGGTGATCTCGGTATGCTCGACCAGGGTGGCGCCGGCGCTCTGCGCCGCGAAGGCGAAGGCCGGCCCCACCAGGCGCGGATTGGCGTGGCCGTCGCTGGGACAGAGCAGGCCAAGGATCGGTTTGCTGGACAGCCACGGATAGCGCCCGGCCAGGTCCGCGGGTTCGAGCCGCTCGAGGCCGAGCCCTCGTTCGGTGGCGTCGGCGAAGAACTCGTCGAGTTGCAACGCCCGCCCTGCGTCGGAGGCGAGGCGGAGGTTGCCGGTCGCGCGGAACTCGCCGTCGAACCCGATCAGACTGGGCAGGTTGTCCCACATCGCGCGGGCGCGCATGGCGATCGGCAACTCGCGCAGGTCGCGGCCGTTCTGCCGCACGCCGCCGAAATTGACGCCACTGGCGCGCACGCCGGCCTGGTCGCGCTCCAGCAGCGTCACCTTCTTGCCGCGGCGCGCGAGCTGCAGGGCGGTGGCGCAGCCGGCGATGCCGGCGCCGATCACCAGCGCGTCGCAGCTGAGGGTGGCGCGCTTGCTCATGGCTTGTGCGCCGCCACGGTCGCGACCGATACCGGCTTGATCGGCGGCTGGCCGCGCATGCGCCCGACACTGTCGAGCGTGACGCCGAGCTTGTCGGCCAGGATCTCCGCCGCGGCGTGGCCGCACAGCCGGCCCTGGCAGCGGCCCATGCCGACCCGCGAATAGGACTTGGCGCGGTTGAGCTCGCGCGCGCCCATCAGGCCGGCGACGCCGCGCAGCTCCCCCGCCAGCACCTGCTCGCAGCGGCAGATCAGCGTCTCGTCGTCGACTGCCGCGAAGAAGTCGTCGGGCAGCTCGAACGCCGCGCGCATGGCGAGCTGCAGGTGCTCGGCACGGTCGACGGCATCGAGGTCCGGCTTCGGCTTGTAGGTGACGTGGGAGACGTCGAGGTCGGTCAGCAGCGCATGCGCCGCGAGCCGGCCGCGCGCCTCGGCCGCGTCGGCGCCCAGCATGCCGGCGCCGTCGCCGGCAAGATACACGTCCTTGCGGCCGTTAGCGCGGCCGTAGGGATCGGCTTCCGGCAGCCATTGCCGGCGCGCGGCGTCGAACGCGAACCGGATGCCGGCAAGATCGGCGAGCTGGGTCTCCGATTGCAGGCCATAGCCGATCGCGACGGCATCGCACAGGATCTCGCGCTGCTCGCCGCGCGTGCGCACCTTGATGGCCCTGACACTCTCTTCGCCGATCACCTCCGCCAGGCGATGGCCGAACAGGATCGGAACGCCGCGGCGCTTCAGGTCCAGCAGCCAGTAGAGGCCGAGCCACAGCTCGCGCGGCATGCCGATCAGGCGCAGCGCGGCAGCGGCGAAGGAGCGGAAGTGGGACGGCACCACGACGGCGGCGGGCACCGCACCTGCCTTGGCGTACTGATGCGCGGCGAGCAGCAGCAGCGGGCCGGTGCCGACGAAGGCGACGCGCTGGCCGATGGCGCAACCCTGGTGCTTGAGCGCGATCTGCGCGCCGCCCAAAGTGTAGACGCCGGAGAG
>DATEOK010000115.1:0-2115 GCA_035274225.1 Dongiaceae bacterium
CGAGAGCTTCTGGGCCGAGAAGGGGCGCGGGGCCTGGCTGCAGGATGCGCGGCTGCGGGTTTCGGCGCGGCGCGACCTCGGCGACAGCATGATCGGGACCGGCGTTCCACACGCGGGTCGGGGCGATCCGGCTAAGTGGGCGAAGATCTACATGGCGGTGGCGCCGAACGTCTCGGGCATCCGCCGGTTTGGATCAGCCGCGCTCGACCTCGCCTGGGTCGCCGCGGGGCGGATGGACGGCTTCTGGGAAGATGACCTCGACCTGTGGGATACCGCGGCTGGCGTGCTGCTGGTGCGTGAGGCCGGCGGGTTCGTCAGCGACTATCGGGGCTCGGACCAGATGTTCAAGCGCGGCGAGTATGTCGCGGCAAACGGCGACATCCACTCGAAGCTGCACAAGCTGATCGGCGGAGCGCTGCGGTGATCGGCCTGGCTGTGCTTGCCGCCGCGGCGGTTGTGCAGCCTCAGCCGGTGCTGACGATCGATCCCAAGCACCGCCTCGTTGAGGGTGTTGCCAGCGATGGCACGACAATCTGGGTGTCGAGCCTGCTCGACCGGCAGATTCTCGCCTGCAAGACGTCGTGCCGGGTAATGGCGCGGATTCCGGCACCGCTGCATCCGTTTGCGATTGCCTGGGATGCGCAGCGCAAGCGACTGTGGGTGGCGGCGGACTGCCCGCCGGGTGTGGCCGCGATCAAGGCCTGCGACCGCGGGGCGCTGATCGGGTTGAATGGGGCTGGGCGGATGGTAACGCGCATCGCGCCGCCGTCGGGAAGCTTCCATCCGGGCGACGTGACGGCGGGCGAGGGTGGCGTGTTCGTCAGCGATAGCCAGAGCGGCGCGGTCTATGTGGTCGCCAAGACCGGTTACAGCCTGTCTCCAACCATCAAACCGGGCGTCGGCAAGAGCGGGCAGGGCATGGCGGTGGACGCTGAGGGCAATCGCCTGCTCGTTGCCGACTACAGCCAAGGCGTCGGCAGTATCGACCTCGCCACGGGTGCGCGAACGATCCTGCCGCGGCCTGACGGTAAGCCGCTCAGGGGAATCGACGGCGTCACGCGCTGCGGTTCAACTTATTACGCGCTGTACAATGGCGCGGTGCCGGGCGCGCTGGTGGCGATCACGCGGACCACTACGGGGCTGGCGTTCGAGCAGCTCGCGGCCTTTCCAGACCCGACCCAGATCGCGTTCGACGGCAAGCGGCTGCTCATCGTTGCTGATTCCGGCTGGGCGACGCTCGACAAGCCCGACTTCAAGCGGACCGAGGGCACGCCGATCGTCGCGGTGCCATTATCCGAGGATTGCAGGCCGCTTTAAGCCATTTTTGGTGGGGCCGTGGTGTTGCCCCGTGGGGAACCCTGTCCTAGAGAGCCGCCAAGTTTCGAGCCCCTGGAGTTTCCCCTTTGGCTAGCGTTGCCGCCGGCTACCTGCCGATCCTCTTGTTCCTGATCATCGCGCTGGGCCTTTCCGGCGCGTTCGTCGTGCTGCCGATGATCGTCTCGCGCTTCACCGGCACGCACCGGCCCGATCCGGCCAAGCTCAGCGAATATGAGTGCGGCTTCCCGGCCTTCGAGGACGCGCG
This sequence comes from Dongiaceae bacterium, assembly GCA_035274225.1. GTDB lineage: Bacteria > Pseudomonadota > Alphaproteobacteria > Dongiales > Dongiaceae > Dongia_A. Next base: position 1,583 of record DATEOK010000115.1, read on the forward strand.
CGCCGAGTTCGACGTCCGCTTCTACCTGGTCGCGATCCTATTCATCGTCTTCGACCTTGAAGCAGCATTCCTATTCCCGTGGGCCGTCAGCCTCGACTTCACCAAGTGGACCGGCTGGACCGCGATGATGATCTTCCTCGTCGAGCTTGGCCTTGGCCTTGCCTACGCGTGGAAGAAGGGGGCGCTCGAATGGGAGTGATGCTGAGCCCCAACGAAGACCGGATGCCGAGCGAGGAAGAACTTGCGCGGCTGGCCGGCCTCGTCCCCGGCGACATCGACCAGAAAAAGCTGCTCGAGCTGCAGCAATCGCTGAACGAGAAGGGCTTCATGGTCACCACGGCCGAGGACCTGTTCACCTGGGCACGCACCGGCTCCTTGTGGTGGATGACCTTCGGCCTGGCCTGCTGCGCGGTCGAGATGATGCACGCGGGCGCCGCGCGCTACGACATCGACCGCTTCGGCATGCTCTTTCGCCCGAGCCCGCGCCAGAGCGACCTGATGATCGTCGCCGGCACGCTCTGCAACAAGATGGC
>DATEOK010000116.1:0-8492 GCA_035274225.1 Dongiaceae bacterium
GCCGGATGAGTCCGATGTGGCGCGGCGCCTGCTCTCGACCCAGGAGCGGCTGGAAGACGTCATCCGCCTGGTGTCCGACTGGGTGTGGGAGATCGACGCCGACGGCCTCTTCACCATCGTGTCGGACCGGGCGCAGCGCGCCACCGGCTATCACCCGCGCGAACTGATCGGCACGTCGATCCTGGCGCTCGTTGCCGACAGCGAGGTCGCCGACGGCTTGCTCTCGCGCCTCCAGACCCTGGCGCCGTTCCGCGACTTCACGCTGCCGATCCGCGCCAAGGACGGCGGCGACAAGACCTTCCTGCTGAGCGCCGTGCCGGTGTTCGATGCGGACGGCGGCGCCCATCTCGGCTATCGCGGTACCGCCAGCGACATCACCGACCTCAGCGAGCGCGAGCGTGCGATCCTGGCGGCGAAGGAATTGGCGGAACAGGCCAGCCGATCCAAGACCAAGTTCCTCGCCAACATGAGCCACGAGCTGCGCACCCCGCTCAACGCCATCATCGGCTTCTCCGACATGATGGCGCTGGCGATCCACGGCCCGATGGGCGCGCCCGCCTACGAGCAGTATGCCGCCGACATCAACGGCAGCGCCAAGCATCTGCTGTCGATCATCAACGACATCCTCGACATCGCGAAAATCGAGGCCGGCCGCCTCGACCTGATCGAAGAGGAAACGCCCATCACCAACCTGTGCGACGTCGCGATGCGCCTGATGCAGGAGCGCGCCCACGAGCAGCACGTCACGCTGCGCTTCGAACCTGGCCCCAACCTGCCCAATGCGATGGTCGACCAGCGCGCCATGCGCCAGGTGCTGCTGAACCTCTTGTCCAACGCCATCAAGTTCACCCGCGCCGGCGGCGAGGTGACGCTGCGCGCGCAGCTGTCGATGGACGACGAGCTGATGCTGCAGGTGATCGACACCGGCATCGGCATGCGCGAGGAAGACCTGCACCGCGTGCTCGAGCCGTTCGTCCAGGTCGAGAACGAGCTGACCCGCCGCTACGAAGGCACCGGCCTCGGGCTCTCGCTGTCGAAGCAATTGATCGAGCTGCATGGCGGCCGCATCGGCATCGTGAGCAAGCCGAACTTCGGCACCACGGTCACGGTCTACCTGCCGGCGAGCCGGCTGCGGCGCGGCTGAGCACGATGGAAGTGCTTATCTTCGTCTTGGCTCCATTCGCGATCATCGGCGTGCAGCTCTGGGCCGCGATCGCCTGGCACGGCGTCTGGCGCTGGCTCGCGGCCGCTCCGCTACTGATCCTCGCCGCCTACTTTCTCCAGATCATGGCGCAGATCTCGATCGACCCCACCAGCCACAATCTTTGGCCACTCGAACTGGCGATGATCGCCCTCATCGGGCTGCCGGTCGTCGGCGCGCTGTGGCTGGTCCGACTGGTGGCGAGGATCTAGCCATGCTCGGGTTTTCCGCTGGCCTGACCCTCGGTGCGCAACTCTATTTCGTCTGGTACTGGCACGGTGTCTGGCGCTGGCTGGCTGCGGCGCCGCTCATGCTCATGGCGGCATTCATTGCGTCGATCCCGATTCTGGTCTTGTTCGAACCGCGGATCGGTGACACTTGGCACCTGTTCCTGATCGTCATCAACTGCATCGGAATGATGTGGCTCGTCCTGCTTGCGCTGACGCGTCTCTTCATCCGATGGACAACCGTGTTCTAGGCCGCCGCGCGCCGCTCCTCGACACCCGACAGATAGCTCAGCGCTGCCAGAACGCCGCCGGTGCGGTGCGGTACCTTGGCGAGGGCGAGGCCCATCTCAACGCCGCTCAGCGTGCCAGCCAGCATCAGGTCGTTGAAGTCTCCGAGATGGCCGATGCGGAACACCTTGTCGGCGAGCTTGCCGAGGCCGGCGCCGAGCGACATGTTGAACTTCTCGAGGATCGTCTTGCGCAGGCCGTCGGCCGAGCAGCCTTCCGGCACGAATACCGCGGTCACCGACTGGCTGTATTCGCTGGGCTCGGCGCAGACGGTGTCGAGGCCCCAGGCGCGCACGGCGCGGCGGGTCGCTTCGGCAAGGCGCGTGTGGCGGGCGAAGATGTTCTCCAGCCCCTCCTCCGCGATCATGTCGAGCGCTTCCTTGAGGCCGAAGAACAGGTTGCAGACCGGCGTGTACGGCAGGTTGCCCTTGCCTTCGCAGGCCGCCAGCATCGGCTCCCAGTCCCAGAACGCGCGCGGCAGGCTCGCGGTCTTGGACGCGGCGCGCGCCTTCTCGCTGGCGGCGACGAAAGCAAGGCCGGTCGGCAGCATCAATCCCTTCTGCGAGCCACCGACCACCACGTCGATGCCCCACTCGTCCATGCGCATGTCGGCGCTACCGAGCGAGGAGATCGTGTCAAGCATCAGCAACGCCGGATGGCCGGCGCGGTCGATTGCCTTGCGGATCTCGGGTACGCGGCTCATCACGCCGTTCGAGGTCTCGTTGTGGACCAGCAGGATCGCCTTGATCTTGTGCGCCTTGTCGGCGGTCAGCACGGCTTCGACCGCCTCGGGCGACGGCGCGCGGCGCCAGTCGGTCGCCAGCATCTGCACGTCGAGGCCGAGCTTGTGCGCCATGTTGCCCCACAGCACCGCGAACTGACCGGTGTCGAAGGTCAGCACCTGGTCGCCCGGCGAGAGCGTGTTGACCAGCGCGGACTCCCATCCGCCGGTACCCGACGCCGGGAAGATCATCACCGGCTGCTTGGTCTTGAACACCGGCCGGATGCGCTCGAAGATCTCGGCCTGGAGCTTGGCCCAGGCGGGACCGCGGTGATCCAGCACCGGCTGCGCGATGGCGCGCAGGATGCGGTCGGGGATGTTGCTCGGTCCCGGGACCTGCAGGAAATGGCGGCCAGCTTGGTAGGTCATCGTGGTGCTCCATCGGCGTAGAACGGCACGAGGGGCACGCTACTGACGGTCAGGACGGCGAACTAAGCGCATTGCGACGTCGGAAAGCGGCCAAACGACTCTTGGACTATTGGCCAAGGACGACCAAGGCATCCACCGCCACGGCGCCGTCCGCGCGCACCATCAGCGGGTTGACGTCGAGTTCGAGCAGCGTGTCGCGGTGCGCTTCGGCGAAGGCGGCGATGGCCATGATGCTCTTCACCAGGGCGGCCATGTCGGCCGCCGGCTTGCCGCGGTAGCCAGCCAGCAGCTTGGCGATCTTGAGCCGGCGGATGGCGGCTTCGACTTCCTCGGCGGACGTCGGCAGCAGCAGCATCGCCGCATCCTCGACCAGCTCGACCAGGATGCCCCCGGCGCCCACTACCAGCGCCAAGCCGAATTGCGGGTCGCGCTGGACACCGACGATCAGCTCGGCGACGACATCGCCGACCATGCGCTCGACCAGCACTTTCTCGATGCGGCCACCCTTGAGATAGGTGGAGACGGATTTATCCATCCGCCCGAGCGCCGCTTCCACCTCGGCCGGCGACTTGACGTTGATCGCGACAGCGCCCGCTTCGGTCTTGTGGGCGATCAGCGGCTCCGCAACCTTCAGCACCACGGGGAAGCCCAGCGCTTCGGCTGCCGCGACGGCATCGCTTGGCGCCACCACGCGGCTCTCTGGAACGGCGAGGCCGAAGCCGGCCAGCAGCTTCTTGCCGTCGACTTCCGACAACATGCGCCTGGTCTCGCCCGCAGCCGGGGTCGCCGGCAACGCCGCGGCCGCCGCCTTGCTCTTGCGCTGCGCAAAGCGGTGAACATCCGCGAAGGCGATCAATGCCTCTTCGAGCCCTTGCATCGGCGCGCCCTTGGCCGCGATCACTTCGGCACGCGCGACGGCGGGCAGCAGCTCCGACAAGGTCGAGGTGACGATCGGCATCTTGCCATGCATCGTGCAGGCCTTCAGCAACGCGCGCACGCCGGCCATGCACGCAGCCTCCGTCTCGGGCCCGTCGGTGGCGAAGTCGAGCACCAGCATACCCGCATCGAAATCGCCGCGCATAACGGTGGAGAAGCACTTTACCAGCAAGTCCTCGTGCCCCCACAGCGACGTGTTGTAGTCGAGCGGGTTCGAGACGGTCGCGAAGTTCGGCAGTTGCTCGCGCAGATCGTCCGCCTGGTCCTTGGAGAATCCGGGTAGTGGGATCCCGAGCTCGTCGCACAGGTCCGCGGTCAGCAGGCACTCGCCGCCCGAGCAGGTGAACACCGCCAGCCGGTCGCCCTTGGGCAGGCCCGCGGTCGAGACCAGCTTCAGCGTCTCCAGCAGTTGCGGCACTGAATGCACGCGGATGATGCCGAGGCGCTCGAACAACGCGTCGTACATCTTGCCGCTGCCGGCCAGCGAGCCGGTGTGGCTCATGGCGAACTTGGCGCCAAGCTCGGAGTTGCCGGCCTTCAGCGCCACCAACGGCTTGCCGCACTGCAATGCCTTGGCGGCGGCGCGGCTGAACGCCGGCACGTCCTTGATGCCTTCGAGATAGAGACCGATCGCCGTCACTTTCGGATCGTCGGCCAGCGCGTCGACATAGTCGGCGGCATTGAGGATCGCCTGGTTGCCCGAGCTGATGACATAGGCGAACGGCACCGAGCGGTCGTTACGGCTGAGATTGAGTGCGATGTTGCCGCTCTGCATGACGAGGGCGCAGCCGTTCTCGACCTGCTGGCCCAGCGCGCCGGTCGGCCACAGGCAGATGCCGTCGATGAAGTTGAGCATGCCGTAGCAATTCGGGCCTACCACAGCGAGGTTGCCGGCCGCCTTCACGAACTCCGCGTGCAGGGCGACGCCCTCGCCGCCCACTTCGGTGTATCCCGCGGCGTAGCAGATCGCGCCGCCGCCGCCGCGCGCATCCAGCTGCTTCAGGATTTCGATGGTCGCTTCGCGCGGCACCGCGATGAAGGTGGCGTCGGGCGCCTCCGGCAGGTCGGCGATCGAGGCGTAGCACTTGCGCCCGCCGAGCTCCGGGTATTTCGGATTGACGACCCAGATCTCGCCGCTGAAGCCGGTGTCGGCGCAGCGTCGGATCGAATCCGCCATCGCCTGGCCGCCAACGATGGCGACGTGCCGCGGCCGCAACAGGCGCCGCAAATTGCGCTGACGCTGTGATAATTCCGCGTCCATTCACCGATCCTTAGCGCCACGAGTCCTAACCTGACGGGGTTGGGTGTTAGCAGACCGTACCACGTCCGGGAAGGTCTGGGCGCGACCCGGCAGAGCGGCCCCGCGACGGCTCACACCAAGTTTCGGAAATTGGGTCGTAAAGCTGCCCTATTTGCGCCCGGCGAAAAGACCGAGTGCGTGAGTCCGGCCACACAATGTCTTGAAATCGCGAGTATTTGCCGTTTGGCGTATAGCGCATTCGCGACTCGAGACGTAAATTCGGAAAAATCATGAATAGCCCGAGTCGGGTGTCGGGTGATTCTTTGAGGGTTGTGCGGTGAAGTTCAGAACCACTTCCGGCACGAGGGCCAGGGTCATCTGGCTTGGCGGCGCATTCGCCGCCGGGGCAGTGGCGCTTGCTGCCTATCTGCTGCCCGGCAGCGGCCTCGACAAAGCGTTCGCCCAGGACGTCGCCTATTTCCGCATCGGCGCCGGCGCCCCGGGATCGACGCTCTACGACCTTGCCGGCGAAATCGCCAGCGCCATCAGCAACCCGCCCGGCTCGCGCCAATGCGACAATGACGGTCCTTGCGGCGTTGAAGGCGTGATCGGCCTCGCCCAGACCGCCACGGATCCCGTCAGCGCCTTGCAGTCGGTCGACGGCGGGGTGGTTGAATCGGTCATCGTCTCCGCCGATATCGCCGACGCGGCCGTGCAAGGCACCGGCCCGTTCAAGAAGTCCGGCCCAATGACCGAGCTGCGCTCCATCGGCAATGTGGGGCAGCTGGTCCTGCATGTCCTGGTCGCCAAGGAAGCGCCGTTCGCCGATCTGTCGGCGCTCAACGGCAAGCGGATCGCGATCGGCGTCAAGGATTCGGACAATGCGGTGACTGCGCGCTCCCTGCTGCGCGTCGCCGGCATCAACGAGAAGAAGACGAAGCTGGTGACCGGTGATCCGGAAGCCGCGGCGCTCGATCTGCTGGGCGACAAGGTCGACGCCCTGGTGCTGGTCGCGCAGCTACCGAACGCGGACGTCGCATCGCTGATGCGCACCGGTAGCTACAAGCTGCTCCCGGCCAAGCCGTCCGACGACAACAAGAGCGGCTACGTCACCGCCGGCTGGATCAAGCACAAGCAGTATGCCGGAACGGACGTCGTCCCGACCTTGTCGGTGCCTGCCGTGTGGGTGGTGCGTTCCTCGCTGTCGGACGAGCTCGCCGATGGCCTTGCCAAGGCGCTGCTGCACGCCGCCGGCAATAACGACAAGATCCAGCCGAGCATCGACCGATTGACCGTCCCGCTGCATGCCGGCGCGCAGGCCGCCCTCGCCGCGCTCGGGCAGGCCGAAGAGGTCCAGGCGCCGGCGCCGGAACCGCCGCAGCCGGACGCGACCAACTAGACGGTTTTTACCGTCTCGATCCGGATCACGTAGACGCCATCCGCTTCCTTGCTGTCCAACAGGCGGTGGCCGGTCGTTTCGCAGAAATGCTTGAAGTCGCCGGGCGCGCCCGGGTCGGTGGCGTGCACCTCCAGCACGTCGCCGTTGCCGAGGTCCCGCATCAGCTTGCGCGCCTTCAAGACCGGCAGCGGGCACTTCATGCCCTTCGCGTCGAAATGATGGATGTTCATGCCTTACCCGTCTCCCGAACCGCAGGCGTATGCGCGCCGAACAATATCTCAATCACGCTGGCGGACACGATGATGATGCCGCCGACCGCTTCGCGCCAGCCGAACGGATAGTCGGTCCAGATCGCGGCCGTCACCACCCCCACCACCACTTCCGCCATGAACAGCATGCTGGCGCGGGTCGGTGACAGGCGCGCCGCCGCCCAGAAGCTCAGCAGCAGGCCCGGCAACACCCAGATGCCCGCGATGACCGCGATCCAGAAGATGGCGCGCGGCCAATCGACCGCGGACCAGTCGGTCTGGCTGGGAAAGATGCCGAGCGCGAGCACGGCACCGCCGAAGATCATGGCGGTCACGTATTGCAGGAACGCCTTTTCCACCATCCCGACCTGCGGGGTCATGCGCATGGTGACGAGCGCCACCGCCCAGAAGAAACCGGCGACGAGCCCGCACCACTCCGCCAACGTGCGCGGCAACGGCAACCCTTCGCCGTCATAGTTCAGGATGAACATGCCGGCGAGGCCGACCGCCAGCGCAGCCGCGCGGCCGGGAGTGATCGGCGTCTTCAGGATGAGGCGCTCCAGCAGCACGCTCCACACCGGATTGACGTAGAACAGCAGCACGATGCGCGCGACGTCGCCGTAGACCACGCTCGCCGCGTAGAGGTAGTTGCAGATGCCGGTCGAGAGGCCGAGCCACAGCAACGGCCAGCCGCCCGCCATCAGGCCGCGCCCGCCGTCGCGCAGGACGAACGGCAGCACCACGAACGCCGGCACGCCATAGATCATCCACGCCGACCATGCGCCGGAGAGGCCGGTGCCGTACGCGGCATGCAAGGGCATCCACATGGAGCCCCAGAACACCGCAGAGAGGATGATGCCCAGGCTCGGCAGCAGCAGCGGGTGACGCGCACTCATGATGGATCGATCACCAGGGAACCGGCGCGATCCGCCTCGCGCTCCATCTCAACCAAGCGGTCATAGGCCTGCAAGGGCACGATCTCCAGGCCCGCAATCTGCATCGCCGCGCGCGTGTCGGCGAGCGCCGGATCGGCCATCGCCGCCCGGAGCCCCGCCCGCAGCTTTTCCAGATCGGCGGGAGAGATGTCGCGGCGCGTCACATATGGCAGCGCCGGTGCGCTCGCGCTGCGCGCGATGATCCGCAGCGGCGCAATCTCCTGCGGTGCAAGAGCCTGCAGTCCCGCATATGTCACACAGTCGATCGCGGCGACATCCGCGCGACCTTCTCGCACCGCGGCCACCGACTTGCGGTGGCCGCCGGCCTCCACAATGCGCGCGGGCGCACCCTTGCCGATCAGGCTGTGGCGCAGCGCGTTCCAGCCGGACTGCGAGTCATAGCCATTGATCGCCGCCACCTTGCCGGCAACATCGTCGAGGCTGCGGACGTCAGAGTCTTTGCGCGCCACGATCACGCTGTGATAGCTGCCGCCGGCGCAGCCATCCACCGCGTAGATCGGCGTTCCGACCAGCGTCACGCGATCCTTCAGCCGATGCGTCAGCGGGAATCCGCAGGTCTGCGCAATGAAAAGATCGGGCGCTTGCCACAGCTCGTAGAGATCGCCATCCGTCGTGCGCAAGCTCCGCGGGATGTCGTGCAGCCCTGCCGCCTGCCAGTGGCGCGTCAGGCCCGCCCACCAGCCCTCGATCGCAGGCCGGCGTTCAGGCATGTCGTACATTGAGATCATCGCACGCATGGTGGAGCGCTCAGAACGTCACGGGATTGGCGGCCATGGTGCCTGACGATTGCGTGACGCCGTCGTCGATGCGGTAGTAGTCGCCCTTGGTCTCGACGAAGATGTGACGC
>DATEOK010000117.1:0-7243 GCA_035274225.1 Dongiaceae bacterium
TTGCCCTCAGCGACCGCCGGTCGCTTGCCGCGATACTGCGCCGACAGGATCGCGAACACGGCCCACAACGCGAAGGCGCCGAACAGGATGTTCGACGCCAGGTCACCGTTGGCGAACAGGTGCAGCACCGACCAGATCAGCACGCCGGCGAGCATCGGATGGCGCAGCGCGCGACGGATGCGGCCCGGCACGTTCGCCACGGCCACCAGGACGAAGGCGATCACCATGCCGGCCGGCAGGACGATGCGCGCGGTCTGCGATGGCTCGAAAATCTGCTCCCGCGGCGCCTGGCCGTAGCCAATGCCGGCCAGGACCAGGCCGGCGGCCGATATCAGCGAAAACAGGAGCTTGTAGCCGTTCTCGCCCAGCCTGGCGGCCAGGGTGGCGCGCAGGCGGGCGGAGCTCGGCACGACATGAATGCCGATGAACAGAGCGAGGCCAACAATCAGCAACGCCATGAAACCCCTCTCATCCCCGCGAATCCTCCCGCGAGGGTAGGGGGCCGGCGCCCGGTTGCCAATCGGCCTGCAACAATGATTTCTGTTGTCGGAGGGGCGCGCTTTCGTTAGCACTCCCCCGGGCCGCGGATCTTGGCGGCCAAGACCAAGAGGTTGGACAATGGCGAGCAACAAGCTTCGGGTCGCGATCCTGGGTGCCAGCGGCTACACCGGCGCCGAGCTGGTGCGCCTGCTGTCGCGCCACCCGCAGGTCGCCATCGTCGCTTTGACCGCCGACCGCCAGGCCGGCAAGCCCGCCGCCGAGGTGTTCCCGCAGCTGGTGCTGCAGGAGCTGCCGACTCTGACCAAGATCGACGACGTCGACTGGCGCGGGGTGGATTTCGCGTTCTGCTGCCTGCCGCATGGCCTGACGCAGGAAGTCATCGCCAAGCTGCCGCGGCATCTCAAGATCGTCGACCTCTCGGCCGATTTCCGCCTGACCGACATCGAGGCTTATGCGACCTGGTACGGCCACGCGCATCACGCGCCCGAACTGCAGAAGGAAGCGGTCTACGGCTTGACCGAGCTCAAGCGCGAGGCCGTGCGCACCGCGCGGCTGGTCGCCAACCCGGGCTGCTATCCGACCGCGGCGCAGCTGCCGCTGATCCCGCTGCTGGAGAAGAAGCTGATCGATGCCGGCGACATCATCATCGATGCCAAGTCGGGCGTGACAGGCGCCGGCCGCGATGCCAAGCAGGGCAGCCTCTATTCGGAGGTCACCGAGGGCATCCACGCCTACGGTGTCGCCAGCCACCGCCACGCGCCGGAGATCGAGCAGGGCCTGACGGAAGCGGCCGGCAAGCCAATCCTGGTCAACTTCACCCCGCACCTGATGCCGATGAGCCGCGGCATCCTCGCCACCATCTACGTGAAGATGGCGCCGGGCGTAACGGCTGATCAACTGCGCAGCACGCTCACCGAGCGCTATCGCAAGGAATATTTCGTGCGCGTGCTGCCGAACGGCACCGCGCCCGCCACGCGCCACGTGCGGGGCAGCAACTTCGTGCTGATGTCGGTGCATGCCGACCGGGTGCCGAACCGCGCCATCATCATGGCGGTCGAGGACAACCTGGTGAAGGGCGCCTCCGGGCAGGCGGTGCAGAACATGAACGTGATGGCCGGATTCCCGGAAGAGACGGCGCTCGAGCAGTTGCCGCTGTTCCCCTAAGGCCATGCCGGCGCTCATCCGCCCGCATCACGGCGTCACGCCGACCATCGCGGCTAGCGCTTTCGTCGCCGAGACGGCGGTCGTCATCGGCGACGTGACCATCGGCGACGAGGCCTCGATCTGGTACGGCTGCGTGCTGCGCGGCGACGGCAACTATATCCGCGTCGGCGCGCGCACCAATATCCAGGACGGCACCATCGTCCACGTCAACCACGAGCGGGAAGGCGCGGCCGGCACCCGGACGATCATCGGCGCCGACGTCACCATCGGGCACATGGCGCTGATCCACGCCTGCATTCTGGAAGACGGCTGCTTCATCGGCATGCAGGCCTGCGTGATGGACGGCGCGGTGGTGGAATCCGGCGCCATGGTGGCGGCCGGCGCCCTGGTGACGCCCGGCAAGCGGGTGAAGCGCGGCGAGCTGTGGGCCGGCAGCCCGGCCAAGCTCAAGCGCATGCTCTCGGAAGCGGAGCTGAAATATTTCGTCTACACCGCCCAGCATTATGTCGAGCTGGCGGCGAGCTACCGCAAGGCATGATCGACGCTGCCGGCGTTGAACACGATCTCCGACAGAAACTTCCGCGCCATCACTTCGACCAGCTGTTCCGGGTCGTTCGCCATCAAGGCGAACGCCTCCGGCCCGCCAATCACCTCGCGCTTGAGATATGAGAACAGCGTCACGTCGTGGCCGAGCGCGACGCCGTTGATGGTGATGCCCTGGGCCACCAGCCGATCGCGCACCGGCGTGGTGCCTTCGGCGACATTGTCGATCCCATTGCTGACGATGTTGACGAACCGGTGATTGGTGGCGAACGGCGCGGTGCGCAGCAGTTCTCCGCCGTATTCCATCGCCCCCGACATGTCGGTCAAGGCGCCTAGCTTTATCAGCGCTTCGGACCCCATCAGCGCGTGCAGCCCGTTCTCGACGTCCTCCGCCACCGCCGCCGCTTCCGCCGGCGAGCTGATCTGGCGCCAGGTCAGCAGGATCGGATAGTTGCTGCTGGCCCATACGAACACCGCGAATCCGACGCGGCCGTGATTGCCGTTCTTGATCGCGGCCATGATCTGCGGCGAACGGATCGCCATGGCGATCCCGTTGATCTGCACCTGGGCGTCGTGCGGCTCGATCGAACCTGAGAAATCAAGGCCGGTAACGATGTTGGCGTCGGTCCAGATCTCATCGGCGTGCGCGAGACGGCCGGCAAATACGGCCCAGGCGACCAGCAAGAGGGCGAGCGGACAGCGCACGGCTCATAGCATTCGCCCCGCCGCCCAAGGCGTCAAGCCGAATAAAGGCGCAGCCCGTGTTACAGCCGGTCCGGTCGAACCGCCGGCTGAACGTGCATCGCGATCTCCGAGACGAACTTGAGCGCGAAAACCTGCACCAGCGTCTCGGCCTTGTCCGCCGGCAGCACGAAAGCGGTGCGGCCGCCGATCACCTGCTGGCGATAGTAGTTCAGTACCGCCGGATCGCCGCCGACCACCACGCCGTTGATGGTGGCACCCCGCGCAAGCAGATCGGCGCGGGCCCGCTGCGGATCCTCGCCGACATTGTCCTCGCCGTTGCCGATGATGTTGAGCACGGCGCGGTTGCTGGCATATGGCGCCTCACGCAGCATCTCCGAGGCATGATCGATCGCGCCGGAGAGATTGGTCAGCGTGCCGACCGAACGCGAGGACGAGTCGATGAGCGACTGCAAGCGGGCGCTGATCTCCTTCGAGGTTGCCTCCGCATCCTCGGCGGTGCCGATCATGCGCCAGGAAACCAGCTCGGGATAGTCTCCGTCCGCCCAGACGAACACCGCGAAACCGATTCGCCCGTGGCGCCCGTGCTGGATCGCCGCAAGAATCGCGGGCGAGCGGATAGCCGCGGCCATCCCCTCGATCTGGAGCATCGTCTCTTGTGCGTTGATGGAGCTGGAGACATCGAGGCCGGTGATTATATTGGCATCGGTGCTCGTTTCCTCGGCGGAGGCCTGATACGAGATCAGCGCGCCGCACAAGGCAAGGGAAGCGAGTCGTAAGCAACGCATCATGTCTACCTCCAGTCGCCGACTGGCCGGCGACCGCCGAAGCAACGATTGCTAGACCTCCCTTTGAGCAAAGCTTATGCCAAACAGGCTTAAAGAGCCGTTAAGCCACATTCGGGCCGCGCCAGCAGGCCCGTTTCGATCACAACGGATCAAAAGGCTAAGTGGTTCCGGCTAGGCGCTTCGGATCTCGCGTAAAAACTCGCTGACCTTGCCTTGGACCTGAGTTGACCGTTCGGCCAGCTTGGCTACGGCGGTCAGCATGGCCTTGGCCGCGCCGCCAGTCTGGGTCGCCGCCTCGGACACATGCCCGATGCTGGTACTCACCGACTGCGTGCCGCTCGAGGCGCCCTCGACGTTGCGGGCGATCTCGCGCGTGGCGGAGCCCTGCTGCTCGATCGCCGCGGCGATCGCGGCAGCGATCTGGTTGATCTCGCCGACGATGGTGGAGATGCCCTGAATCGCGCCCACCGCGGTCTTGGTCTCGCTTTGGATGGTCGCGACCTGCTGGGCGATTTCTTCGGTCGCGTGCGCGGTCTGGTTGGCGAGGTTCTTCACTTCGCTGGCGACCACCGCGAAGCCCTTGCCAGCCTCGCCGGCGCGCGCCGCCTCGATGGTGGCGTTGAGCGCCAGCAGGTTGGTCTGCTCGGCGATATCGGTGATGAGCTTGACCACGTCGCCGACCTTCTGCGCGGCATCGGCCAGGCCCTGGATCTGCTTGTCGGTCTCGCCGGCGCGCGCGGCGGCGCGCGCGGCGATCTCCGAAGAGCGCTCGGTCTGTCGCCCGATCTCGCCCACCGATGCCACCAGCTCGTCGGTCGCGCCGGCGACGGAACTGACGTTGCTGCCGGCGGACTGCGACGCGGTGTTGGCGGCCTTGGCTTCCGCCTCGGTCTGGCGCGCCGCTTCGGACATGGTCTGCGCCGACTGGCGCAGTTCGCTCATGACGTCCTCGACGCCCTTCAGCAGGCCGGTGATCGCCTGATCGAAGCCGTGGCACACCGCCTCCATGCGCTCGCCGCGCTTGGCGCGGAGCTCGGCCTCGGCCTGCTCCTGCTCGGCGAGGCGGTCCGCCTTGCCGAGGCTCTCCTTGAAGGTGGACAGGGCGGCGTACATCTGGCCGATCTCGTCGGCGCGGTTCATCGTCGGCACATCGACGGCGCGCTCGCCACCGGCCATGCGGCCCATGATCTGGGTGACCACCGCCACCGGCCGCGACACCGAGCGCGCGACCACGATGTTGAAGGCCAGCATCCCGCCGACCGCCACCAAGATGACGGTGATCATGGCGATCATCAGTGTCTGCTTCAGGCTCGCGGTCTCCGCGGCGGTCGCTGCGCTTACCGCTTCCAGCTTGTCGCTCAGCTGCGCCATGCGCTGCGTGAGGTCCTTGGACAGAGCCAGGAACGCTTCGAGGCTGCCGTTGGCCTTGATGTTGTCGGCGAAAGCCAGCTCGACCAGCGTCGCTGCCTCACCGGCAAAACCCTTCATGGCGGCGTGGGTGTCCACCATCTCCTGGCCGACGTCCGCGGGCAGGATGGCCGGCGCCTGCGCAGTGAGATTGCCCAGCAGCGTCGCCACGTCGGCCTTCGCGGCTTCGATGGCGACGGGGCCTTCGCTGCGATTCATGCGGCCGATGCGGACGGCGTGTTCGACCTGGTTGACCAACTGCGCGCGATCGAGATCGGCGGCCATATGCTGCTTCAGGAGCGAGCCGACTTCGACCTGGGTATCGATCGCATTGTCGATCCTCTCCATGCCGAATAGGCCAACGGCGCCGACCACGATCGTCGCCAACACGGCGCCGCCGGCCGAAACCATCATCTTGCCCCAGATGTTCATTTGAGAACGCCCCCGCTCGACTTAGGCCTATTGGCGCCAAAGCTACGTTGGAGCGGTAAATAGAGTCCTAAGACCGCGTGTATACTGGTCGTTCTATACCCTCTGGGGTTAGGTGAAGGATCAGGCGAGGGCCTCGGTAAGATCGCTCAAAAGCTCCTCGGCGCTCTCGATCCCGGTGGACAGCCGCAGCAGGTCGCGCGGTACCGGCGTGCTTGCTCCCTCGATCGAAGCGCGATGCTCGATCAGGCTCTCGACGCCGCCGAGCGAGGTGGCGCGTTTCCACAATTTGACACGCGCCGCGCAGCGGACCGCCGCCGCTTCGCCGCCCTTGACCCGGATCGACAGCATGCCGCCGAAGCCGCCCTGCATCTGGCGCTTGGCCAGCGCGTGCTGCGGATGGCTGGCGAGGCCGGGATAGAGCACCCGCTCGACGCCGGGATGGCGCTCCAGCTGCTCGGCTACATGGAGCGCATTGGCGCTGCATTGCTTGACGCGCAGCGGCAGCGTGCGCATGCCGCGCACCAGCAGCCACGCCTCGAAGCTGCCCAGCACCGCGCCGCAGCTGGTGCGCACGCCATGGATGCGTTGCCAGAGCTCGTCCTGCCGCGCGGTGGTGAGCGAACCCGCGAGCACGTCGGAATGTCCGTTGAGGTACTTGGTCGCGGCATGCATCACGAGGTCGGCACCCAGCGAGATCGGCTGGGTGAGGATCGGCGTGGCGCAGGTCGAATCGACAGCCAGCCGCGCGCCGGCAGAGTGCGCGATCTCCGCCAGCGCCTTCAAATCGAACACCTGCCACATCGGGTTGGACGGCGTCTCGGCCCAGATGATCTTGGTCTTGCCCGGATGCATCGTCGCCTGCACGCGGTCGAGGTCTGTCATGTCGACCAGGTCGACCTTGATCCCCCAATCGGTCGCGGGGCCGAGCAGCCATTTGCGCAGGCCCCAATACATCACCTCCGGAACGACCACGTGATCGCCGGGCCGGAGGGCCAGGAACGGCGCCGTCGCCGCCGCCATGCCCGCCGAGAACACCAGGGTCGCCGCGCCGTTCTCAAGCCGCGTGATCAGGGCCTCGGCCTGGTCCCAGGTCGGATTGTCTTCGCGCACATAGGAGCGGCCGGACCGGTACTCGTTGTCCTCGTCACGCAGATACGTCGTGGACAGATGGACCGGCTGGACGATGGACTTGGTAGTCTCATCGATCCAGCCCATCGCCTGGGCGCACAGGGTTTCGGGGGAATTGCTGTTGCTGGTCATGAGTGGCTCGTTCAGGGGATGTTCGAACCACAGAGGCTAAACCATGGTGCTGCAAACAAAAAGCCTGCACACGCGGATGTTCGTCCACACCGGCCTGCTGACCGCGGTCCAGGCTCCGCTGCGCGTCAGTCCGCGAAAATGTGATTGAGGAACAAGCGGAACAATTCGCTGCGGCTCGAGATGTTGAGCCGCGCATAGATGTGCTTGCAGTGGTTCTTAACCGTGCCTTCCGCCAGGCCGAGATTGTGGGCGACCGATAGGGTCGAATGGCCGCGCAGCAGCAGGCGGCAGATGTCGGTCTCCCGCGCCGTCAGCACGTCGCGTCCGAACGACTGGAAGGCATCTTCCAGCACGGCCCGATCGCGCTCGTGGCGTCGTGGCTCGAGTTGCCAGGACGGTTGGCGCCATTGCTGGCCGATCAACTCGATGACGACCGGCTCGACCGA
>DATEOK010000118.1:0-2688 GCA_035274225.1 Dongiaceae bacterium
TGCCGTACGTCCTGCACGGCACCAACGGTTTCGAGCTGGTGGAGCGGGGCGACAAGGCTTTCGGCCGGCTGAAAGGCTTTCATGGCCAGATGGGCATGTTCGTGCGCGCGTTGAGCTACATGATGAGCCACGGCTCCGACGGCCTGCGCCAGGCCTCGGGCGACGCGGTGCTGAACGCGAACTACATCCTCGCCGGCCTCAAGGACGAGATGACGCCGGCCTTCCCCGGCACCTGCATGCACGAGGCGCTGTTCAACGACGAGTTCCTCGACAACACCGGCGTCACCACCCTCGACTTCGCCAAGGCGATGATCGACGAGGGCTATCACCCGATGACCATGTATTTCCCGCTGGTGGTGCACGGCGCGCTGCTGATGGAGCCGACCGAGACCGAGAGCAAGGACGGCCTCGACCGCTACATCGACGTCGTGAAGGGCCTCGCCAAGCGCGCCAAGTCCGGCGATGCCGCCTATTTCAAGGGTGCCCCCTACCACACCCCGCGCCGCCGCCTGGACGAAACGCTGGCCGCCCGCCAGCCCGTGCTGCGCTGGAAGCCGGAGGCGCCGAAGAAGGCGGCGGAGTAGGCCCAACGAAAAAGCCCGGCACTGCCGGGCTTTTCCATCTCTGCGCTTGGCCTTCGCCTCAGTGCAGCTTCTTCTCCACCTCGGCGATCGCCTGGTCGATCAGGGCGCTGCCGCGCGTGCCGTCAACCTGGCCGCGGATGACTTGCGCCGCCGCTGCGGTCGCCACGTCCACCGCCTCGCGCCGCACCTCGGCGAGGGCCTGCGCCTCGGCCTGGGCGATCTTCTCCAGCGAGGCCTTCTCGCGCCGCGCGAGGTTCTCTTCCAGCTTCCTGCCGGCGTCCTTGATCTGGCGCTGGGCCAGCGACTTGGCGTTGGCGATGATCTCCTCCGCCTCGCGCATGGCGTCGCGCTGCTTGCGCTGGTATTCCGCCAGCAAAGCCTGCGCCTCGTCCTTCAGCTTCTGCGCCTCGTCGAGGTCCGACTTGATCTGGAGCGAGCGCCGGTCGAGCATCTGCGCCAGCGCCTTCCAGATCTTCGGCCCGGCCAGCGCGACGAAGATGAAAAAGGCGAGATAGACCCAGGTATGCGGGTTCTCGAGAATGTGGCCCCAGCCGCTTTCTTCCTCGATCATCGTGCGCGTTCCTTCATCACGCTGTCGACGGCGTTGGCCACCGCATCCGCCTCGACCGGCGCGCCGGTGATCTTGCCGGCCATCAGCACCGCCACCTCGGCGGCGATGCCGCGCACGTCGGTCAGCGCCTTGGCCTTGGCCGAGCGGATGCCGGCCTCCGCCGCCGCGGTCTGCTCCGCCATCTTCTTGGCGAACGCCGCCTCGCGCTGGGCGGTCTCGGCGGCGATGTCTGCACCGGCCTTGGCCAGCGCCGCCTGGGCCTGGGCCCTCGCGTCGGCGATCGCCTTCTGGTAGGCCGCCAGCACCTGCGCCGCTTCCTCCTTGAGGGCTTCGGCGCGCTGCAGGTTGCCGTCGATGCGGTCCTCGCGCTGGTTGAGGATGCTGGTGATGCGAGGCAGGATCAGCTTCGACATCAGCAGGTAGAGCACCAGGAACGTGATTCCCAGCCACACCAGCTGCGGCGCGAAGAACTCGGGATTGAACTGCGGCATGACGCTGTCTCCGCGGCCGTAACCCGAGGAATCCGCGAAGCGGATCCCGCGGGCGGCCGCCTACACGAGTAGGTCGATCAGACGAACAGGATGATCATCGCCACGACGAAGGCGAAGAGGCCCGTCGCTTCGACCAGCGCGAAGGTCATCATCATGCGGCCGAACCACTTTTCCGCCGCGGCCGGGTTGCGGACCGCTGCGTTCAGGTAGTTGCCGAACAGGACGCCCAGACCCGCGCCCGCGCCGCCGAGGGCGATCACGGCCAGACCCGCGCCGATATACCGTGCTGCTTCGACTTCCATGTTACTTTCCCTTCTTAGGCTAGTGGATTGCGTTGTTGGTAGCGACGAAGTCCGCCGCACGCTCAGTGCAGGTGGATCGCGTCGTGGAGATAGATGCAGGTGAGAATGGTGAACACATACGCCTGCAGGCAGGCGATCAGAAGCTCCAGGCCGAACAGCAACGTCACGACGCCGACCGGCAGCCAGCCCGCCCAGACGCCGAGCGCGAAGGCGAAGCTGCCGATCACCGCCAGCATCACGTGGCCCGCCACCATGTTGGCGAACAGTCGGACCGAGAGGCTCATCGGCCGGATGAAATAGGAGATGATCTCGATCGGGATCATCAGGGGCATCAGCCACATCGGCGCGCCCTGCGGCATGAAGTAGGTGAAGAAGTGCAGCCCGTGCCGGACGATGCCAACGATCGTCACCATCACGAACACGAACACGGCCATCGCGGCGGTCACGATGATGTGGCTGGTGACGGTGAAGGCGCCGGGCAGCAGGCCGAGGACGTTGCAGAACAGCACGAACATGAACAGCGAGAACACGAACGGAAAGAACTGTCGCCCCTCGTTGCCGACATTGTCCTTCAGCATGTTCGAGACGAAGTCGTACATCCCTTCGCACAGCGACTGCCAGCGTCCGGGCACGATCGCCTGCTTGCGCGTGCCGAAGAGCATGAAGACCGTGATCGCGGCCACCGCGATCACCATCCAAAGCGCCGAGTTGGTGAAGGAGACGTCGAGGCCGCCGATATG
>DATEOK010000119.1:0-34126 GCA_035274225.1 Dongiaceae bacterium
CGGGACCGGTGCCGCATCGATCCAGCCGTCAGGGCCTTCGACCTGCAGGCCGCTGACCTTGTCCTGCAGCAGGACGGTGACGAAGCCGCTGTCCTTATGCGCGCCAACGCCCTGGTCGCTCTCTGTCGTATCGCGGCCGGGATAGCGGATGATCTTCACCAGCTGGTTCGGGCGCTCGCCGTAGATCGGCTCGAACACATTTTGCGGCTGGCCCAGGCTCGCCGCAAACGCCTGCGTCAGGCGAATCGCGAGTGCCGTCACCTCCTGCTGCCAGCGTAGGATGATCGGCTTGAGCTCGGGATAGGCGCTCGGCCACTGGTTCGGGCCTTGCAGCCGCCCCCACGCCGGCCGGCCCGGATCGCGCGGCAACGCAGGGCGCTCGGCGCCGATGTCGACCTGCTCGCGCCAGTCCGGCTTGCCGCGAGTGTGCTCCCAGCCGACGCGGGTATAGCCGCGGAAATGCGGCGAGTTGACCATCTCGATCGCCAGCTTGTCCGCTTCCGGCAAGTCAAAGAACCGCCGCGTCGCCGCCAGCAGATCATCGATGAATGCCTGGTCGATGCCATGACCGACCAGATAGAAGAATCCGACATCGCGCGCGGCCGCACGCAAGCGCTCGAGGAACACCCGGCGCCCGGCATCGTCGCCGCCGAGCCACCGCAGATCGAGGATCGGCAGCGACCTCACGACCGGCGACTGCTCCTTATGCGCGGCAGGTGAAGCATCCGTTATGGATACCCTAGCTCCGCATACGCTTGCCTTCGGGGTCGAACAGCGGATCGATGATGATGGCCGCCTTGCGGTTCTCGCCGATGATCTCGATCTCGAAGGCGCCTTGCGATGTGTCGGTCGCGAGTTCCTTTGGTACGTAGCCCTGGGCCATCGACTTGTCGACGTAATGCGCGTAGCCGCCCGAGGTCACCCAACCGACGACCTTGCCCTTGTGCCAGATCGGTTCATCGCCTAGCACATCGCAATCCGCCGCATCGACCACCATCGAGACGCGTCGCAGCTTGCCGCCTGAGCGCTTCTCCTCGGTCGCCGCCTCGCGGCCGATGAAGTCGTTCTTGCCGAGATCGATGAAGCGGTCAAGGCCGGCCTCGAAGACGCCATAGATCGGCCGCAGCTCGCGGAACCAGGTGGGGAAGTTCTTCTCGAGGCGCATGGAAAGCAGCGCGCGCATGCCGAAATTGACGATACCGTGTGGCTTGCCCGCGCGCATGATCTCCTGATAGAGGCGGCGCTGGTAATCGGGCGCCACCCAGATCTCGTAGCCAAGGTCGCCGGTGTAGGTGACTCGGTTGATCAGCGCAGGGACGTTGGCGATGTCCATGGCGCGATGGTCCATGAACTTAAACGCGCTGTTGGAGACGTCCTCGTCGGTCAGCGCCTGGAGCACATCGCGCGATTTCGGCCCGGCGATCGACAGGCCGACCAGGCCCATGTCGTAGCGATGGATGCGGACCGAGCCATCTGCGGGTAGATGCTGCTCGAACCAGCGCATGTGATATTTCTGCGCCTGGCTGGAGCCCCACATGTAGAATCGGTCCTCGGCGGCCTTGGCGATGGTGAAGTCGCCGATCAGGCGGCCTTGCGGATTCAGCATCGGGGTCAGGATGATGCGGCCGATGCGCGGCATCTTGTTGGTCATCAGCCGTGACAGGAAGGCTTCGGCGCCGGGACCTTCGAAGCGGTACTTGGCGAAGTTGGCGATCTCGGTCACGCCGACGCCGTTGCGCGTGCCGAGGACTTCCGCCTTCACGTGCTTGAAGTCATTCGAGCGGTGGAAGGAGACGATGTCCTTCGGCTCGACCCCCTTCGGCGCGAACCAGAGCGGGGTTTCCAGGCCCCAGGAATCGCCCATCACCGCGCCCTGGGCCAGCATCGTGTCGTAGAGTGCCGTCGTCTGTTGCGGGCGCGCGGCGGGCAGTTCCTCGTTCGGGAAGCGGATCGAGAAACGGCGCGCGTAGTTCTCGCGCACCTTCACATTGGTGTAGGAGCGCGTCGCCCATTCTCCGAAGCGGGCGATGTCCATGGCCCAGACGTCGAAGCCCGGATCGCCGGTCACCATCCATTGCGAGAGGGCGAGGCCGACGCCGCCGCCTTGGCTGAAGCCCGCCATGACCGCGCAGGCGCACCAGAAGTTCCTGAGGCCCTGGACCGGACCGACGAGGGGGTTGCCATCCGGCGAGAAGGTGAAGGGGCCGTTGATGACGCGCTTGATGCCGGCCTTGGCCAGCGCGGGGAAGTGCTTGTAACCGAGCTCCAAGTTGGGCTCGATGCGGTCGAGATCGGGCTGCAGCAGCTCCTGCCCGAAATCCCACGGCGTCTGGCGCGGCTGCCACGGCACGCAGGCCTGCTCGTAGGTGCCGAGCACGATGCCCTGGCGCTCCTGCCGCATATAAATCTCGGACTTGAAATCGATGATGTGCGGCAGCTCGACGCCGCGCTCCTTGTTGTAGGCGATCACCTCCGGCATGTCCTCGGTGACGAGATACATGTGCTCCATCGCCAGCACGGGCAGCTCGAGGCCGACCATGCGCCCGACCTCGCGGGCCCACAGGCCGCCGCAATTGACGACATGCTCGGCATGGATGTTGCCGTTCGCCGTGATAACGTCCCAGGTGCCGTCCTTGCGCGGCTTCAGATCCATGACCCGGCAGCTCTGGTAGATCTCAGCGCCGGCAATTTTGGCCGACTTGGCATAGGCGTTGGTGGTGCCGTTGGGATCGAGGTTGCCGTCGGCGGCATCGAGCATCGCGCCGACGAAATATTGCTCCTCCAGCATCGGGTGAAGCTTTTTCGCCTCCGCCATGGTCAGCATCTCGGTCTCGAGGCCGAGATAGCGGGCGCGGGCATGGGCCATCTTCAGCCATTCCAAGCGCTCCGTCGAATCGGCCAGAATCAGGCCGCCGGACCGGTGCAGGCCGCAGCTTTCGCCAGAAATCCTCTCCAGCTCGTTATAGAGACCGATCGTGTAGCCCTGCAGCTTGGCGACATTGGGGTCGCCGTTCAGGGTGTGGAAGCCGCCCGCCGCATGCCAAGTCGAACCCGAGGTCAGCCGGTCGCGCTCGACCAGGACCACATCCGTCCAGCCAGCCTTGGTCAGGTGATAGAGAACGGAACAGCCGACGACGCCCCCGCCGATCACGACTACCCGGGCTGCAGACTTCATGGATTGGTCCTCGGAATGGGAAAATAGGGCAACATTCGGCCGTTTCGGGCCGGCCGTTGAAGCTAACGGCCCAAACTCTCCCGCGCCAATGCGTTTTTTGAAGCCGCCTTGGCAAGAATCCAAAACGGCGGCCGCACGGAAACGCGGTATAGCAGCCGGGTCCGCATCTTTGACCGACTGGCGCAGAAATGACGGTTTCCGGCGTCGGGGTACTTGTTGCGGAGATACTCAGTCATTAAAAGGCCAAAGCGGCAGTTCCCAGGACAAACACGCGGCTAATGTCCAATCGCTACTCAGCACTCGCCCTCGCCCGTCATGCGCTCGATCCCGACCTGTCCTGGCCCCGCGCCTGGCGGTCCCCGGACCCGCAGCGATCCTATGACGTCGTCATCGTGGGCGGCGGCGGACATGGACTTGCGACCGCGCACTATCTGGCCAAGAACCACGGCATTCGCCGGGTGGCCGTCCTGGAACGCGCCTACATCGGTTCCGGGAATGTCGGCCGCAACACCACGCTCATCCGGTCGAACTACATGATGGGCGGCAACACCAACTTCTTCGAGTTTTCGCTGAAGCTCTGGGAAGGCCTGTCGCACGAGCTCAATTTCAACTGCATGGTATCGCAGCGCGGCCAGATCGTGCTCGCCGTCAGTCCCGTGCAGCTCGACGTGTATGCGCGGCGCGGCAACATCATGCGCCTCAACGGCATCGACGCGGAACTGCTGGACCGCGGCGAGGTGATGAAGCTGCTGCCGTATCTCGACTATTCGGACGAGGCGCGCTGGCCGATCTGGGGCGGCATCCTGCAGCGCCGCGCCGGCACCGTGCGTCACGATGCGGTTGCCTGGGGTTATGCCCGCGCCGCCGATTCCGCTGGCGTCGATATCATCGAGAATTGCGAGGTCACCGGATTCACCATCGAAGGCGGCCAGGTGACCGGCGTCGAGACAAGTCGCGGCCGCATCGCAGCCGGCAAGGTCGGCATCGCGGTCGCCGGCCATTCATCGCAGGTGGCGGCTTTGGCCGGACTGCGGCTGCCGGTCGAGAGCCACATCCTGCAGGCCTTCGTCACCGAGCCGGTGAAGCCGATCGTCGATCACGTCGTGTCGTGGGGCGCGGAATTGTTCTATCTGTCGCAGTCGGACAAGGGGGGCCTTGTGTTCGGCGGCCATATCGACGGATTCAACACCTATACCCAGCGCGGTCAGTTCGCAAAGATCCGCGGCGTCGCGGAATGCGCCGTGTCCCTGATGCCGTTCATTTCCCGCCTCCGGCTGCTGCGGCACTGGGGCGGGATCCAGGACATGACGCCGGATGGCAGCCCGTTCATCTGCCGAACGCCGATTCGCAATCTCTATCTCAACGGCGGCTGGTGCTATCAGGGTTTCAAGGCGACGCCGGCGTCCGGCTGGACGTTTGCCCACACCATCGCCCATGACGAGGAACACGACCTCAATCGCTGCTACACCCTCGACCGGTTCGAGAAGGGCGGCGAGCTCGACGAATACGGCACCGGCAACTGGACCTACAAGCAATGAGGATTCCTTGCCCCCATTGCGGCGAACGCGATTACAGCGAGTTCCGCTACGGCGGAGACGCCTCAAAGCAGCGCCCGGCTCATGGCAGCGGCGACATCAAGGCGTGGCACGACTTCTATTTCCTCTTCGACAATCCCAAGGGGCCGCACGCCGAATACTGGCAGCATGTGCTGGGCTGTCGCCGTTGGTTCGTCTTGACGCGCAACACCGCCACCAATGAAGTGGGTGGACCGGCATGACGCGTTTCCACAGACGGCCCGAGGGCGGCCACATTGATCGCGCGCGTCAGGTGTCCTTCACGCTGAACGGCCGAAGCTATTCCGGGTTCGCCGGGGATACGCTGGCCTCGGCCCTGCTGGCAAACGACGTCACGCTGATCGGGCGCAGCTTCAAGTATCACCGGCCCCGAGGCCTGGTGTCCGCCGGGGTCGAGGAGCCGAACGCCCTTTTCACCCTGGGTTCAGGCGCGCGCACCGAACCGAACATTCCCGGCACGATCGTCGACCTGGTCGATGGGCTGGAAGCGCGCACCCAGAATGCCTGGCCCTCGGTCGGGTTTGACCTGATGGCGGTCAATCAGCTCGCCGCACCGCTGTTCCAGTCCGGCTTCTATTACAAGACGTTCATGGGGCCGGCGAAGGGCTCCTGGATGTTCTACGAGCCTTTCATCCGGCGCGCCGCCGGGCTTGGCGCCGCCACGCGTGCGTTCGACCCCGACCGCTACGAGACGCGGCACCAGCATTGCGACGTGCTGGTGGTTGGCGCCGGCGCGGCTGGACTGGCGGCCGCCATCAGCGCCGGTCGTTCCGGCGCGCGCGTATTCCTCGCCGAGCAGGATGCGCTGCTGGGCGGCGGCCTCCTGGCGGAACCGGCCATGGAATCCTGGCGTCAGGCGCGCTTGGCCGAGCTGCAGGCAATGCCCAATGTGCAGATGGCAACGCGCTGCACCGCCATGGGGCTCTATGACGACAATCTCGTGGTCCTGGTGGAACGGCGCGACCATGCGCGGCCGGACGCCAGCAAGGGTCAGCCGCGACAGGTGTCGATAAGCCTGCGTGCAAAAGCCATCGTCTTCGCCACCGGAGCCATCGAGCGGCCGCTGGTCTTCGGCGACAACGATCGGCCGGGGATCATGCTCGCCTCGGCGGTACGCACCTACCTCAATCGCTTCGCGATCGTTCCAGGACGGCGCGCGGTGGTCGCGACCAACAACGACACCGCCTACCCCCTCGCCGCGGAGCTCGCCGCCGCCGGCGTAGCGGTGATGCTGGTCGACAGCCGGCCCACCACGGCCGCCGTCGCTCCGGGTGTCAACGTGCTGGCGGACTCCAGCGTCGCCACCGTCGCTGGCCGCGGCCATATCCAGCAAGTCACCCTTTCCGGAGCGCATCGTGCAACATTCGATTGCGACGTGCTGGCCGTATCGGGCGGCTGGTCGCCGACGCTGCACCTGACCTCGCATACCGGCATCAAGCCGCGCTACGACGCGGCCATCGCCGCTTTCGTTCCGGGCGGGTTTGCCAAGACGCACTTCGGCGCCGGCGCGGTGATGGGAACGTTCGGTTTGCGTGCCGCGATCATCGAAGGCGCTAAAGCCGGCGTCGAGGCCGCCGGTGCCGCCGGCTTTGCGACCTCTGACGGAGCCATGACCACCATTCAAGGCAACGATCCAACCTATGCGATCACCGTCGCGCCACCGGTGTTGAGCGGCAAAGGCAAGGCATTCCTGGATTTCCAGAGCGACGTCACCGCCAAGGACGTCAAGATCGCGCATCAGGAAGGGTATCAATCGGTCGAGCATCTGAAGCGCTACACCACGCTCGGCATGGGAACGGACCAGGGCAAGACGTCAAACGTCAACGCGCTCGCCGCAATGTCGGAGCTGCGGGGCATGCAGATCCCGGCAGTGGGCACAACGACATTCCGACCGCCTTACACTGGTGTTGCCATGGGGGCGATCGCCGGCCGGGGAATCGGCAAGCATTTCCGACCGACCCGCCTCTCGCCCCTGCACGATTGGCACCGTGCCAACGGCGCGACCTTCATCGAAGCCGGCCCGTGGCTACGCGTCTATTACTATGCATGGGCCGGCGACACGGTCGCCACGGCGTACGTGAAAGAAATGGAGTTGGTGCGCCGTGGCGTTGGTCTCTCCGACGTCTCGACCTTGGGCAAGATCGATGTCCAGGGGCCTGACGCGGCCGAGTTCCTCAACCGCGTCTATGTTAATGGCTTCGCCAAGCTGCCGGTGGGCAAAGCCCGCTATGGCGTGATGCTGAACGATGATGGCGTGGTGCTGGATGACGGCACCACGACGCGCATCTCGGAAACGCAGTTTTACTTGACGACGACCACCGCCCAGGCGGGTGAGGTCATGTCATGGCTCGAGTTTTTGCTGCAGACCCAGTGGCGGGACCTGCGCGTGCACGTGACCTCGTTGACCGACGAATGGGCTGGCATGGCCCTGGCTGGTCCGAAGTCGCGCGAAGCGCTGCAGCTCGCCTTCCCCGGCGTTGACGTCTCGAACCACGGACTGCCCTACATGGGCTGCCTCGAGTTCGACTATGAAGGCGCGCAGATACGCCTGCTGCGGCTCAGCTTCTCCGGCGAGCTCGCCTATGAGATTCATCTGCCAGCCGACTACAGTATCCCCTTGTGGGAGCATATCCTGAGGGTTGCCGCGCCGCTGGGCATCAAGCCCTATGGACTTGAGGCGCTGGCCAGCTTGCGCATCGAGAAAGGGCATGTCGCCGGCTTGGAGCTCGATCATCGCAACACGCTGGACGATCTGGGTCTCGGCAAAATGGCAGCCAAGGAGAAGCCGTTCGTCGGCAAGGAATTGCGCATGCGGGAAAACCTGCAGGCGCCGGACCGCTGGAGCCTGGTCGGATTGGAGCTTCTCGAACCTGGCAAATCCCTGCGTGGTGGAGCGATCCTGTTCGCCGCCACTGATGAGATCAAGGGTCATGGCCGCGGCTACATCACCTCGGTGACCTGGTCGGTGGAACTGCAGAAGACCATCGCCCTCGGTCTCTACCAAGGCGGATTGAAGAATGTCGGCGCGGAGATCATCTGCGCCTTTCCGCTGAAGGATGAATTCGTGCGGGCCCGCATCGTATCGCCGCATTTCGTCGATCCGAAGGGGGAACGCCTCAATGCTTGAGCGCCGCTCTGCCCTTGCCGGGACCAAGGAGATTGCCAGCAGCCGCGTGCGGCTTGGCGAGGTGCGCGGCTTTACCCTCACCCAGGTAGCCGCGCTGGACGATCCTGTGCTCTCTGACATCCGCGCCGTGCTGGGAGATTTGCCGCAGCATCCCTTCTGCGGCGAAAAAGATGGACGGCGCATCTTCCACACGGCGCCGCATCAGTTCTGGATCGTCGGGCCGGAGGCTGATGATATCGGTCGGCGCCTCGAAGGCATGGCGATCGTCACGGGCCTTTCGCACAGCCGCACGCGCATATTCGTCGAAGGTCCGGCTGCGCCGGATGTGCTGGCAAAGGTGATCGAGATCGACCTGCACGAGGCGGTGTTCGGGCCTGGCATGTTCGCCATGACTGGTCTTCATCATACTCCAATTCTACTGCACCGCGTGACAGCCTCGCGCTTCGAGATCTACGCCATGCGCACTTTCGCCGCCAACGCTTGGGACTGGCTGGCAGACGCGGCGCTGGAGTTCGTCTGACGGACGCGTCTTCGGTTTCAAGCCCTATCTTGCCTCTTTCACCAGCCAGTCGATCAGCGCTTGCACGCCCGTCTTGCGCGCCTTGCTGCGCGGGTAGACCAGACAATAGGGATGACCGAGCGGGATGGTCACGTCCGACAAAGCCAGCAACCGGCCGGCTGCCAAATCGCCGCCGGCCATCACCTTCTGACCCAAGACGACGCCCATGCCATCCCGGGCCAGATCCAGCGCCAGGCTGGACATGCCGATCTGATGGCTTTTCGTATCCTTTGGCCGGTCGACACCGCTCTTGGCGAACCATGCGTGCCAGGTCGGATGCGACACGAAGCTCGGGCCCCAGTTGATGTGGATGAGGTCTTCGTCCGGCACCGCCTCCATGCCGCGCGCGCGGGCGTCGGCGTTGCGATCGAGATAGCCCGGGCCGCACAGCGGCAGCACCTCATCCTGGAACAGCTGGATTGTGCTCATCTCCGGATAGACATTGGTGCCGTAGCAGATGCGCAGGTCGATATTGTGGCGCGCGAAGTCGACCGGATCACCTTCCACGCGCAGCTCTATGCGCAGGCCCTTCTCCTTCGCCGCAAAGGTAGCGAGGCGCGGCTCGAGCCAGCGCTCGGCGATGGAGGTGATCACGCTGATCACCAAGCGCTGCCTGGTGCCGCCCGACATGACCTGTTCGGTCAGCGCGGAGATGGATTGAAGCGCGTCCGAGGTGCCGGCGAAGATCATCTGTCCCGCGTCCGTCAACGAGACGCGATTGTTGAAGCGCATGAACAGCTGTTTGCCGAGAAACTCCTCGAGGTTGCGAACCTGCTGGCTGACCGCCGCTGGCGAAACGCCGAGCTCCTCGGCGGCGGCGACATAGCTGCCGGTCCGCGCCGCGGCTTCGAAGGCGCGCAGCGCATTCAATGGCGGGAGAGAGAGCGGCATCGTCCCCTGGCTTAGATTTTCTGAGGTAGGATAACATTTTCGCCCCTTGAGAAAAGGATTTGCTTGCTCAAGCATCTATTCCTTGCCGTCTCCGGCGGCGGCGATCTGTCAGGGGAAACACCATGAATACCGAGCGGCGGGGCCGCCGTCCCAGCGCTGCCAGCCAGTCAATCAACCAGTTGCCCTGGTCCCAGCCGCGACTGACGCTCGAACCGGCGCGCTTCCTGTCCGACGATCAGATCGAGGCGATCCACACCCGATCGTTGGAAGTGCTCGAAGAGATCGGCATGGACATGCTCCATGCCGAAGCGCGAGAGATCCTGCGCAGCGCGGGCGCGAGCATCGAAGGCGAGCGTGTGCGGATCGGCCGCGACATCGTCGAGCACGCGCTGACCACGCCGCCGCCCGAGTTCACGATCCACGCCCGCAACCCCGCTCACAACGTCCAGATGGGCGGTCGATGGATCACGTTCGCGCCGGTGGGTGGGCCGCCCAACTGCTCCGACCTCGACCGTGGCCGCCGGCCCGGAACGCTGGAGGACAATGGCAGCTTCATGAAGCTGTGCCAGTTCTTCAACTGCATTCATACCGTGGGGGACGGATCGGTCGATGCGCTCGACGTCCATGCATCGATCCGGCATCTGCGCATCATGCACAACAAGGTGCGCTACTCCGACAAATTCCCGTTCGTCTATTCGACCGGCAAGGCGCGGCTTCTCGACAGTCTCGAGATCACGCGGCTGGCGCGCGGCGTGTCACCGGAGCAGTTCGAGCGTGAACCGTCTGCCTACACCGTCATCAACACCAATTCGCCCTTCAAGCTCGACGGCCCGATGGCTATGGGCATCATCGAGATGGCGCGTCGCAACCAGGTCTGCGTGGTAACGCCGTTCACGCTGGCGGGCGCCATGGCGCCGGTGACCTTGGCCGGCGCGCTGGTGGAACAGAACGCGGAGGCGCTGGCATGCCTTGCGCTGTCGCAGCTGTCGCGGCCCGGCGCCCCATTCGTCTATGGCGGCTTCACCTCGAATGTCGACATGAAGTCGGGCGCACCCGCCTTTGGGACGCCTGAATACATGAAGGCCTGCATTGTCGGCGGCCAGTTGGCGCGGCGCTATCGCCTGCCTTATCGAACATCGAGCACGAACGCGGCCAATAGCGTCGACGCGCAGGCGGCGTACGAGACCGTCTTCTCGCTGTGGGCCGCGATCATGGGCGGCGGCAACCTGATCGTTCATGCGGCCGGCTGGATGGAGGGCGGCCTCACCGCGTCCTACGAAAAGTTTGCGTTGGACGCTGACCTGCTGCAGATGGTCGAGGAGTTCCTGAAGCCATTGGCGGTGGATGACGGCGCCATGGCGCTCGACGCCATGCGGGAAGTCGGTCCGGGCGGCCATTTCTTCGGCGCACAGCACACGCTGGAGCGCTATGCGACCGCCTTCTACCAGCCCATGATCTCCGACTGGCGCAACTTCAACCAGTGGCAAGCCGCAGGCTCGCCGCAAGCGGCACAGAGAGCCAATGCCTTGTGGAAACAGGCGCTGGCTGAATATCGCGAGCCCTATCTGGATCCGGCAGCCGCAGCGGAGATCGACGCCTTCGTTGCGCGCCGCGTTGCCGAAGGCGGCGAGAAGACAGATTTCTAGGCGAAGCTTTTCAGTCGATCGTAGAGCGCGCGATCGATCGGCAGGCCCTCTTTGGCCAGGCGTTTCTGGTTCGCCGCGCGCCGTGCGTTCGGCAGGCGTGCGCCGTCCTGGCTGGTGATGGACTTTGCCAGCGCGGCGATCTGCTTGGCGAAGGCGCCGCCCGAGAAGCCCTTTGGATCCAGCGCGATGAAGAACTGGCCGCAGCCGATGGGCTTGCCATCGTTCGCCATGAACGACCCCATCTGCGGCCCGCGCCAGGCGCCGGCCAAGGCGGCGCACATCACCTCGACGATCAGGCCCTGGCCGAACCCCTTGTAGCCGCCCGCCGGCGACATGGAGCCGGCAAGGCCGCGCGCCGGATCGGTGGTGGGCTTGCCGTCGGAATCTTGTGCCCAGCCCAGCGGAATGGCACGCCCCTCATCCGCCGCAAGCTTCACCGCGGTCCAGGTGACCGCCGAGGCGGACTGGTCGACCAGGAAGGCGAGCTTGCCCTTCTTTCCCGGCACCGCGAAGGATAGCGGATTGGTGCCGATGACCGGCTTGCGGCCGCCGACAGGTGCTATCGAGGGCGTCGAGTTGGTGAAGCCGAAAGCAACCAGGCCCTTTTTCGCCAAGTAACCGGTGTGATAGCCGAGGGTCGCCGCGTTGTAGGAGTTGTGCACCGCCATCCCGGCGATGCCGTTCTTCTTCGCAGCGGGGATCAGCCTGGCGAAGCCTTTCTTGATCGCCGGATGGGCAAAGCCGCGCCTGGCATCGACGCGAAACGCCACCGGCGACAACTTCTTCACGAGCGGCGCCGCCCGGCCGTCGACTTTGCCGCTTTGCACGTGCTCGCAGTAGTACTGGAGCCAGTAGAAGCCGTGCCCCTCAAGCCCGCTGAGTTCGGTATCCAGGATCGCGTCGGCAAAATAGCCGGCGTTCCTGGCATGCGTGCCCGCCCCCGTCAGCGCTTCGAAGATGAGTTTACGGGCCGATCTGGTTGTAAGCCGCAACTGGGTCGATGCCATGGAATGCCCCCGCATTGGCGAAATGGTCCCCTGGGCGACGATAAGGGAAGGGCATCGGCACGTCGGCCTAGATTTTCTAAGCGAGGCTTACTTCTGCTTATCTTGTGGAAATCGCGGGTGTGGCTGAAGCTGGCGCGAGGCACCTGTTGGGAGAGGCTTGCAGTGCGTCACATTCTGGACCTGGACCGGTTCCCCCTCGACAAGCCCGGCTCGCCGCAATGGCAGGATCTGGTTGAACGTTGCCGCGCCGATCTGGCTGACGCCGGCATGTTCAACCTGGAAGGTTTTGTCCGGCCGGAGGCCATCGATCAGGCCCTGAACGAGATCAAGCCGGTGATGGACACGCTGTCCTTTACGCACCGCCGCTCCCACAACATCTATTTCAGGAAGGAAGTCCCCGGCCTGCCCGCCGATCACCCGGCGCTGAACCGGGTCGAGACCATCAATCACACGGTGTGCAGCGACCAGATCCCCGAGAGCGTGCCGCTCTGGATCTACGAGTGGCCGCAATTTGCCGTGTTCCTGGCGGCTACGATGAACAAGGAAACCTTGTTCGTCATGCGCGACCCGCTGGCGCGGGTGAATGTCATCGCCTATGGCGAGGGCGAGGCGCTGAATTGGCATTTCGACCGCTCCGAATTCACCACCACGCTGTTGCTGCAGGCGGCCGGCGCGGGCGGCGAATTCCAGTACCGCTCGAACCTGCGCACCGACACCGACCCGAACTACGAAGGGGTGGCGCGGCTGCTGGCGGGCGAGGACAATGACGTTAAGACGCTGCAGCTCGGTGGCGGGACGTTGAATGTGTTCAAGGGCAAGAACACCGCGCATCGGGTGACGCCGGCCAGGGGCGCCAAGGCACGCATCGTCGCCGTCTTCTCCTATTATGAGCGGCCGGGGGTCATGTTCTCGAAGGAAGAGCAGATCGGATTCTACGGCCGCGCTGCCTAGGCGCGGCAAAGCGTGGAGGCAACGATGAAACATGGCAGGCTCGCGGACCTGGGAGGCGCGCTCAAGCGATGCGAGCAGCTGGGCTACGACGAGGCCTGGTCGATGCCGCGATCCTACTATACCGATCCCGCCGTGCTGAGATTGGAGCGGGAACGTTTGTTCGGCCGGGAATGGATCTGCATCGGCCGGGTGGAGGAAATCGCCAACCCCGGCGACTACATGACCTTCCAGCTTTGCGACGAGCCGTTGATCGCCGTGCGTGGCCGCGATGGCGTCATCCGTGTGCTGTCGAATGTTTGCCGTCATCGCGGCACAGTGATCGCGAATGGGCGTGGCAACCGGCCTCGTCTGGTCTGCCCCTATCATCACTGGTCCTACGATCTGGATGGCAGGTTGGTGGGAGCACCTCGCATGGACGCGCATACGGCCTTCGACAAGGCGTCGTGCCGCCTGCCGGAATTCCCGATCGAGGAGTGGCACGGGTTCCTGTTCACGAACCTTGCGGAGAATCCACACCCCTTGGCGCCGCGACTTGAGCCGCTGGAGCGCCTGATCCGCAACTACCACATGGAGCAGATGAAGCTGCGCTACCTGAAGGAGGAAGTCTGGGCGACCAACTGGAAGTGCATGATCGAGAACTTCATGGAAGGGTATCATCTGTCGCCGCTGCATCGGACCACGCTGCACTTGGTGAACCCGACCCGCCTGTGCCGGCACTACCCGGCGGGCGACGCCTACTTCGGCTACAATGCCGGCTACGTTCCGGAGCTGCCGCGCTCGACCAAGGGCCATCCGGACCTGACCGAGGCGGAAGTCCACAATTGCGTCATGTTCGCGGTGCCGCCCGGGCTGGTCTCGGGGTGCGGCGGCGACTACAGCTCCTTCATCTGCGTGCAGCCCGAGAGCATCGACCGGGTGCGGGTCAAGATGGGCCTGATCTTTTATGGCGACCATTGGACCGAGGAAGTCGTCCAGGCCGCCACTACCCTCTTCGAGGACACCATGGCGGAGGACAAAGTCGCCCTCGCCGGCGTCATGCGCGGCATGGCGTCGAGCCGGCACCAGGCCGGTCCGCTGGCGCCCGCCGATTTCGAGGGGCCGGTGCTCGATTTCTACCGCTATTGCGGCCGCCGCATCGGCGATGCGCTGGCCAATGTCGAGTGAGGCGCTTCCAGCGGCTGGTTTCGCTGCGCATCCTTGACTCAGGATTGATCGGCACGGGACAATCGCAACAACAGCTTGGCGTACAAGACCAAAGCAAAATCAACAGGAGAGGCAAGCAATGGCAATCAACTACAGGTTCCTGGACGCTTTGCGCCGCGGGCGCAGCGAACATGAAAATCACCTGATCGACGGGCTGGTCGCCGGCCGGGTCAGCCGGCGCGAATTCATGCGGCACGGCTCGGTTCTGGGCCTGAGCCTGCCTTTCCTGGGCAGCATCGCAGGCGCCGTGGGCTACGCCGCCCTGCCACGCACCGCGCGCGCGGCGACGCCGGGGGGCACTATCCGCGTCTCGCAGACCGTGCCGGCGGCGGCGATCGACCCGGTGAAGATCGCCGATGGCGGCGGCATCACGGTGCTGTGCCAGACGGCTGAGACGCTCGTCCTGTCGGGTGCTGATTTGACAGCCCGACCGGTGCTGGCGGAGAGCTGGGCGCCGAACAAGGACGGCAGCGTATGGACCTTCAAGCTGCGCCAGGGCGTCAAGTTCCACAACGGCAAGACCATGACCGCCGACGACGTGGTGGCCAGCATCGACCGCATCGCCAATCCGGACAACGGCTCCAATGCGCTGTCGGCGCTGACCGGCGTGCTGTCGAAGGGCGGCACCCGCAAGGTCGACGACTACACGGTCGAGTTCCATCTGGACGCGCCGAACGGCGGCTTCCCCTATGTGATCTCCACCGACAATTACAACGCGGTCATCCTGCCCGCCGCCTATGCCGGCGACTACGAGCAGACCATGATCGGCACCGGGCCGTTCAAGCTGGAAAAATACACGCCGAAGGTGGGCGCGTCCTTCGTGCGGAACCCGGATTATTGGGGCGGCAAGGCCCTGCCCGACCGGGTCGAGCTCAGCTTCTATTCCGACTATCAGCCGCAGATCCTGGCGCTGCAGGGCGGGCAGATCGACATCATCCAGCAAGTCCCGGTGCTGCAGGGCGTCGGCCTGCTGAACGATCCGAACTTCGACATCATCAGCACACCGTCGACCGCGCACCAGCAAGTCCACATGCGCACGGACCTGGATCCGTTCAAGGACAAGCGGGTGCGCCGCGCCATCGCCTTGTGCCTGGACCGGCCAAAGCTGGTGCAAGGCCTCATGAAGGGCCGCGCGAAGATCGGCAACGACAGTCCGTTCGCGGCTGCCTATCCATCGACCGACCCGAGCGTGCCGCAACGGGAAAAGAACATCGCCGAGGCCAAGGAGCTGATGGCTGCGGCCGGCATGAACGGCTTCGAGACGACGCTGAC
This sequence comes from Dongiaceae bacterium, assembly GCA_035274225.1. Taxonomy (GTDB): domain Bacteria; phylum Pseudomonadota; class Alphaproteobacteria; order Dongiales; family Dongiaceae; genus Dongia_A. Next base: position 15,406 of record DATEOK010000119.1, read on the forward strand.
CACCGAGAAGTACCTGGAGATCCCGGACTACGCCGTGCTGATCCAGAACGCCGTCAAGGAGATCGGCGGCAACATCAAGGTCAACGTCCTGGACCAGGGCGCCTATTACGGCGATGCCGTCTACGGCAAATCGCCGTGGCTTGATTCCGACATGGGCATCACCGATTACGGCCATCGCGGCGTGCCGAACGTGTTCCTGTCGGCGCCGCTGCGCAGCGACGGCACCTGGAATTCGGCGCACTTCAAGAACGCCGAATATGACACGCTGGTCTCCGGATATGTCGCCTCGCTGGATCTCGATTCCCAGCGTACGGCAGCCGGCAAGATCCAGAAGCTGCTGCTCGACGAGACGCCGTTGCTGTTCACCTATTTCTACGACTTCCTGACGGTGACCAAGAAGGGCGCGACCGGCGTGCATCCGACGGCTATGAGCCATCTGTTCCTGGACCAGGCCGCCCTGTAGGGACCGGCCATGCTGATCCAGCTCCGCTTCCGGCCGACTGAGCGCGCCGGGAGCGGAGCGGATGTTCCGTCATCATGATCGCGTTCCTGGCAAAGCGTGCCGGCCTCTCGCTGGTGACGCTGTGGCTGCTCAGCGTCCTGGCTTTCGCCGGGGCGCAGGTCCTGCCGGGCAATATCGGCCGGGCCATGCTCGGCCCCTTCGCCGACGAGCGCGCGGTCGAACTGCTCAACCACGAGATGGGCACCGACCGGCCAGTGCTGGTCCAATATGGCGACTGGATCTCGCGCTTCGCCGTCGGCGACATGGGTAAGTCCTACGCCTATCGCGCCCCGGTGGCGCCGTTCCTGGTGACCGCGCTGATCAACTCGGCCAAGCTGGCGCTGGTCGCCTTTCTGCTGGTGGTGCCGCTGGGGATCCTCGGGGGCATCGTCGCGGCGCTGAATGCCGGCCGTCCGGTCGACCGCGCTCTCACGGTGCTCGGCCTGTCCGCCACCATCGTGCCGGAGTTCGTCTCCGGCATCATACTGATCCTGATCTTCGGCGTCTGGCTGCAGTGGTTGCCGATCTCCGCGACTTGGCCCGCGGATGCCGGCCCTGCCACCCAGGTCTATCACCTGCTGCTGCCTTCGATCCCGCTGGTGCTGATCCTGTTCGGATACATCGCGCGGATGACGCGCGCCGGCATGATCGAAGCGCTGGACTCGGACTATACGCGCACCGCCATTCTCAAGGGCCTGCCGCGGCGCACGGTCATCTGGCGCCATGTGCTGCGCAACGCACTGCTGCCCACCATCAGCGTGATCGCCACGCAGACGGCGTACCTGATCGGCGGCCTGGTGATCATCGAAACCCTGTTCCACTACCAGGGGATTGGCGGCCTCATCTTCACCGCGGCCAGCAAGAAGGACTTCCCGATGCTGCAGGCCGGCGTGCTCACGGTCGGTGCGATTTTCACCCTGGCCAGCCTGAGCGCGGACCTGCTGTATGCGCTGCTCAATCCGCGCATCCGCGTAGGCGGCCGCGAATGAGCGTGACCGATCCAACTGAGGCCAATGCAACGCTGGCCGCATCCGGCGCCGACGACGAAGCGCGCGAGCGGCGGGATCGTCTGCGCCAGATCTTTCGGTCCGGCACTTTCCTGGTCGGGCTCGGCATCGTGCTGTTCTGGGTATTCTGCGCGGTGTTCGGCCCGATGATCGTGCCCTACGATCCCTATGCCGACGATCTGATGAATGCGCTGATGCCGCCGTCGGCCGAACACTGGTTCGGCACCGACCAGCTGGGGCGTGACGTGTTCTCGCGCGTCATCGTCGGGGCGCGCGACATCCTGACCATTGCCCCACTGGCGACGCTGATCAGCACCATACTGGGCACCGCCCTGGGCCTAGCCATGGGCTATTTCCGCGGCGTGATCGACGAGGGCATCAGCCGCATCGTCGATGCGCTGCTGGCGCTGCCGACGGTGATCGTGGCGCTGCTGGCCCTGGTGGCGCTCGGCCCCTCCTCCGCGACGGTGGTCTTTGTCATCGGCTTCACCTTCGCGCCGATCATCGCGCGGACGGTGCGTGCCAGCGTGCTGGCGGAACGCGAGCTCGACTACGTGTTCGCCGCCCAGCTCCGCCGAGAGAACGCATTCCACATCATGTTCGTCGAGATCCTGCCCAACGTCCTGCCGCCGATCCTGGTCGAGGCGACGGTACGCCTCGGCTATGCGATCTTCGCCGTCGCCAGCCTCAGCTTCATCGGCTTCGGCATCCAGCCGCCCTCGCCGGACTGGGGCCTGTCGATCTCGGCCAATTACGGCCTGATCGGTGCGGGTTATTGGTGGACAGTCCTGTTCGACGGCAGCGCCATCGCCACCCTGGTCGTCGCCGTCAATCTGGTGGCGGATGGCATCCAGAGCGCGCTCGATGAATAGGCCGACCGAAATCCGCGCCGCTGCGCCGGATGCCCTGGCGATCGAGGGGCTGGAGGTGGACTACCGCGTGCGCGGGCGGCTGCGCCGCGTGCTACGCGGGTTGGACCTGCGTGTCGGCCGCGGTGCCTCCTACGGGCTGGTCGGAGAGTCGGGGTGCGGTAAGTCGACGGCGGCCTTCGCCGCGGTCCGTTATCTGCCGCGCAACGGCATCATCAGTGGCGGCAGGGTCATGGTGGATGGCCGCGACCTGATGCATTTGAATCCGCTCGAGCTGCAGAAGCTGCGCGCCAACTCCGTTTCCATGGTCTATCAGGATCCCGGGCGGGCGCTTAATCCGGCGATGAAGATCGGGCGCCAGTTGGCGGAGGTGTTCGAGTTCAACGGCGTCGCTGCCGGCGAACGGTTCGACCGCTCGGTCGCCATGCTGAAGAGCGTCCGAATCGCCGATCCTTTGAAAGTGATGCAGCGCTACCCGCACCAGTTGTCCGGCGGCATGCAGCAGCGGGTCTGCATCGCCATGGCGCTCGCCAACAACCCGGCGCTGCTGATCCTGGACGAGCCGACCACCGGCCTGGACGTGACGGTCGAGGCGGAGGTGCTCGACCTGATCCGGCAATTGCGTCAGGATTTTCAGACTTCGATCCTGTTCATCAGCCACAATCTGGCTGTGGTGTCGAAAGTCTGCGACCGGGTCGGCGTGCTCTATGGCGGCACCCTGGTCGAAGAAGGTTCGGCCGCCGAGCTGTTCAGTAATCCACGCCATCCCTACACCGTCGGATTGCTGCGCTGCCTGCCGGAGCGCGGCCGCCGCAAAAGCGATGGTCCGCTGGAAACCATTCGCGGCTCCTTGCCATTACCGGGCGCCATCATAAAGGGATGCGTGTTCGCCGAGCGCTGCGCCCTCGCAGACACAAACTGCCGCGAAGCCACGCCGCCATTCTTCGATCTTGGGCGCGGGCATTTCAGCCGCTGCTTCCACCACGACCAGCCCGTGCCGCGGGAGACGCCGACGGTCGCGGCGGGCAATCCGACCAACCGGCACAGCACGCAACCAGCTCTAGCCGTCGCGAACCTGTCGAAGACCTTCAATCCGAAGGGCCTTCATCCGCTGCCCGTGTTGCGGCAGATCGAGCTGGCCCTGGCGCCGGGCGAGACGCTTGGTCTGGTCGGCGAATCCGGCAGCGGCAAGACGACTCTCGCACGCCTGGTTCTCGGCATCCTGGAGCCCGACGAGGGCACGAAGATCGCGTTGGACGGCAAGCCCTTGGCGCCACGCCTGGCGGGTCGCAGCATGGATGACGTGAAGGCGCTGCAGATCATTTTCCAGAATCCGGATTCCGCGCTGAACCGCGCTCATTCGATCCGGCGCATCGTCGGGCGCGCGATCCAGCGCCTCTCGGCCACGCCCGCCGCCGAAATGCTCGCGAAACTGCGTGCGCTGATGCAAGCCGTCCGGGTCGCCGACCGCTATCTATCGGCGCGGCCGCGGCAGCTCTCCGGCGGCATGAAGCAGCGCATCGCCATCGCCCGCGCCTTCGCCGGCGATCCCCGCATTGTTGTTTGCGATGAACCGACCTCCGCGCTCGACGTGTCCGTGCAGGCCGCCATCCTCAACCTGCTCGTCGACCTGCAGGCCCGGCAGCAGGTCAGCTACATCTTTATCTCTCACGACCTGGGCGTGGTGCGGTATCTGTCGGATCGCATCGCTGTGCTGTATCTGGGCCGGTTGATGGAGGTCGGCTCCGCCGACCAGGTGTTTGCCGGACCGCATCATCCCTATACCGAGGCGTTGCTGTCGGCGATCCCATCGATCGACAAGCGCGATGCTCAGCGCATTCGCCTGTCCGGCGAAGTTCCGAGCGCCGTCAACCCGCCCTCGGGCTGCGTGTTCCACACCCGCTGCCCGCGTAAGATCGGCGCGATCTGCGAACAGCAGGAGCCTCCTCTGCACAAGGTCGACGACCAGCATGCTATCCGCTGTCATTTGCCGATTGATCAACTTGCGCGCTTGCAGGCGAGCCCAGATGGCGCGGGCAGGGTCCGCTAAGTGCCAATAGCCGGCGGCACCTCTGAGACAAGCGGATCGACGCAGTATGCGTATCGCGGGAGGGCCTCATATAGGCGATGATAGATATGGGTGGAAGTATGGGTAGCGGCGATTGTGTGACTCTAAGCCATTGATCGGATTCACAGTGCATGTCCCACTCCCTCCGCCACCTGCGTCATCCAGGGCCAGCAATGGACATAGGGCGCCTAGGTGTCGTGAGGCGGGTATTTTTCAAACGCCGTTTCAGTTTTTCTTGAGTTCGAGCAACTCAATGATGATGCCATTCGGGTCTCGGATATAGCCCGCAAGGCAGCTGTCGACCGGACCGGACTTTACGCTGGCGATCTTCCCCTGGCCGGTCGCTCCGCCCGCCAACAGTTCGCGCCAGGTCCGCACGATGTCGTCAACCTCGAGACACACATGCGCGGCACCGGCTAATGAAGGTTGTGGCGGCGCGCCATCGGTTGCACCGCTTAGATACTGAATGAATTCGACATGGTGGCCGTAACCATAGAGATGCGCGACCATGAGCGATGCGTTCGGAACGCCGGTAACCGTCGCCTGCCAGTCACCCTCACGCGGCGAGACCGACGCTGCCTTGAACCCCAGCATCTCCGTCCAGAACCGAACTGACTTGCCCATGTCCGCGACAGTGAAGCTGGTGTGGTTGAATCCGGTGATCATCCGACAACTCCCTAAAGATATCCATACGCGGTCCAACCGCCATTCACTTCCAGAGTGTGTCCCGTGATGTAGCTTGCCTGATCGGGCGACAGAAGAAAGGCGATTCCTTCGGCTACCTCGCCTTCCGTTCCGAGCCGGCCCATCGGGGTTCGCCGGTTGATCGCCGAAAGGTCGAAACTGCCGGCGGCAGCGAGCGCCCGCGTTGGCTCGTTGATGATATAGCCTGGAGCGATTGCGTTGACTCGTATGCCCCGCTCGGCCCACTCGATCGCCTGCATCTTTGTCAGGCTGATCAGCGCGCTTTTCGACACGCAATAGGGGCCTCGCGTCGGCGCCGAAACCTGCCCCAGGACGGAGGAGACGTTCACGATCGCGCTTCCGCGCCCCATGCGACGAACGGCGGCGTTGGAGATCTCGATCGGGGCGAGAAGATTCACATCGATGACGCGCCGCCACTGGTCGAGCGTGAGATTCAGCAAGGGTGCATGGTCCCAGACACCCGCATTGTTGACGAGATCGTCGATTCCGCTCCACCTGGCGACCATCATGTCCAAAACGGCAGTGATCGCCGCTGGATCGGTAACATCGCCTTGCTGCCAGCAGGCACTGTCCTCGCCGATCTCTTCCGCCGTGCGCTGGGCTGCCGCGCCGTCCCGATCGAGAAGAGCAACGCGCCAACCTCTACGAGCAAGCAGCTGCGCGGTGATGGCCCCGATTCCGGCGCCGCCTCCTGTTATCAGGACGCGACGGATGGAAACCGATGCGATCGTTGACATGGGCCTGCCCTCCATTTGGATGCGATCATGGGGATGCTTGCCGCGTTCGGCAGCCCTAGTACTTCTCAGATGGCCGCAAATGTCTATTTCGAAAACCGGGCATGCCCGTGTGAATCGATGCCGTGCACCGCGCCCGAGGGCTTGCAAACATGCAGCCGGATGACGGCGGAGCGGGTTGAACCGGGCCGCAACGTCAGTGTGCCGGCATGGTGCCGCTTGGCCTCGCCCAGTCCATGAGCCAGGCGCGTAGTGCTGGGCTCAAGGCCGATCAAGCGCGCCCGACCCGACCAAGGCGCGTCGGATGTTCCGCCAAGCTCGATCCAGTACCAGAGGCTGGGGAAGACGCTCGAATCCCATGACAATGTCGCGGCCACCGCATTGTCCATCCTGCGGATGGCGATCCAAGGGCTTTCGAAGCCGTACAGATACGCAAGAGCCGCAACTCCTGCGTCCGGACTTCCCATATCGGGCCGCCTCAGGTCGATCGTACGCCCCTTCCCCGGAATCATCGGCCAAGCGCCAGTCGCACCAGGCCGCAAAGGATTGCTCGGTGGATCGTACTCCTCGTCCGTCGTCACACTGCGGGCACCCGATTGAATCTCGAACTCGCCCGCAAGTAGATCCGAACCGAACGTCGGATGGTGCCCCCACATCACCGTCGCCGGCTCACTGCCCTCGAGCTCCGCGAACTCCCGAATCATAAGGAGGTCGTCGTCGACGGATATATCCCTCCGCATCCGGACCGGCACGGAGCCAAAGCGACGGCTGAGGCGCATTGACGAGCCGCTGCTCGCTTCCACTTCCCAAGGGCTGATCGACGCCTCGCCGTGGAAACCGTGGAACACGCCGTCGACGGTGCAGGCATTGCCGCCATTCGGAAACAGGAGCGGCCAGCCACCGGTATAGCGGGTCAGCCACACCGGCTCATCGGGCGCGGCGCCCGACTCCAGCGGATCATCGACCGGCTCCCAGGGCACCGTTCCCAATACTGAAAGGCCGGTCGGCTTGTGAAGGACCGACGTAATCGTGCCGCCGACGTGCGGCCTGACAGTGACGCGCAGCGCCTCGCTTTCCAGCACGACATCCTCGCTCATTTGACCGAACCGGCCATCAGGCCCTGGATGTAGTGCTTCTGGAAGGCCAGATAGAGGATGATCATCGGTGCGCTCGCGAATACCATGCCCGCCATGGTCAAGGGTATTTGGTCATTGTAGCGGCCCTGGAACACGCTGATCCCCGCCATCAGAGTCCGCTTGGCGTCATCCTGCAGGAAGATGATAGCAATCAGCAGATCGTTCCAGACATAGAGCGCATTCACCACCACCAAGGTGAGCAAAGCCGGCAGCGACAGGGGAATCACGATTTTCAGCAGGATCAGAAGGTCACCGGCACCATCGATCCGCGCTGCCTCGAACAGCTCGCGCGGAAGGGTGCGAAAGAAGCTGACGAGCAGATAGACCGAGAACGGCGTGATCAGGCCCGCATAGATGACGATCGCGCCTTCGTAGGTACTGATCAGGCGCAGTTGCGTGTAGAGCACGAACAGGGGAACGATCATGACAACGGGCGGGATCGCCATCAGGGACGTGCTGATCGAGAACAGAAGGCTCCTGCCGGCGAACTGCATCCTCGCGATGGCGTACGCGCCGAGGCAGGACACCACCGTGCTGAGGGCCACAGCGCCGACCGCAAGAATGACGCTGTTGGCCATCCAGCCGATGAAGTCGCTTTCGAACAGGACGGTGCGGAAATGATCGAGCACCGCATTCTGTGGCAGCCCGACCTTGTTGAAGGTGTATTCCTCCTGTGATTTGACGGAGGTCAGGATCATGAACAACGTCGGAGACAGCGCGATCACAGTCGCCGCGATCAGGATGCCATGCTTCAGCGCCTGATCCGGCTTCACACGCATGCTGCTCGTTCGCACCGCCATCGCGTCCTCAAGCCGTTTCTTGTTCGTTGGCGCGCCGACGCGCGGCAAACAGCGGCACGATCAACAACAGCGACACTACGAATAGCATGACGGAGACCGCCGAGGCGATCCCGGGCAGGCTGGTCCTGATCAGCGCGTTGAAGATGTAGAGCTCGACCACCATAGTCGAGGTCCCTGGTCCACCGCGCCCGCCGCCAATCATGAAGACATATGCGAAGACGGCGGACAAAATGGTGATCACGCTGGTCACGATGTAGAACTCCATGACGACCCGCATCTGCGGCACGATCACATGCCAGACCCGCTGCCACCAGTTCGCGCCATCCAGCCTTGCCGCCTCCATCAGCGATTCATCCAGGCTCAACATGCGGGCAAGAAATAGGATGATTCCCAAGGCGGATTCGCGCCAGATGATCAGCATCATGACAGTCCACAGGGCGACATCCGACGAACCGATCCAATCCAGCGCAAGAAAATCGAGGCTGAGCCAGCGCAGCACCTCGTTCACCGGGCCGTTGAACTGGAATATCTTCTTCATGATGACCGCGATGATCGGGATCGCGAGTATGTAGGGCATGAACAGGATGACGCGGTAGAGCTTCCAGCCCTTCAGCCGCTCATAGAGCACCACCGCGATCAGCAGCGACCACCCGACCATGAACGGCACCGCCACCAGCAGCAGCATGTTGTGGCGGACGGACTCCCAGAACAGCGGCTGGTTGAGGACGAGCTCGTAGTTGCGCAGCCCAATCCACGGGCCGTCTATGCCCCGCACCATCTTGAAGCTGAACTCGAAAATGCGGACCAGGGGATAACCGAATACGAACACCAGCAAGGCGACGAGCGGGGCAACATAGAGATAGGGCACCAACCGAGAGCTATGGTTCACAGCCGATTCCCTGCTCGCGTTCGATCGCCATCAGCACAATCCCCAAATGGCAGGGGAGTCCAAACGGGCTGCGGCGCCTGGACTCCCCCAATCGCTCGATATCAACCGCCGAGGTCGGCAGCCCACTTCTGGTAATTCTCGACGATGTCCGGATTGAAGTCGCGCCATTCTTTGGCGACGTTGTAGGCAAGGTCGCCGGCCTGCTCACCGGTGATCTTGCCTTCGACCACCTGCTGCGCGCTCGGCAACAGCGCCTGTTCGTAGAATTGTCCCGGTACCAGATTGGCGAGGTACGGGATGTTCTCCGACTGCCCCCAGCGCTTCCACATGTCGACGACCACCGGATCCGTGATCACCGACAGATCGAAATTGGTGTTGGCGGGGATCCAGCCGGTCTTGTCATGCAGCGCCTTCAACTGCTCGGGCGATTGCAGGTATTCCAGGAACGCTGCGGCGTCCTTCGGATTCTTGGCCTTGGTGGGAATGCCGAGGCCCTGGGAGTCGAAGATCGGTTTGCCGGCCAGCTTGCCCTTGCCATAAACGGGCATGACCATCGTGCCGATCCTGCCCTTGGTCATCTCGCTGTCCTTCGGAACGCGCGCGCCAACCGACTGACCCGCCGCAATCTTGCCCGCAGGAATCAAGTCGATACCGGGATAGAGCTCGGTTGAGGACATGTCTGCATTAAGGAAGCCCGCCTTTTTCAGTTCTTCCAGCTTCACCCAGTGCTCATGGTATTTGGGCTCGCGGAAATCGCGCTCGCCGGTGAACAGGCCGATCACCTCGCCCGCGCTGTCGACGTTCTGGGCGATCGCATGGCCGAAATACCATTCGCCCCAGTAGCCGTCCTGGATGCCGCCGCCAAGCGGGGCGATGCCGGCTGATTTCAGCTTTTCGCAGGCTGCGAGGAACTCATCCCAGGTAGCGGGCGCCTTGTCCGCATCGAGCCCGGCCTTGTCGTAAAGGTCCTTGTTGTAGATCCAGATCATCGGCAGGGCATACCAGCCGAGCCGATAGGTCTTGCCGCCGAAATTGCTGAGCAGCGTCGGGCTCGAGGCCTTGATGACGTCGTCCTTGACTAGGCCGTTCAGTGGCTGCAGGTATCCGAGCCACACGCTCTCCATGTGGTAGATGCCGTTCCACAGGAACTGGATGTCCGGGGACTCGCCGGCTGCCGCCGCAGTTTGGAACTGCGAGATCACCACCGCCGTATCCTGCAGCATCGGTTTGATAGTGGCGGCGCTGTAGCTTTTCACCGCTTCGTCCACGAAGCCCTGCAGTCCGGGCAGCTCCTGCTCGCCCCACCACCACATACTCAGCTCCGTGGCGGCCCGTGCCGAACCGGGCAGCAAGCCGCCCAGCGCTACGCCGGCGCCAACACCAGCCGAAGTCTTCAACAGCTCCCGCCGTGAGAAACCCTCTCTCCAATTCCGTTTCATCGCGCTTCCCTAGCCTCCCTGTTATCGTTCTTGGTGTTTCAGAACGTGCTCATCAGGCCACCATCGACCACCAGCAACTGGCCCGTCATGTAGCGGCAGTATTTCGATGCGAGAAAGATCACGGTTCCCGACACGTCCTCCGGATATCCGGTCCGGCGCAGCGGGATCTTCCCTTTCTTGACGTACCATTCGATGAACTCGGGCGTCTCGGTCTCGTTCACGCCGTTGATGATCGACATCGGCGTCGACATGAATCCAGGAGCCACCGCGTTGACCAGGATGTTGTAGGGGCCCAGCTCGACCGCCATCGACTTGGTGAAGGCGATCATGCCGCCCTTGGCCGCATTGTAGGCACCGACTTCGCCGCTGGATGCAAATCCCTGGATCGACGCGATGTGGATGATCCGGCCCGACTTGCGTTCGACCATGTGCGGCGCGACCAGCTTGGAGCCCATGTAGACCGATTCGAGATTGATCGCGATCGTGCGGCGCCAGTCCTCGAGCGTGTCCTGCAGGATCGTCGCGGCCGGCGGATTGATCGCGGCGTTGTTCACCAGGACGTCGATCCTGCCGAATTCCTTGACGATATCGCCGACCGCGGAGCGATAGGAATCGTAGTGCGTGACGTCGAGCTCGAACTGCCGGGCTACGCCGCCCGCAGCCGTGATCTCGGCGCCCACGGCGCGCAAAGTGTTTGGATTCCGCTCGAGCAGCATGACGCTGCCGCCCTCGGACGCCATCTCAAGCGCGACGGAGCGCCCAAGTCCCTGCCCGGCACCGCTGACAATGCAAACCTGGCCCGCGAGCAAGTCCATCGACACGTCCCCACGCCGTGGCCTCCGCTGTATCATGCGAACATTTCCAGCATTCTGGAATATGTTCTAACATGCCGGATGACTCTAGGCTGTCGCTCGAAGACCCGTCAAGGGAGCGCCCGATCAGCCGCCTTGGTCAAACCAAGGCGGGCGTTCGGTACAGGATTTTTCCCCCGACCTTGATCTCCGCATCGACCAGATATTTCTTCATCCCGGCAAGGTCGGGCTCGATGCCGAGGCCCGGCTTTTCCGGCACGCGGATCTCGCCGTTCTTGTCAGGCGCGATGTGGGTCTTGCACATCTCCCACGCCATCGGCTGCGGTTTCACCGGGTATTCGCAGATCCGGTGCTCCGCCAATCCCGCGTAGGGCTGGATCGACGCGCACAGCGCGAGGTGCGAAGTGAAGGTGTGGTTGACATAGGTGACCCCTTTGCCCACCGCGTAGTCCGCCACCTGTTTCGCCGGGCCGATGCCGCCGATGCGGCCGCAATCGATCTGGATGAAGCCGACCTTGCCGATATCGATCGTGTGCTTCGCCATGAAGATGTTGTGCGCCGCCTCGCCGCCAGCCAGCTTCACGGAACTCGGCCGCTTTGCCAGCGCGCCATAGGCCTCGTATGCGCTGCCGTTGAATGGTTCCTCCAGCCAGGTTGCCTTGACGCCCTCCAGCAACGGCAACCGCGCTTCCGCCGCGGCGACATCCTGGTTCCAGATCTGCCCGGCATCGATCAGTAGGATGCCGTCCGGACCGATGCCCTCTCGTGCCGCGGCGAGCTGGTCCGCGTCATCCTGCAAGCTGCCGCGACCGAACGGTCCCCAGCCGCATTTGACCGCACGGAATCCGGCGTCGCGCGCGGCGCGGCAGAATTCGAGCGTCTGCTGCGCCGTGTCGCCGAACAGCTGCGAAGCATAAGGTGTCTTTGGGTAGGCGCGGTCATAGCCAAGCAGTTTGTAGACCGGCTCGCCGCGCTTCTTGCCGAGCAGGTCCCAGAGCGCGATCTCGACCCCCGACCAGGTGTGCGCCGCCTGCAGCAGATCCATGCTGTTCCATTGGATGGTGGCGGCGATGCGGGCGATGTCGGCGGGCGAGGAGACGTCTTCGCCCAGCACGGAGGCGCTGATCGGGCGGCAGGCGCCGTGCGACATCGGGCAGACATACGAAGCGATGGACGTCAGCGGCGAGGCTTCGCATTCGCCCCAGGCCTCGATGCCGCCGGCCCATACCCGCACGACCAGCGCATCCTGGCTGCCGTCGCCAGCGTCGGTGACCACCGGCATGGAGAGGTAGAAGAAATCAACGGATTCGATCTTCATGGATTCGTCCTATTTCACGCGATAACTGGCCAATGCCTCTTCATCGATGGTGACGCCGAGGCCCGGCGCCGTCGGCAACGGGATGCGGCCGTCCACCACCGGCAGCTCGACGCTGCATAGATCCTTGCGCAGGCGCGAATCCGCCAGCTCGCGCGGCAGGAACTCGATATAGGTGCAGGTCGGCGACACCGCCGCCAGATGTGCCGAGGCCGCGATGCCGATCGCCGACTTCCAGCAATGCGGCACCACCGCGAGCCCCTTGTCCCGCGCCGCCATGGTGACGCGCCGCGCCTCGGTCAGGCCGCCGACGCGCCCGACGTCCGGCTGCACCACGTCCAGGGCGTCGCGGTCCATCAGCTCCCGGAACTCGAAGCGCGAATTGAGCCACTCGCCGGCCGCGACCCGGACTGGCGACGCCTTCACCAGCTTGGCATAGCCTTCGATATCGTCGGAGGGTAGCGGCGTCTCGATGAAGTAGATGTCCTGGTCGGCGAACATGTCGATGGCACGCAGCGCTTCCTTCCAATCGGCCCAGGCGTAGGCGACATCGACCATCAGTGTCATCTCCGGTCCCACCGCCTTGCGGCATGCAGCGACGATCTTGGCGCATTCCCGGTCGTCGGCGATCTGCAGAGAATTGTGCGAGTATGGGCCTTTGATGCAGATCTCCAGCTTCGCGGCGCGGAAGCCTAGTTCCTTCGCCTTGACGGCGCGCTCGACCAGGATGCGTGTATAGGTGTCCAGGTCGTCCCCTTCCGGCAGCAGCGAGGCATAGGGCGTGATCGCATTGTTGACCGCGCCACCCAGCAGCTGCCAGCACGGCTTGCCTTCCGCCTTGCCACGCAGATCCCACAGCGCCATGTCCAGCGCGCCCATGGCGCAGATGCCGAGTCCACGCCGACCGGTCATCGCAGAGCCGGTGTACATTTTCTCCCACAGACCCTCAACGTCAGTCGGATCCTTGCCCATCAGCATCTCGGTCAGGCCGAGGCCCATGATGTGCGTGCCGGGCGCCTCGATCATGGCGCGAGCGACCCAGGGATTGGTGTCGGTCTCGCCGATGCCGACCAGCCCTTCATCGGTGTGGATCTTCACCACCAGGTCGTCCTGCGCGGACGAACATGCGTCGGCGCGATAATCCGGCACGAGGAGAACGAAGCACTCGATCTTGGTGATCTTCATACGGCAACCCCTTCTAGTGACGTCGGCGGCCAAGCGGCGCGCGCATTCAACTGATCCAGAGTGAGATGGCAGCGCAGGCCAAGGCCGCCCTCGCCTTCGCGCCACGGCGGCCGCTCGGTCTCACAGATGCTCCCGATCTGCCAAGGGCATCGCCCGGCATAGACACAGCCGGCTTCGCCGCGTCTGGGTTCGGTTGATTTCTGCGCCTTCGATGGCTTGTCCGGTCGCTGCAAGGGCACCGGGACCGCATGCAGCAGGCTGTGCGTATAGGGATGAAACGGCGGCGCGAACACCCGGTCGCGTGGACCAGTTTCCATTACCTCGCCACCATAGAGCACGCAGACATGATCGGCCAGCATCCGCACGACCGCGAGGTCATGGGAGATGAACAGCATTGCGATGCCGTGCTCCGACTTCAGCTGGCGCAGAAGGGTCAGGATGTTGGCCTGAACCGAGACATCCAGCGCCGACAGGATCTCGTCGCACAGCAGCAGCGCCGGTTTCGCCGCCAGGGCACGGGCAATCGCTACACGCTGGCGCTCGCCGCCGGAAAGCTGGTCGGGGAACCGCTCCTGGTAGGATCCGTCGAGGCGCACGTCGTCCAGCGCATCGGCGATCTTCGCCCGCGCGGCAGCACCCTCCATCTTGAAGAAGTGCACCAGCGGACGCGCGATCGCCTCGCCGATCCGTGCGCGCGGATTGAGCGATGCATCCGGATTCTGGAAGATATACTGGATCAGGCGCCGTTGCTGGTCGCTACGGTCCCGGACCCCTCTGGCCAGCGTCTCGCCGCGCAGCTTGATAGTACCGGTTGCCGGCGCCGTAAGGCCGCTGACCGCCCGCGCCAGCGTCGATTTCCCGCTGCCGGATTCGCCGACCAGGGCGAACACCTCGCCCTCCTTGATCTCGAACGAGGCGTCGCTGACCGCGCGGAAGCCACGCGATTTGGGGCCATAGATCACGCTGACATGGTCGACCGACAGGACCGGCGCGCGTGTTGCCAGAGCGCCGGCGCCGGCCGGAGGGGCTGGCTCAGCGGGGATCGGCGCAATCTCCCGCCATCGCCAGCATGCCACGGCGCGCGCATCGTCGATGGCTTCCAGTTCCTGCCGCTCGGCGATGCATTTTTCCAGCGCGTGATCACAGCGCGGCGCGAACGGACAGCCGGGCGGCAGTTCCCGCCGCCGCAGCAGGCCGCGCAGCGGCCGGGCGCGCGACACGGAGAGGTCCTCGATGATCGGGATCGAGGCTATCAGGCCTTGGGTATAGGGATGCCGCGGCCGCAGGAAGATCTCGTCGGTCGGCGCGATCTCGACCATGCGGCCGGCATACATGACGCCGATGCGGTCAGCGATCTGCGACAGCAGGGCCAGATCGTGCGTCACATACAGCATCGCGACGCCGATGCGGACGCGCAGCTCACCCAGAAGCGAGATGATTTGCTCCTGCGTCGTCACGTCGAGTCCGGTCGTCGGCTCGTCCAGCACCAGCAGATCCGGATCGCACGCCAGCGCCATCGCGATGCAGACCCGCTGCTGCTGCCCACCCGACAATTGATGCGGGTAGCGACGCTGGAAGCCCGGATCGGCCGGCAAGCCGACGAGCTTGAGAATCCCCGCAATGGCGCCCGCATCCTCCGCCCTCTTCGCGCGACCGTGCGCCAGCATGGTCTCGGTCAACTGCCGACCGATGCGAATTCCCGGATTGAGCGCTGTCGTCGGGTTCTGCGGAACGAAGGCGATCCGGTCGCCGCGCAGCTTGTCCAGCTCCGAGCGCGACATGGAGGTGAGAGCTTTACCCTTGAAGCGAACGTCACCCTGCTCCACCCGCATCGACACATGGCGGAACCCGAGTAATTGCAGCGATATGGTGGACTTTCCACAGCCGGATTCCCCGACCAGTCCGAATACCTCGCCTGGGCGCAGCGAGAAGCTGACATCGTCCACGGCACGCGACCAGCCACCGCCCTGCCGGTAAGCGACGCTCAGGTTCCGAACCTCAAGGAGATCTTGCGTGCTGGTCATTGGTTGCCCAGGCGCACGGTGCGGCCAAGGATACGCGCCAAGCCCTCGGTGAACAGGTTCAAGCCGACGACCAGCGAAGCCAACGCCAAGCCCGGGCCTAGCACGGTGATGGGCGTGATGATGATGAGAGCGCGATTCTCGCTGATCATCAACCCCCACTCGGGGGTTGGCGGCCGCAGTCCGAAGCCGAGGAAGCCGAGGGATCCGACCAGCACGGGCGCATAGCCGGCCCGCAACGCAAATTCCACCAGGAGGACGCCGGTCGCATTGGGCAGCAGCTCGCGGCGCATGACCGACCAGGCGCTCTCGCCGCGCAGCTGCGCCACCGTGACGAAGTCCCGCGTGGCGATGTCCATGGCGGCGGCACGCGCGATGCGAGCGATGCGGGGTGCATAGACCAGCGCCACCACCAGCACCACCAGGATCGGATTGCCCGACATTTCCGGACCGGCCGAGGCAATGGCGATCAACGCCAGCACCAGGAACGGAATGCTGATCAGCGCCTCCAGCAGACGCTGCAGCAGATTGTCAAACCAGCCGCCGAGATAGCCGGACAACAGCCCCATGATCGCGCCGACCAAGAGGCCGATCGCCGTCCCAGACAGCGATAGCAGGATGACGATATGCGATCCATGCACCACGCGGCTGAATACGTCGCGGCCGAGCTGGTCGATGCCGAACGGATGGGCCCAACTCATTCCCGACAAGGGAATCCCGGTGCCCATTTGTGAAAAGCCGTAGGGCGCCCAGAGCGGGCCGGTAATCGCGACAACCAGATGCACCAGCAGAATGATCAGCCCGATGCGGAAGCTCTGCGGAGTCTGGCTCCACAGAAGCCGATAGCGAGCGGCAGCCGGTTGCGGCGCCGATGCCTGCTCGATGGCCATCTCAGGCCGCCCTCAGGCGAGGATTGAGCAGCACGGCCGCGATGTCGGCGATCAGGTTGGCGCCGACATAAACCAGCGCAGCGATCATAACCGTCGTCTCGATGACCGGAAGATCGCGCAACTGCAGGGAATCCACCAACAGGCTGCCAAAGCCCGGATAGGAGAACACCTTTTCCACCACCACCACGCCCCCCACCAGGTAGGCGAGGTTCAGAGCCGTCACGTTAAGCGTGGGCACAAGAGCGTTCGGCAGGGCGTGACGCAATAGGACGCGCTTCGCGCTGAGGCCCTTCAACTCCGCCATCCGGACGTAATCGGAATCCAACACCTCGATCAGGTTGTCGCGCAGCATGCGTACGGCATAGACGGCCATGACGATGGCTAGGGTCAGGGCCGGCAGTGTCATGGCGCGCAGGTAGTCCAGCGCGCTCGAGGAATGATCGACCAAGGAGATTGCTGGCAGGATCGGCACCAGCACCACAAAGGTGAACAGCAGGATCGTCGCCAGCAGGAAGTCCGGCATCGACAGCAGCACCAGCGTGATGATGGAAAGCCCGTGATCCACCGGCCGGTCCCGCCGGATGGCCTGGATCAGCGCGGGCAGCACGGTCAATGGCAAGTACAGCAGGAACGCATAGAGTGAAAGCAGCACGGTGTTGTAGATGCGCGGCGCAAGGATTTCCGTCACCGGCCGGCTGGAGACGAGGGATTGGCCGAAATCGCCGGACAGCAATCCACCGAGCCAGTGGAGATAGCGTACCGGGGCCGGATCATTGAGTCCCAGCTTGGCACGCAGCAGATCGAGCGCCTCGGGCGTTGCATCACGGCCGAGAATGCGAGAGGCAACGTCGCCCGGCAGCACTTCGAGCACGGCAAATACGATCAGCGACACGATCAGGAGCGTCAGAACGGACAACAGGATGCGGCTGGCCACGAGCCTTAGAATCGGCAAATGCAGTCCCCAGCTTGCGCAGCGACGCGGTGAGCAACCTCGGAAATGGAGCGGGCGCCGGCGGACTACCGGCGCCCACTTCCGGGGAAGCCTACTTGCTGCAGGCTAGATCTTCAAAGTTCAAATTGAAGTTCTGTGCTCGCGGCGTATAGCCCTCGCAGCCCTTGCGCAACGCCAGCACCTGATGGACGAACATCGGAAGCACCAGCCCGCCCTCCTTCGCCAGCAATTCTCCGGTCTGCTGGAACAGCTTCTGCCGTTCCACCGCATCGACGGTGGTGTTCGCCTTCAGCAGCAGCGCGTCATAGTCCGGCCGCTCCCAGTGAGTTTCCTTCCACTTGGCGCTCTGCGTATAGGCGACCGCCAGGCCTTCTCCGGGCGGACGCATCGACCAGGCGGATGTCACGGCTGACTGCTTCAGCCAGACATCGTCCCAGAAGCTCTCGGCCGGTGTCACAATCACATTGATGTCGATGCCGGCAGGCTTCGCCATCTCCGCATAGACCTGCGCCATACGGACCATGCCCGGGACGCCTTCCGCGGTGTAGAGGTCGAACTTCAGCCCGTCCTTGTGACCGGCATCGGCCAGCAGCTTCTTGGCCAACTCGTAATCCTGCTTCGGCGCTTCCTTGACATAGGAGGCAGAATTGCCGATCGGCACCGGATTGTCCGCACCGGGCTCGCCGAAGCCGAGCAGCACGGTGTCGATCATCGCCTGCCGATCGACCACCGCCTTCAGCGCCTCACGAACCTTGGGATCATCGAACGGCTTTGCATCGACCCAGAACGAGATGGTCATGGAATTGGACGCCCCGGTCTCCAGCAGCGCGACCGACGGGTCGTCCTTCAGAGCCGGAATGACCGAGGGATCGACGTTCAGCATTAGGTCCACTTCGCCGGACTTGATCGCCGACACGCCGGCGACCGCTTCCTGCGCGACGGTGATCTTCAGGCACTCGGCCTTCGGCTTGCCGGCGTCCCAGTAGTTCGGGTTCTTGCGCAGGATGCGCACCGGCGCATTCGGCGTGAACTCCTCCTGCATGAAGGGGCCAGTGCCGTCGCCATGGAGCCGCAGGTCCTCCTGCTTGGCGCCATCGGGCACGATGTTGGTGAACTTGTTGCTGATGAGGATCGGCAGCTCCACCACTGGCTTCTTGGTGGTGAACGTCACCGTGCGCGCGTCCGGCGCCTTGATGCCATCCGGATCGAGGAACTCGAGCACGGCGCGCGCGCCGGAGCCCGTCTTCTCGTCCAGCAGGCGCTTGAAGCTATAGACGACATCGGCGGAAGAGAAATCCTTGCCGCTATGGAACTTCACCCCATCGCGCAGCTTGAAGGTCCAGGTCAGGCCGTCGTCCGACACACCCCACTCGGTCGCCAGCTCGGGCAGAACCTTG
>DATEOK010000120.1:0-2626 GCA_035274225.1 Dongiaceae bacterium
GCTGGCCGCCGCCCCCGAAGCGCGGCTGGCAGAGAGCATCGCAGGAGAGATCGCGCACCTGCTGAAGAGCGCCAGCACGCAGTCGAGGATCGGAATACGGCGCGTGACGGCGGGCGACGTCATGATCCTGGTGCGCAACCGCACCAAGTTCATGGATTTGATGGTGCGCGCGTTGAAGCGCCGCGCCATTCCGGTGGTCGGCGTCGACCGCATGACCTTGCTGGATCAGATCGCGGTCATGGACCTGATCGCCTTCTGCCGGTTCCTGCTGTTGCCGGACGACGACCTCAATCTCGCGGCGCTGCTCAAGTCGCCGCTGGTCGGCGTGACCGAAGACGAGCTGTTCGCGCTCTGCGTCGACCGCGGCGGCAAGAGCGTGTGGCAGCGCGTGCAAGAGCTCGCCGACACGATGCCGGCGGCACAGCGGGCGCGCGATCTGCTCGACCCGTTCCTGGACCGCGCCGGCTTCGCGACGCCGTATGAGCAGCTGTCCGAATTGCTGGAAGCCTCCGGCGGGCGGCGGCGGCTCTATGCGCGGCTGGGCGACGAATGCGGCGAGGCGATCGACGAGTTCCTCAACCTCGCCCTCGCCTACGAAGCGCGCCACGCGCCGAACCTACAGGACATGCTGGCCTGGATGGAGCAGGGCGAGCTGCAGGTGAAGCGCGACCTCGACGAAGGCGCGGGCCGCGTGCGCATCATGACGGTGCACGGCGCCAAGGGCCTGGAGGCGCCGGTCGTTTTCCTGGCCGACCAGCGGCGCCGGCCGCAGCCCCTGAGCGGCCTGTTCTGGATCGACGTCGGCGATGCGCAGCTGCCGCTCTGGTCGCCGAACAAGGCGAGCGACGATCCGGTCGCGGCGCGTGCGCGAACCGACGCGCAGCGGCGCCAGCTGGAGGAGGAGAACCGCCTGCTCTATGTCGCGCTGACCCGGGCGGAGGAGCGGCTCTATCTCTGCGGCTGGCGCGGGCTGCAGCCGATCAACGAACCGAGCTGGCACGACCATGTGCGCGAGGCCGCCGGCAAGGCGCGGGCGAAGAGCGAGCCGCGGCCGGCGTCGCTGAATGGACCGGAGGAAGGCTGGGAAGGCGAGACACTGCGCGTCAGCGCCGGCGCCGCGATCGCAGCCGCGGAGACGCTCGCCACGACGCCGACCGAGATCGCCCTGCCCGCCTGGCTCGATGCGCCGATTCCAGATCTGCCGGACCCGCCGCGGCCGCTGACGCCGTCGCGGCCGAGCGAGCCGGACCCCGCCACCTTGTCGCCGCTCGGCGAGGACCAGGGCTGGCGCTATCAGCGCGGGCGCGTGATCCATCATCTGCTGGAGATGCTGCCACAGCTGCCGCGCGAGGCGCGGTCCGGCGCGGCGGAAGCATTCGTCGCACGCCGCTCGAGCGCGGTGCCGGTGGCGGAGCGCGAACCGCTGGCACGCGACGTGACCGCCATGCTCGACGTGCCCGACTTCGCCGCGATCTTCGGGCCGGACAGTCGCGCCGAGGTGCCGGTGGTCGCCACCCGCCGCGGACCGGATGGCCGGACCGAGGTGGTGAGCGGCCAGATCGACCGGCTGGTGGTGCTGGAGGGCGAGGTCTGGGTGGTCGATTTCAAGAGCAATCGCCCTGCGCCCATGCAGGTCTTGCATGTTTCACAGCAGTACGTGCGGCAACTGTCGGCCTATCGCTCGGCCCTGGCAAGCCTTTATGGTGACAGGAGAATTCGTTGTTTCCTGCTGTGGACGGAGGGTCCGCGGCTGATGGAAATCCCAGAGGATATGTTGAACGCGCATGGCTGAAACCCCTGCCTTGACGGCCGCATAGGGGGCTCTAGATTCAAGGGCGAGGGTTCGCCCCTTCGTTCCGCCTTGTCCCGACGCCACGGCGGAATGCGGCAGCCAAACGGGATCGCCCGGTTCCCCTCCGGACCAGCGACCCAAACAAGGAACACCGGGATGACAGCAGCAGCTACGGCTACCACCACCCACTCCCACACAATCCATGTCAGCGACGCCTCGTTCGAGGCCGATGTCCTGAAGGCCGCCGGCCCCGTGCTGGTCGACTTCTGGGCGGAATGGTGCGGCCCGTGCAAGATGATCGCGCCCGCGCTCGACGAGATCGCGCGCGACCTGGGCGGCAAGCTGACCGTCGCCAAGATCAACATCGACCATAACCAGCAGACGCCCAAGCGCTATGGCGTGCGCGGCATTCCGACCTTGATGATCTTCAAGGACGGACAGGTCGCGGCGACCAAGATCGGCAACATGCCGAAGCGCCAGCTGGCGGACTGGGTCGATTCCGCGATCGCCTGATCCGAATAGAATCCGTTTTCGGACCAAGCCCCGCGCGCAAGCGCGGGGCTTTTCTTTTGCACCGGTTGTCCGGCCTGCCTTGACCGCGTAGCCTTTCGCCGGGGAAACCAGCGTCGGAGCCAGATGCGTGCGCTGTCCGCAGTGCCAGAGCGAGAACCGGGCGGAGCGAAAATTCTGTGCCGCGTGCGGCGCGGCCTTGGCGCGCGTCTGCGCCGGCTGCGGTTTCAAGAATGATGCGGCGGACCGGTTCTGCGGCGGCTGCGGACGATCGCTGACGGACGCTCCGGCGACCAGCGAGCCGGCGCCGGCGTTGCCGGAGCG
>DATEOK010000121.1:0-5913 GCA_035274225.1 Dongiaceae bacterium
TCCAGGGCTATCACGGCACCGGCAAGTCCACGCATATCGAGCAGGTGGCGGCGCGGCTGAACTGGCCCTGCGTGCGCGTGAACCTCGACAGCCACATCAGCCGCATCGACCTGATCGGCAAGGACGCCATCGTCCTGCGCGACGGCAAGCAGGTGACCGAGTACCGCGAAGGCCTGCTGCCCTGGGCGCTGCAGCACCCGACCGCCCTGGTGTTCGACGAATACGACGCCGGCCGGCCGGACGTGATGTTCGTGATCCAGCGCGTGCTGGAGGTCGAGGGCAAGCTGACGCTGCTCGACCAGAACCGCGTCATCCGCCCGCATCCGGCGTTCCGCCTGTTCTCCACCTCGAACACGGTCGGCCTCGGCGACACCACCGGCCTCTATCACGGCACGCAGCAGATCAACCAGGGTCAGATGGACCGCTGGAACATCGTGGCGACGCTGAACTACCTGCCGCACGAGGACGAGGTCGGCATCGTGCTGTCGAAGTCGCCGAGCTACGACAACGAGGCGGGCCGCAAGACCATCAAGGCGATGGTTTCCTGCGCCGAGTTGACGCGCGCCGGCTTCATCAATGGCGACATCTCCACCGTCATGAGCCCGCGCACCGTCATCACCTGGGCCGAGAACGCGCGCATCTTCGGCGATGTCGGCTTCGCATTCCGCGTCTCGTTCCTCAACAAGTGCGACGAGCTGGAGCGGCCTGTCGTGGCCGAGTATTTCCAGCGCTGCTTCGGCGTCGACCTGAAGGACAGCGCGGGAAAGGTGCAGCTCGCCTGAGCAATCCGGTGAACACGGCCAGACATACCACTCCACCGTCATCCCAAGGCTTGGCCTTGGGATCCACGAGTTTGCCTGCCACGACACGGTCCTGCCCATTGAAACTCGTGGATGGCAAAGCCAAGCTTTGCCATGACGGGAGTGTGTAAGCGGCGATGACCAGCAAGCCAGCCAACGCGGTCGAGGAGTTCCGGCGCGCCACCGGCGCGGCGATGCGCGCGATCTCGGAGCGCAACGACCTGCAGGCGACCTTCGCCCCGGGCCCGGCCGCATTGCTGGGCTCGGAGGCGCGCCTGCCGCTGCCGTCCAAGAGCCTGCCCACCAACGAGGTGGCGCAGACCCGTGGCGAAGCGGACGCGATCGCGCTGAAGCTCCGGCACCACAACGCCCGGGTCCACACCAAGGAATGCCCGAAGTCGCCGCTCGCCCGCGACGTGTTCAACGCGGTCGAGCAGGCGCGCTATGAGGCGATCGGCGCGCGCAAGATGGCGGGCGTGAAGCAGAACCTGCGCGCCGCGCTCGAGGAGCAGTGCCGCGTGAAAGGCTATTCGCGCATCAACACGCGCGAGGAAGGCAACCTCGCCGAGGTCATGCGCCTGATGGTGCGCGAGACCCTGACCGGCGATGCGGTGCCGGAATCGGCGCGCGCCATGGTCAATGCCTGGCGCACGGACTTCGCGCAGAAGGTCCTGGACGACGTCGCAGGCCTCAAGGACAAGCTCGCCAACCAGCGCAATTTTGCGAAAGCCGTGCGGCGCCTGCTCGCCGACATGGAGCTGGAGCAGACCGACGAGGAGCTGGAGAGCGAGCGCGACGACCAGGACGACCAGGACCAGCAGGACCCCAACAAGCAGCAGCAGCCGCAACAGAAGAGCGGCAAGCAGCAGCAATCCGAATCCTCCACCCAGATGGACGCCCAGCAGGAAGCCGGGGCGGAAGCGGAGGAGATGGATTCGGGCGAGCAGGAAATGGAAATGCCGGCGCAGGGCGGCGAGGAGCAGCCGGGCAATCCCGGCCGCCGCAACGACGAGCCGATCGGGAAGCGCCGCAACGAGCCGGCCTACAAGAGCTTCACGCAGCAGTTCGACGAACAGGTCGAGGCGCACGAGCTGTGCGATCCGGATGAGTTGACGCGCCTGCGCGCGCTGCTCGACCAGCAGCTCAACGCCTTGCAGACGGTGGTGGCGAAGCTCGCCAACCGCCTGCAGCGCCGCCTGCTTGCCAAGCAGAACCGGTCGTGGGTGTTCGACCTCGAAGAAGGGCTGCTCGACAGCAAGCGCCTGCCGCGGGTGATCGTGAACCCGGACCTGCCGCTCAGCTACAAGCGCGAGACCGATACCGAGTTCCGCGACACTGTCGTCACGCTGCTGATCGACAATTCCGGCTCGATGCGCGGGCGGCCGATCACCGTCGCCGCCATGACCGGCGACATCCTGGCGCGCACGCTCGAGCGCTGCGGCGTCAAGGTCGAGGTGCTGGGCTTCACCACCCGCATGTGGAAGGGCGGCCAGTCGCGCGAGGCCTGGATCAACGCCGGCAAGCCGGCTAATCCCGGGCGCCTCAACGACCTGCGCCACATCGTCTACAAGTCGGCCGACGCGCCGTGGCGGCGGGCGCGCAAGAACCTCGGCCTGATGCTGCGCGAGGGCATCCTCAAGGAGAATATCGACGGCGAGGCACTCCTCTGGGCGCACAACCGCCTGGTCCAGCGCACCGAGCAGCGGCGCATCCTCATGGTCATTTCGGACGGCGCGCCGGTCGATGACTCGACGCTGTCGGTCAATCCGGGCAACTACCTGGAGCAGCATCTGCGCGAGGTGATCGACTGGATCGAGACCAAGTCGCCGGTCGAGCTGCTGGCGATCGGCATCGGCCATGACGTGACGCGCTACTATCGCCGCGCCGTCACCATCGTCGACGCCGAGCAGCTGGGCGGCACGGTGCTGGAACAGCTCGCGGCGCTCTTCGAGGAAGATTCCGCCAGAGGCCGTTACGCGGCGCGGCGCTGGGTGATGGCGCACTAGTTCATCGGCGAGGGCAACGCCCTGCGCTGCAAATCGGGGAGATGCCAATGGCCCGCACGTCCAACGCTGCATGGCTGATCGCAGTGGCGACCGCCGCGCTTCTCGGCGGCTGTGCTTCCCCGGAGAAGGCGGGACCCGACTATCCAACGATTGCGTCGGAGGGTGCAGCCTGCAGCGGCAATTTCCGAGCCTTCGGCGAAGCCGCGTCCCAGGCCGTCTCGCTCACCTGCTCCGGGACCGAACGCCAGTATGTCGCCTATCCAGACAGCATCGCGCATCGCTATTCGCTCTGCTCGTATACGTTCGACTCGGCAGGCAGCACGGGCAACGGCACGATGACCTGCAGCAACGGCAAGTCCGGCCCGCTCACCTATGACATGACCGACCCGGCGAACATCAAGGTGGCGGCAACGCTCGATGATGGACGCGCGATGAATTTCACGCTGCGGCAGGAATAGTCCGCCGCACCATGCGCGCCCTTTCCTGGTGAAAAGCCGCGCGGTCGCCCCTAAGATGCCACGATTCGCCGATATGCATTGCTCTCGGCCGGACCGATCGAACCAACCCATGGCAGACGCCGCCCAGATCCTCCACGACGTCTTTGGCTACACCAGCTTCCGTCCCGGACAGGAAGAGATCATCGATCTCATCCTCTCCGGCGAGAATGTGCTGGCGGTGATGCCGACCGGGTCGGGCAAGTCGCTGTGCTACCAGATCCCCGCCCTCCTGCTCGACAAGCCGACCATTGTGGTGTCGCCCTTGATGGCGCTGATGGACGACCAGGTTGCGGGACTGCGCGCCGATGGCGTCGAGGCGGCGTGCATCCATTCCGGCATGGGACGCGACGCGCAGATCGCGGAGTGGCGCAAGGTAACGGCGGGCACGGCCAAGCTGCTCTACCTCGCGCCGGAGCGGCTGATGATGGACAACATGCTCTCCGCGCTGCACCGGCTCGATCCGCACCTGTTCGTGATCGACGAGGCGCATTGCATCTCCAAATGGGGACCGAGCTTCCGGCCGGAATACGAGCAGCTGTCGCGCCTCAAGGAGCTGTTCCCGGAGGCGCGCATCGCCGCCTTCACCGCGACCGCCGACAAGGCGACGCGCGCCGACATCGCGCAGAAGCTGTTCGCCGGGGCCGGCCGCACCATCGTGCACGGCTTCGACCGGCCGAACCTGCGCCTCGGCGTCGCGCACAAGACCCACTGGTCGAAGCAACTGCTGGCGTTCCTGGCCGACAAGAAAGGCCAGTCGGGCATCGTCTATTGCCTGTCGCGCAAGTTCACCGAAGAGGTCGCAGCGTTCCTGCAGGAAGAGGGATGGAACGCCATCCCCTATCATGCCGGGCAGGACGGCGAGGTGCGCAAGCGCAACCAGGACCGCTTCATGAGCGAGAACGAGGCGGTGATGACGGCGACCATCGCCTTCGGGATGGGCATCGACAAGCCGGACATCCGCTATGTCTGCCACCTCAACCTGCCGGCCAGCATGGAGGCCTACTACCAGGAGATCGGGCGCGCCGGCAGAGACGGCGCGGCGGCGGAGACCATGCTGCTCTACGGCTACGACGACCTGCGCATGCGCCGCACCTTCATCGAGGACGAGTCGACGGACGAGGAGCACAAGCGGCGGGAGCACCGGCGGCTGGATGCGCTCATCTCCTATTGCGAATCCGCGGAGTGCCGGCGCATCGCGCTGCTCGGCTATTTCGACGAACAGACCGGCCCATGCGGCAACTGCGACAACTGCCTCAATCCGCCGACGCTGGTGGAGGCGACGCGCCAGGCGCAGATGCTGCTCAGCGCGATCCACCGCACCGGCCAGGCATTCGGCGCCGGCCATGTCATCGACGTGCTGCTGGGGTCGGATACCGACAAGGTGCGCCAGCGCGGCCACGACCGGCTGCCGACCTATGGCGTCGGCAAGGAGTTCCCCAAGCAATATTGGCAGTCGCTGGTACGCCAGGCGGTGGCCGGCGGTCAGATCATGATCAACATCGCGAAATACGGCGGGCTCGAGATCACCGAGCGCGGCCGCGCCATCCTCAAAGGCGAGTCGCCGTTCTATTTCCGGGAGCCCGGCAAGAAGCCGGCGCGCGTTTCGCGCCGCGCCGCGCGCGCAGCCGCTTCCGCCGACCTGCCGGCGCCGGACCTCGCCATGCTGGCGAAGCTGAAGGATCTGCGCCTCAGCCTCGCCCGCGAGCAGAGGGTGCCCGCCTATGTCGTGTTCCCCGACGCCACCTTGATCGAGATGGCGCGGGTGCGGCCTGCCTCGCTGGACCAGATGCGCCAGATCAGCGGTGTCGGCCCGCGCAAGCTGGAGCAATTCGGGCCTCAGTTCCTGACGGTGACACGCGCCGAATGATCGTCACGGATGTGTGAAGTCACACAGAAACGTGACCATTTCGTGTGATGAATCGCACATTTTTCATGCGACCGCTGTGCTACTTTCCACAACGTCAATCTCACTGACTTGGGGAGTAGAGATTATGCAGCGTTCAACAGCGCGGGTTGGAACGTTCGGGCTGGCGGTTGCGGTCGGGCTGGGCCTTGCGCCCGTCGCCTGGGCCAAGCCCGGCTTCGCCCTCGTCAAACTCACGCCTGCCAAGTTCGTCAGCAATTGCCAGAGCCAGGGCGGCTCCACGTCCCAGGCGCCGGGCGGCGGCATCCGCTGCACCTTGCCCGGCGGCCAGACGGTCGATTGCTCGTTCGATACCACCACCGGCGATGCCCTGTGCCAATGGAGCCGCGACCTGCCGCCGCCATCGGTGAAGGCAATGATCGGCGATGTGCCGCCCGACAGCATAGCCCCCACCACGACCAAGCCGCCGAAGGCGACCGGCGCGCCGGGCACCGTCAACTGACGCGCGTTGCGGGCGGAGGCCTCGTGCCTCCGCTCCGTCACGTCTCTATTGAGCTGGTCGCATTTTCGACGCCGAACCGGCAGCCACTTCGGCGGAAAATGCTCCGCTAGAACGGATACGGCCCGTCGTACTCGCCGATATAGCTGAGATGCGTGACGAGGCCGGTGCCTTCTCGCCACTGGTGCAGGGCGACGGCCGGCGGCTCCATCGAATACATCAGCGGCGCATCGGGCGCGAGATCGAG
>DATEOK010000122.1:0-27659 GCA_035274225.1 Dongiaceae bacterium
GGGGAAGGGGTTCACCCCGCGAGCCGGATGATTGGAGTCAAATGCGAAGCGGCGCGGTCCAGAGAACCGCGCCGCTCGAAGGATGCCTCAGCGCGCCGCCTAGTAGCGATAATGCTCCGGCTTGAATGGCCCGGCGGCGGCGACCCCGAGATACTCGGACTGCTTCTGCGTCAGCTTGGTCAGCTTGACGCCGATCTTTTCCAGGTGCAGCGCCGCCACCTTCTCGTCGAGGTGCTTGGGCAGCACGTAGACCTGCTTGGAATACTTCTTGTGGTTCTGCCACAGCTCGATCTGCGCCAGCACCTGGTTGGTGAACGACGAGGACATGACGAAGCTCGGGTGGCCGGTGGCGCAACCGAGATTCACCAGGCGGCCTTCGGCCAGCACGATCAGGCGCTTGCCGTCCGGGAACTCGATCTCGTCGACCTGCGGCTTCACGTTGTGCCACTTGTAGTTACGCAGGCTCGCGATCTGGATCTCGCTGTCGAAGTGGCCGATGTTGCACACGATCGCGCGGTGCTTCATCTGCCGCATGTGGTCGAGGGTGATGACGTCGACGTTGCCGGTGGCGGTGACGAAGATGTCGCCGATCGCGGCGGCGTCTTCCATGGTCGTCACCTGGTAGCCTTCCATCGCCGCCTGCAGGGCGCAGATCGGGTCGACTTCGGTCACCATGACGCGCGCGCCCTGGCTGCGCAGCGATGCGGCAGAGCCCTTGCCTACGTCGCCGAAGCCGGCGACCACGGCGACCTTGCCCGCCATCATCACGTCGGTGGCGCGCTTGATGCCGTCCACCAGGCTTTCGCGGCAGCCATAGAGATTGTCGAACTTCGACTTGGTGACGGAGTTGTTCACGTTGATCGCCGGCACCGCCAGCTTGTCATTGCGCGCCATCTCATAGAGGCGGGCGACGCCGGTGGTGGTCTCCTCGCTGATGCCCTTCACCTTCTCCATCAATTGCGGATACTTGTCGTGCATCAGGACGGTGAGGTCGCCGCCGTCGTCCAGGATCATGTTGGGGTGCCAGCCGTTCGGGCCGTTCACGGTCTGCTCGATGCACCACCAGAACTCATCCTCGTTCATGCCCTTCCAGGCGAACACCGGGATGCCGGCGGCTGCGATCGCCGCCGCCGCCTGGTCCTGGGTGGAGAAGATGTTGCACGACGACCAGCGCACTTCGGCGCCGAGGTGGATCAGGGTCTCGATCAGCACCGCGGTCTGGATGGTCATGTGCAGGCAGCCGGCGATGCGGGCGCCGTTCAGTGGCTTCGCCTTGCCGAACTCGGCGCGCAGGGCCATCAGGCCCGGCATCTCGGTCTCGGCGATGTCGATTTCCTTGCGCCCCCACTCGGCGAGGCTCATGTCCTTGACTTTGTAATCGGCGGTCGCCATTCGGCTCTCCTAAGGGCTATCCAAAAGTTCGCCGCCTTCTATCAGCCGCGCCCCCGTCCCGCAAGGCATGCAAAACGCATGTCCCTACTTTGAAATCATTGGCAGATTCCACGTGACCAGGAAGGAATAGGGAGTCCAGGGCGCGACCGGCGCGCCGGCGAGGCGCAGCGCGCCTCCGCTCCATTGGTTGCAGGTCTCGAAGATGGTGTATTGGCCGTTGGCCACGAAGAAGGCATCGCGCGCGCCATAGCCCGGCGCCGCCTGCACCGGATGCTCGCCCGACAGCCGCAGCGTCTCCCGGATATAGCGCGTGATCCGTTCGTAGGAGGCCGGGTCCGCCCGCCACGGCCGGCAATTCCCCTCGGTGACCGGCTGCGGCCGGTATTCCACATGCAGAACGGTCTCGTCCCACAGCACCGACTTGGCCGCGGTGGCGATGTCGAAGTCCGCCCAGGTCGGCGTGTTGATGTAGAAGTCGCGGCTGCCCCAGCCGAGAGCGATATGGTCATAGGCCGTGACCGGCGCGACGAACGCCCGTTGCCCGAACAGCGCACGCCAATCGGTGCCGCCGGCCATCACCGGCACGATCAGGTCGGTATGCACGCCATTGTCGCACGCGTAGACGAGGACGCCGTCGTCGGGCTCGCTCGCCGCGGGCGCGAGCAACAACGCCCCGAACGCCGCCGCGGTGTAGAGCGCGAGCGCGATGAAGGGGAGGCAGACGAGGACCAGGATTGCCCGAATCAGGAATCGCATCGCACCCAGCATCGTAGGTGATTGCGCCAAAATTCGGGAGCCGATGGCAACGCGCCTTGCGGGCTCCCAGGTCGCTCCGTATGACAGCATCCATCGACTGACGCGATGGAGCATCATTGATAGAGATTAGACCCGCCGACCCTGCCGAGGTCGATCGTCTTGCCCGCTTGTGGCACGACGCCTGGCACGAGACGCACGCGCCGTTGGTCCCGGCGGCGCTGGTCGACCTGCGCACGCCGGCGGGCTTTCGCGACCGGCTGCAGGCCGCGTTCCCGGACGTGTTCGCCGCCGGCCCGCCCGGCGCGCTGGCGGGCTTCTACGTCCTCAAGGATGACGAGCTGTGTCACCTGTTCGTGTCCCCTGCGGCGCGCGGCTCGGGCCTCGCCGCAACGATGGTCGCCGATGCGGAAGCACGGCTTGCCGCGCGCGGCGTCGAGGTCGCCTGGCTGGTCTGCATGACCGGCAACCACCGCGCCGCGCGGTTCTACGAAAAATGCGGCTGGCGCCTGACCGGTACGGTTAGCTATTCGGCAGAGACGTCGGCCGGCCCGTTCCCGCTCGATCACTTGCGCTACGAGAAGATGCTCACGTCGCTAGCGCGTTGAAATCGTCGAGCAGCATGGCGATGCGGCCCGAGTCCCACTGGTCCATCACCTGGCGCGCGAAGCGGGCAGAGGCGAGGTAGTCGAGGTTGCGGATGCGCTGCTTCACGCGGGGCAGGGAGTTGGCGGCCATGCTCAAGTCCTGGATGCCGAGGCCGAGCAGCAGCGGCGCGAACTTCGGGTCGCCGGCGATCTCGCCGCACACGCTGACCGGGATGCGCGCGCGGAGCGCCGCTTCCGTCGAGAACTGCACCAGCCGCAGCACCGCGGGATGCAGCGGATTGTAGAGGTGGGCCACCTGTTCCTCGCCGCGGTCGATCGCCAGCGTGTACATGGTGAGGTCGTTGGAGCCGATGGCGAAGAAGTCGGCCACCTGGGTCAGCGCATCGGCGGCGAGCGCGGCGCCCGGCACTTCGATCATGACGCCGAGCGGCGGCAACGGGTCGGGCAGCTTCTGGCCGCGCCGCTTCAGGCGCCGCGCCACCTGCACCAAGGCCTCGCGCACCTGCTTCACTTCCGAGACCGAGGAGATCATCGGCAGCAGGATGCGTACCGGCCCGTGCACCCCGGCGCGCAGGATCGCGGCCAGCTGCGCGTCGAGGAGCTCGCGCCGCTTGAGGCTGAGCCGGATCGCGCGCAGGCCGAGCGCCGGATTGGCCGAATCGCCGAGATGATCGCGCAGGCTCGGCGCCAGCTTCTCGCCACCGACGTCGAGGGTGCGCACAGTGACCGGCTGGCCCGCCATGGTGTCGACGATCTGGCGCAGCGCCTGGTACTGCTCGTCCTCGTCGGGCAGGTCCTCGCGGTTCATGAACATGAACTCGGTGCGCAGCAGCCCGACGCCCTCCGCGCCGGCATCCATCGCCATCTCCGCCTCGCGCGGCAGCTCGATGTTGGCGAGCAGACCGATGCGCTGGCCGTCGCGCGTGACCGAAGGCAGCTTGCGCAGGCGGCCGAGCTGCTTCTCGTCGCGCTCCAGCACTTCCAGCCGGCGCTGATAGTCCGCGACCGTGAGGGGCGACGGGTTGAGGATGACGCGGCCGACGCCGCCGTCGACGATGATCTCCTGCCCGGTGCGGGCAAAGCGCAGCAGCTCCGGGATGCCGAGCACCGCCGGGATGCCGAGCGAGCGCGCCATGATGGCGGTGTGGCCTTCCTTGCCGCCCAGCACCGTGGCGAAGCCTTCGATGGTCTTGGGGTCGAGCAAAGCGGTATCGGCCGGGGTCAGCTCCTCCGCCACCACGATCGAGCCGGCGGGCAGGTTCTTGAAGGCCTCGTATGCCGTCTGGGTCAGGTTGCGCAGGATGCGGTTGCCGACCTCGCGCACGTCGTCGGCGCGCGCTGCGAGATAGGGATCGTCGAGCGAGGCGAAATCGTGCTCGACCTTGCTGATCACGAACTGCACCGCGGCCTCGGCGTTCACCCGGTGCTCGCGGATCCGGCTCTCGACCCCGCGGGTGACGCGCGAGCCGGTCAGCATCTGCTTGTGCGCTTCGAGCAGGAAGCCCAGCTCCTCGGCGGCGGCGCCGTGCAGCTCCTCGGCCTTGCTCGACAGCTTGCGCAGCTGCTTGCCGGACGTCTCCACCGCGCCGTGGAAGCGCTTGAGCTCCTCGTCGACCTTGTCTTCGGCGATCTCGTATTCGGAGACGGTGATGGCGCCGGCCTCGACCACGTGCACCTGGCCGATGCCGATGCCGGGCGCGACGCCCAGGCCTTCGAACACCCGCTCGGCGTCGCGATCCTTCTTGCGGCGCGGCCGGCGGGCTTTCTGCTTGTCCTCACTCTTCATCGAATTTGCGCTCGATCAGCTCGACCAGCGCCTGCATGGCTTCGTTCGCCTGCGCGCCGCTCGCGCGCAGCTCGATGTCCGTGCCAATGCCTGCCGCCAGCATCATCAGCCCCATGATGGAAGTACCGGAAACGTCCATGTCGCCCTTGATCACGCGCACCTGCGCGTTGAAGCCGCCGGCGACCTTGACGAACTTCGCCGCCGCGCGCGCATGCAGCCCGCGCTGATTGCGGATGCCGACGGTCCGGACGAGAGCGCCGTCGACACTCATGCGGGCCACGCTGTCGAGCACGTTTCAAGTCTGTCATCCCGGCCGAGCGCAGCGAGAGCCGGGACCCATTGGCCGCATCGGCAACGCCGACGGATCGCATGGGTCCCGGGTCGTGCCGCTTGCGCGGCCCGCCCGGGATGACAGTGTGGTGTATTCATCTCGCTCAACAGCAGCTAACCCCGCGCAGCGAGCAATTGCGAGGCGACGTTGATGTATTTGCGCCCTGCTTCCTGCGCCGCGGTGACGGCGGCCTGCAGGGTGTGGCCCTCGCGCATGCCGGCCAGCTTGATCAGCATAGGCAGGTTGATGCCGGCGATCACCTCGACATTGGCGCGGTCGAGCACCGAGATCGCGAGGTTGGAGGGCGTGCCGCCGAACATGTCGGTCAGCAGCACCACGCCGTCGCCGGTCTCCACCTCCTTGACCCGCTCCAGGATCTCCTTGCGGCGCTGCTCCATGTCGTCCTCGGCCCCGATGCAGACGGTCGCGACCTTCTGTTGCTTGCCGACCACGTGCTCGAGCGCCGCCAGGAACTCGGCGGCGAGCTTGCCGTGGGTGACCAATACCATCCCGATCATTGACGCATCCCTGTTATTTTATCTTTCTTATGACTGTTCCGACCGGCCCGACACC
Source organism: Dongiaceae bacterium (assembly GCA_035274225.1). GTDB lineage: Bacteria > Pseudomonadota > Alphaproteobacteria > Dongiales > Dongiaceae > Dongia_A. Next base: position 5,444 of record DATEOK010000122.1, read on the forward strand.
TCGCGCGTCAGGTCGCGATGAACCAGCGCGATCGGACGGCCGCTGGCACGCAGTGCGTCCGCCAGTTTCTTCGCGATGTAGACCGATCGATGCTTCCCGCCGGTGCAACCGACGGCAATCGTGAGATAGCTTTTGCCCTCGCGCTCATAGCTCGGCAGCAGGGGCTCGATCAGCGCGTCGAGCGACTTGAGGAACCCGCCCAGCGCCGGATCGCGCTCGATGAAGTGCGCCACCTCCGGCGTCTCGCCGTCCAGCGGCTGCAGCGCGTCGACATAATGGGGATTGGCGAGGAACCGTACGTCGAACACCAGGTCGGCCTCGCGCGGCACGCCGATGCGATAGGAAAACGACATCACCGTGAGGGCGAGTCCCGGCTGGCGGTCGAGCGCGAACCGCTCCGTCATCAGGCGCTTCAGCTCCGCCATCGAACGGTTGGAGGTGTCGAGCACCAGGTCGCTGACCGCGCGGATCGGGAACATCAGGGTGCGCTCGCGCGCGATGCCATCGGCGGCGTTGCGGTCCGGCGCGAGCGGATGGCGCCGCCGCGTCTCGGTGAAGCGCCGGATCAGCACGTCGTCGCTGCAGTCCAGGAACACCAGCACCAGCTCGAAACGCGAGTCGGCACGCAAGCTCTCGATGCGGGCGAGGAATTCCGCCGCGCTGAAGCCGCGCGAGCGGCTGTCGATGCCGATCGCGATCGGTCCCTCGGCATCGCCGCTGGCGATGCCGCTGACCAAGTGCGGCAGCAGCTCCAGCGGCAGGTTGTCGACCGCCTCATAGCCGAGATCCTCGAGCGCGCGCAGGGCGGTGGTGCGCCCCGCGCCGGCGAGACCGGAGATGAGCAGCACGCGACGGCGTTCCTGCGTGGCGGAGGTTGTGTTGGATACGGGGCCGGCGGAGGCCCGGCCCGCTGGGTTGAGGGTTGTCATGAGGGCGGGATTATAGAGCGCGTCAGCTTGGCCAGGGCAAGTCGGACTTTGGCCGGAGCCGAGGGCTCCAGAAGGTGGATACCGATGGTCGTCACGGGAAGGTCAAGCCATTCAGATTCCAGGCTTTCCGGGATCAGCTCGACCTCCGCCGGCGGGGTCGCGCGGACCACCAGCGCCAGTGGCACCTCAGGGGGAGCGACCGGCACGCTCATGATGCCGAGTCCCTTGACCTCCATCTTGCCCTTGAGGTCGCCCGGCCCCTCCGGCGGGAAGGAGAGCAGCAGCGTGTCGCCCGCGCGCTTCATCTCGACCACGTCATCGGCGACCAGGGTGGCGCCGGAATCGATCAGCCGCAGCGTGAGGTCCGACTTACCCGCGCCGCTCGGGCCCAGGATCAGGATGCCTTGCCCCCGCCACGCCACCGCCGTTCCGTTGATGAGCTTACGCATCGATGTTCTTCCCCCCTTGTGGGGGAAGGATGCGAAGCCTTAGCGAGCGGAGCGAGCTTAGGCGTAGCTGGATGGGGGGTGCCGCCGCACGAGCGGTGGACCTTACGCACCTGGAAAATGCGCGCTCGATGTTTTCGATGATGGGCAGGCGCCGTGCGGCGGCACCCCCCATCCCAACCTTCCCCCACAAGGGGGGAAGGGGCTCAGCCAGTTCTGGGGCGGGCGGAGCGCCCATTAATACGCCGGCAGATCGATGGTGAAGCACGCCCCGCGCACGTGGCCGTCGGGGCCCTGCATGTTGTCGGCGGTCAGGGTGCCGCTGTGCGCCTCGACGATCTGATACGAGATCGAGAGGCCGAGGCCGGAATGCTGGCCGAACTTCTCGCCCTCCGGCCGCTCCGAATAGAAGCGCTCGAAGATCGCCTTCAGCTTGTCCGGCGGAATGCCCGGCCCGCTGTCCTCGACCGTCACCAGCACGCGGCCATGCTCGCGCCAGCCGGTCAGGGAGATGGTGCCGCCCGGCGGACTGAAGGAGACGGCGTTGGTGAGCAGGTTGCGCAGCACCTGGCCCAGGCGCCCTTCCATGCCGAGCACCATCAGCGAATCGCCCTCGCGCGCGATCACCTCGATCTTCGGCGCATCCGGCTCGGCGGTGGCGCCATAGATGTCGGCGATCGCGGTCAACAGCTCGCGCATGGAGACCGGCTCGGCATCGGCGCGCGACATTTCGGCATCGATGCGCGAGGCGTCGGAGATGTCGGTGATGAGGCGGTTCAGGCGCTGCACGTCGTCGAGGATGATGGTCATCAGGCGGCGCTGCTGCGCCGGATCGTCGATCCGCGCCACCGTCTCGACCGCGCTGCGCAGCGAGGTCAACGGATTCTTGATCTCGTGCGACACGTCGGCGGCAAAGCGCTCGATCGCGTCCATGCGCTTCCACACCGCCTGCGTCATGTCGCGCAAGGAGCCGGAGAGGTCGCCGATCTCGTCCTTGCGGTGGCTGAGGTCGGGAATCTTCACCTGCCGCCCCTTGGCGCGCCGCACCCGGTCGGCGGCGTCGGCCAGGCGATGGATCGGCCAGGCAATGGTGCTGGCGAGATAGAGCGACAGCAGCACAGTGACCGATAGCGCGATGCCGAACACGCCGAGCACGGTGAGGCGCGTGTCGCGCAAGGTGGCCTCGATCGAATCGCCCGGCTTGGTGAGGAAGAGCGAGCCCAGAACCTGGCGGTAGCGCTGCACCGGCACCGCGACGCTCAGCACCATGCGCCCGTTGCCGGCGTCGCGCACCGCGGTCGCGGTCTCGCCGGCCAGCGCCTTCTGCACCTCGCCGTAGTCCTGCGCCGATTGCACCGAGGATTCGCTGTACGGCGGCAGCGGCCCGCCGTTCGGCAGCAATCCGGAGATCCAGTCATAGGCGCCGACGATGGCGCGCCACAGAAACGAGTCGTCGGCGTCCAGCGGTGCCAGAGGCTGCATCTCCACCACGCCGCCGGGCCCGGACAGCAGGAAGGAATCGGCGATCAAGGATCCATCGGGCGAGAACAGCCGCGCGCGCGTCTGCGATACGTCGACCAGGCGCCGCACGGTCTGGCGCGTGGTCTCCGGCAGCAGGCGCTCCTCGCCCAGCGGCCCGGTCACCACGCCGCTCGCCGCCAGCGCGCCGGAAAAGATGTTGGCTTCGGTCTTCAGCAGTTCGAGCTCGGACTCGATCAGGCTCTGTCGGTAGTTGTCGAGATAGAGCAGCCCGACCACCGGGATCACCAGCGCGATGATGTTGACCGCCAGGATGCGGCGGGTCAGCGGCGACTGCCACAGCGGCCGGCGATGCGGCCGGCCGGCGCGGTCGATGCGGTCGCGCTTGCCGCCGCGCTTGGAACGCTCGACCCGCATCTCCGGCTCGGGCAGCAGCATGGGCGGGACGGCCTTCTCCACGGACGAAAGGCGCGATCCCTCGGACCGCGCCTTGGCTTCGACCTTGCCGTCTGGTGTGGTGCGCGCGATCTCGTTCATCGCCGCCGCCACTCCCTACCCCCAGCAAGGCTCCCCTTCCCCCCTTGCGGGGGAAGGATGCGCAGCCTTAGCGAGGCGTGAGCCGAGCTTAGGCGGAGCTGGATGAGGGGTAGCGCAGCGATAGCTGCGCGCGCTCGGAGGAGCGCCAATGTGATAGAATCGGTGCTTGCCCTTGCAGCGCTGTCGCGCTGTGCGCCTGCGGCGCGCCCCCTCACCCAGCTCCGGCTAAGCTCACGTCGTTCGCTAAGCCTACGCATCCCTCTCCCGCGAGGGGAGAGGGGGGAACCTTGGGAGCGCTGCTCTGTCTCACCCATCGCGATAGCGATAGCCGACGCCATAGAGCGTCTCGATCTGGTTGAAGTCGTTGTCGAGCACCTTGAACTTCTTGCGCAGCCGCTTGATGTGGCTGTCGATGGTGCGGTCATCGACGTAGATGTTCTCGCCGTACGCGGAGTCCATCAGCTGGTCGCGGCTCTTCACGTGGCCGGGGCGCGTCGCCAGCGCCTTCAGCAGCAGGAACTCGGTGACGGTCAGTTCGACCGGCTGGTTCTTCCAGGTGCACAGGTGCCGGTTGGGATCCAGTGTCAGGTCGCCGCGCGTGATCGCCGCCTCGCCGGTCTTCTCGCCTGTGGCGCTGCGGCTCGCCTCGCGCCGGAGCAGGGTGCGAATGCGCTCGATCAGCAGGCGCTGCGAAAACGGCTTCTTGATGTAGTCGTCCGCGCCCATGCGCAGGCCCATCAGCTCATCCACCTCGTCGTCCTTGGAGGTGAGGAAGATGACCGGCAACTCGCTGGTGCGGCGCAGCTTCTCCAGCAGCTCCATGCCGTCCATGCGCGGCATCTTGATGTCGAGCACGGCAAGGTCGACGGGCGATTGCATCAGCCCGCGCAGGGCTTCGGCGCCGTCGGTGTAGGTGCGCACCGCGAAACCCTCGGCTTCCAACGTCATCGAAACGGAGGTGAGGATGTTGCGGTCGTCGTCAACCAGCGCAATGGTCTGCGGCACGTGTTGGGACTCCTCTCTTGAAGGCAAGGTTTATAGAATTAGGCCAGCCCTGCCAAGCATGGCCCGGAAATGGGCGGAATTGCGGCGCAATTCCAGCGATTTAGGGGTTTGGTCTTGAATTGGTATGGTTAAGGGATTGCGACCATGAATAAGCCTGATCACAGGGTTGAAGCCCGCGCCCTCCTGGGCCTGGGCCGCGGCAGTCTCGGCAGCCTCGCCGAGCGCGACGGCAAGCCCTATCCGTTCGTTTCTCTGGTGCTGCCCGCGCTCAGCGCCGACGGCGAGGTCATCCTGCTGCTCTCCGATCTCTCCGACCACGCCAAGAACCTGCAGCGCGACCCGCGCGCTTCGCTGTTGCTGGACGGCACGCTGGAGCTGAAGGAGCCGCTGACCGGCCCGCGCCTGACCCTGCTGGGCGAGGTGCTGGTCTCGCCCGACCAGGCCGGTGACAAGGCGCGCTATCTCGCCGTTCATCCGGAGGCGGCGATGTATGCCGGCTTCGGCGACTTCCGCTTCTATCGCTTCCGCTATTTCGAAGGCTTGTTCGTCGCCGGCTTCGGCCGCATCTTCCGCCTGAAGCCGGAGGAGCTGACGGTCTGATGCGCGCATTGATGAGAAACCTCCTCCCCCACCATGGGGGAGGATCGAGGTGGGGGAAGCGAGCGAAGATTCTTTCCGACTGTGCGCCGGCTTTCCCCTCCCTAACCCTCCCCCGTGTCGGGGGAGGGGATTGCAGTTTTCGCGCATGAGAACCGGCCGCTGCCAATGCGGCGCCGTGCGCTACGAATGCGACGCCGCGGCGCTCTCGCTCTATGTCTGCCACTGCACCGAATGCCGGCACCAGTCGGCCTCCGCCTTCGGCATGTCGCTGACCATGCCGGCCGGTTCGATCCGCGTCACCCAGGGCACGCCGAATTTCTGGACCCGCCTCGCCAACAGCGGCCGGCGCGTCCGCTGCGCCTTCTGCCCCGATTGCGGGTCAAGGCTGTGGCACGAGGCGATGGACAGCGACTATCTCAGCATCAAGGCCGGCTCGCTGGACGAACCGGTCGACATGACGAAGGCCATCCACATCTGGACCTCGCGCAAGCTGCCCGGCACGGTCATTCCGCCCGAAGCCGAGCAGTATCCGGAAGAGCCCGAGGAATAAACACCCGCTGCGCTACGACGCTGGTGCCAAACTTGGGTCGTTGCAGATTCCCGTGCTATGAATCCTCATCCGGCCTCGGACTCCAGGGGAACGAATGGCGCAGGATACGATGGTCCGACGGCTGTCGACGATTCTGGCCGCGGACGTGGTGGGTTATTCCCGTTTGATGGAGGTCGATGAGGCCGGAACCTTGACGGCGCTCAATGCGCGTCGTCGTGACCTCATCAACCCGGCGGTGGCACGGCACGACGGCCGCATCGTCAAGACCATGGGCGATGGATTCCTGATCGAATTCGTGAGCGTGGTCGAGGCGGTCCAGTGTGCGATCGACCTGCAGGACGGCATGGAAACCGCCAATGCCGATCTTACCGATGACCGGAAGATGCGGTTGCGCATCGGCATCAATCTCGGCGACGTGATCGTTGAGGCGGACGACCTCTATGGTGACGGCGTCAACATCGCGGCGAGATTGCAGGCCCTGGCCGAGTCCGGCTGGGTGCTGATTTCCGGCACGGTCTATGATCATCTCAAGAATAAGGTTGCCGCCGGTTTCGAATTCCTCGGGGAGAAGCATGTCAAGAACATCGCACAGGCGGTCCGGGTCTATCGCGTGCTCCCCGGCGCGAAGGACGCCGGCAGCCGCAAGCACCGGCCGCGCGCCCGCCTTTTGCTGCGTGCGGGTGCGGGTCTTGCGCTTTCGGCGGTCGCGATCGTCGCCGCCCTCGTCATCTGGCCCGACGTCTGGAAGCCGACCACGACAGACTCGTCTCTGCCGCTGCCGGAGAAGTTGTCGATCGCGGTGTTGCCCTTCACCAACATGAGCGGCGATCCGGAACAGAGCTATTTCGCCGACGGAATCACCGACGATCTGATCACCGACTTGTCGCAGGTCTCCGACCTGTTCGTGATCTCCCGCAATTCGACCTTTGCCTACAAGGGCAGGAGCGTCGACCCGCGCCAGGTCGCGAAGGAGCTCGGCGTTCGCTATGTGCTCGAAGGGAGTGTGCAGCGCGCCGGCGACAAGATCCGCATCAACGCCCAGCTGATCGATGCCTCCAGCGGGGGCCATGTATGGGCTGATCGCTATGACGGCTCGCTGTCCGATGTGTTCTCGCTGCAGGACGACGTGACGCGCAGCATTACCAACGCTCTGTCGCTGCGTCTGACCGATGAGGACAAGCAGATCCTGGGCCGGCGAGAAACCACGGTTCCTGCCGCCTATGACGCTTTCCTGCGAGGGTGGGAGCACTTCCTGCTGGGGACGTCCGAAGACTACATCAAGGCCATTCCGCATTTCGAGCAGGCGATCCAGCTGGATCCGAACTATGGCCGCGCTTACGCCGCGCTCGCGCTCGACTATCACTGGAAGGCAACGACGGCGTGGAACAGGGGCGTTTCGGACTTCTTCTCGACCGAGGTGACGAGCGCCATCGACCGCAACCTGGCTGAAGCGAAGAAGCATCCGACATCGACCTCCCATCAGGTCGCCGGCCTCATGGCGTTCGGATACGGCTTCTCCGGCGACGCGATTGCGGAGTTCAGCGAGGCGATCGCGCTCGATCCCAGCGATTCGTGGAGCTACGCCTACATGGCGCGCTCCCTCGCCTTTGTCGGCAAGCCCAAGGAAGCCCTGCAATACATCCGCACCGCGATGCGGCTCGATCCCCATCATCCGCCCGTCTTCCTGGCGTTTCTCGGATTGGCGCAATTCGGGATGGAAGACTACGAAGGGGCGTCCGTCTCGTTGCGGGAGGCAACCAGGCTCAACCCGGACGACGCGGCGGGGCTCCTGCTGCTCGGCGCAGCCGAGGCCTATCTCGGCCACAAGGCGGAAGCGATGTCCGCCGTCGCGGCCTATGACGCAATCGGCCGCCGCTATGGCCGCCCTCCCGTCACCGCGACCTGGGCGTGGGGCACCTGGAGCTACTACGAACGGGAAGACCAGGACCGGCTGTTCAAGGGCCTGCTCCTGGCAGGCGTGCCGGAGCGGGTTCCCAAGTCCGAGTGAAGTTTCGGCGCAGCCGGACTAGGCGATCATCCACTGGACCGCCTTGACCAATCCGAAGAACAACCCCGCGCCGAGCGCGAACATCAGCAGGATCGTGACCGGCGTCGCGAGGAAATCCGACCTCAGGTTCCAGCAGACCGTCTGGTAGATGCCGTTGTAGATGGAGCCGACGAAGCGCCTGATGCGGCCGAAAATGGCGCCGAAGATAGCCTCAAAGAGTTCGCGCAGGATTGCGCCCACAACGCGCCCGACAAATTCCGCGATGTCATCCATGATGGCGAGATGGGAGCGCACCCAATCGCTTCAAGCGGGGCGCGATCGATGAACCACGTATTTCAGCGGTTGATGCAGGTTGGACACGCCACCGCATGCATCAGGCAAATTCGTCGCAGCAGCGTGCCCTGCGGTTCAATCCCGCATGCAAGATCACGAAGTCTCCCGGTCGTAATAGTCGACGGTGTTCTCCGTGCGAAACATCCGACGCACACCTTTGGCACCTTGGTCGCTGACGATCAGGATCTTGCCTGAGTCGGGATACTCGCAGCTGTCCAGCTCCGACATCGTTGAGAGCGAGAGGTAGCGCATCGTGGTGGCGCCGGTGTTGATGATCTGGTGCGCGACCTCCGGCCCGCCCGTGGGGCAGGCGATCACGTCGTGCTTGCGGATCGGGTAGCGCTGGTCGCCGAAGCGCAGTTCGCCTTCGCCCTCGAGGATCAGGAACATCTCCTCCTCGCCGTGATGGCAATGGAACGGGCATTGGGTCTTGCCCGGCGGCACGACCGTCAGGTTGTAGCCAAGCTTCCTGGCGCCGATATGGCTGCCGATCGAGCCCCGCTTCGAGGTGTATCTGCCGTTCTCCTCGACGTCGTCGAACGCGACCTCGTCGAGATTCATGATCGGTTTCGGCATCGGCGTCACCTTTGGCTGCGGGCTGAGCCACGACGCTATCACACGCAACGGCATGATGTTGGCAGGAACAGGGGGACGCAGCGCCGCGTCAGGCAACGTGCTTGTTCGACCGTGCGTCGACGTATTCCGACAGCAGCGCGCCTTCGCGCAGCACGGCGGTTTTGGCGAGGGGCGGCGAGGGCTGCGGCTCGTCCGGCGGGAAATAGGCGGCAAGGCTCGCCAGCACGCGCTGCCACACGATGCGCAAACTCTTCACCAGCCGTGACACGCTCCAGCGCTGCCGAGGTAGCCGGCGGCCGTGGCTGCGCAATCTGATGATCGAATTCATGGGCTGAATCTGGGAGGCTTGCGCGAACAAGTCAAGCGCTCGACACTCTATCGTTGCTCAAGGGAAGAGCCACCAAGTGCCTGCCCCTGCCCGGGAGAACGCGCATGAAGACGTTTCTGATCAATCTGCGCAGCACCGCGATTGCCGGCTTCTTTTTCCTGCTGCCGGTCATCGTTGTCCTCGTCATCGTCACCAAGGCCTTTGGCGCCCTGACCTCGGTCGGGGCCAAGCTCGCCGCCATGTTCGGCATGAAGACGATCGTCGGGTTGGCGTCCACCAGCGTCTTCACCGGCGTCCTGATGATCGCGATCTGCCTCGCCTGCGGCCTGCTGGTCCGCGTCGCCTTCGTTTCCGCCGTCGGGAATGCGGTGGAGGCGTGGCTGGCGACATACATCCCTGGCTACGCCACCTACAAGGCGATGGCCGAGGAGAAGCTGCAGCACAAGGTCAGATTGCTGCCATACCAGGCTGCGCTGATCAGGCAGGGCGACTGCTGGCGGCCCGCTTATATCGTCGAGCTGGATCGCGACGGCAACGCCGTCGTCTTCGTTCCAGAGGCGCCGGACACCAGCAGGGGCAACGTGCTGCTGGCCGCGCGTGACCAGCTCACGCTGATCTCGTCGCTCACCGCCAATCAGCTCGATGCGTCGCTCAAGACGATGGGCAAGGGGCTACTGACCCAGCATGGCCTTCGCGGGTGATGCGCTCCAGGTGCCGATCGGCCGCTCGCCCTTGATGGTGGTGCGGTGCATGAGCCGGCGGGAACCGTCATAGTCGTTGACCGCGTAGTGCATGGCGCAGCGGTTGTCCCAGATCGCGAGGTCGTGGGTGTGCCAGCGCAAGCGGCAGGTGAACTCCGGCCGGATGGCGTGGGCGTAGAGGAACTCGAGCAGCGGCCGGCTCTCCGCCTCGGTCATGCCCTCGAAGCGCGTGGTGTAGATCGAATTGACGAACAGCGCCTTGCGCCCCGTCTTCGGATGCACCCGCACCACCGGATGCGCCATCTCGCGGTCGGCTTCCGGCCGGTTGCGCTCGATGCCGATGGAGCGCGAGACCTTGAGGTCGGGTGAGACGCCGCCGACGCCGTACGGCCGGCCGGAATGCATCGCGTTGAGCGGATCGAGCATCCGCCGCATGCCCTCGGACAGCGCCTCGTAGGCGTCGTACATGTTGGCGAACAAGGTGTCGCCGCCATGGTCCGGCACTTCGCGCGCATAGAGCACGGAGCCGAGCGGCGGCTCCTCGAGGAAGCTGAAGTCCGAATGCCAGGCGTTGCCGAAGGTGCTGATGTTGCGCTCGTCGGCTTCCTTCAGCACCGCGATGATGTCCGGATACGCGTCCATGTGCTTGACGTAGGGCGAGCGGCTGAGCGGGCCGAGCCGGCGCGAGAAGGCAACGTGCTGCTCCGGCGTCAGGCGCTGGTCATGGAAGAACAGCACCAGGCGGTCGTGAAAGGCGCGATCGATCTCAGCGAAGGTCGCGTCGTCGAGCGGCCGGGAAAGGTCCACGCCCTGGATGTCGGCGCCCAGCGCGCCGGCCATCGGCCGGACCTCGATGCGGGTGTAGGCATTGGTCATGGCCTCGACTATAGGCGATTGCGCGGACGCGGGAATAGATTATTGCCCGGCCTTGGTTGGCCGGCCGCGGCCGAGCGCTCCGTCCGCGCGGGCCTGCAGATAGGCGTAGATGTCGTCGATGTAGGGCTCGATATTGGGATCGCCGGCGAAGCCCTTCATGACGGCAGCGCCGTTCCGGCTGCCCTCGCGCACAGTGCGCCGAAAGGCATCGATGTCGATGAGACGTTCTACCAGTGAAGGCCCGAAGCTCGACCCGCTGCCGTCCGGCCCATGACAATGGTTGCATACCGCGTGATAGCGGCGGAATCCGTTGTAGGTGCGCGCGTCGACCTTGCCATCGACAATCTGGTAGAGCTTGCCCTCATCATCCGGCAAAGCCGCGCGACCGCCCGCCGCGATCCCGAAGGCAAGCGACACCAGCAACAGCAGCCCGCGCGGACCTGGATGCGGCATGTGGCAACGTCCCGGCGATGGGTGGGCCCCGATCATAGCAAAACGGCCCCGCCTTGAGGACGGGGCCGCTTGCAACCGAATGCAGCGATGAAGCCTACGCCCGCGCCGCCATCGCCGAGCCCTGGCGCTTCGCCATATATTGCTTGGCGGTCTCGACCGCGACCGCGGCGTCGCGGCAGTAGCTGTCGGCGCCGATCGAATTCGCGAAGGCCTCGTTGAGCGGCGCGCCGCCGACCAGCACGACGTAGTCCTGGCGCACGCCTTTCTCCACCAGCGCGTCGATCACCACCTTCATGTAGGGCATGGTGGTGGTGAGCAGCGCCGACATGCCGAGGATGTCCGGCGCATGCTCGTCGATCGCCGCCATGTATTTCTCGACCGCGTTGTTGATGCCGAGGTCCACCACCTCGAAGCCGGCGCCTTCCATCATCATCGAGACCAGGTTCTTGCCGATGTCGTGGATGTCGCCCTTGACGGTGCCGATCACCATCTTGCCGACCTTGGGCGCGCCGGTCTCGGCCAGCAGCGGGCGCAGGATGAACATGCCCGCCTTCATCGAGTTGGCGGCCAGCAGCACCTCGGGCACGAACAGGATGCCGTCGCGGAAGTCGATGCCGACAATGCGCATGCCTTCGACCAGCGCCTTGGTCAGCACGTCGTAGGGCGCCCAGCCGCGGCCCAGCAGGATGTGAACGGCCTTCTCGATCTCTTCCTTCAAGCCGTCATAGAGATCGTCATGCATCTGCTGCGTGAGATCGTCGTCGTTGAGGCTGTTCAGGTCCAATTCGCCGTCATTCGCCATGTGCTAACCCTCGGGGTTGATCCGCCATGCAGTGGCCGCGGAATTTCCGGTCGCTCTTGTACGCAAGGCAGGCGGCCAAAGCCGCCTTTGTTGCGACGTGTTATAAGTTAGCAGCGACGCCGCGTTAATGGGATAAATCTCGAGTTTTGCATGACTTTTCCGCAGCCGAGGGCGTGTCGCAAATACGACAGCGCTATCGGTTGCGGTCCCCGACGGCAGCTTGTATATACAAGTTAATACAAGTGAGGGAGACCAAGGATGGCCGGTGCATTCGTTCTCAACCCCGGAACCCTGACGCTGAAGGACCTGCGCGCGCTGATCGAGGCGCCGCGTCCGATCGCCCTCGATCCCGCCAGCCATGGCGCGATCGACCGCTCGGCGGCGGTGGTCCAGGCGGTGATCGACCGCGGCGAGACCGCCTACGGCATCAACACCGGCTTCGGCGCCCTGGCGCGCACCCACATCAAGGACGACCAGCTGACCGAGCTGCAGCGCCGCCTGGTGCTGAGCCACGCCGCCGGCACCGGCGAGCCGCTGCCGGAGTCCATTGTGCGCGCGATCCTCATCCTCAAGATCAACGGCCTGGCGCGCGGCTTCTCCGGCATCCGCCGCGGCGTGATCGAGGCGCTGGTCGCGCTGGTGAATGCGGAAGTCTATCCGCGCATCCCGGCCAAGGGCTCGGTCGGCGCCTCCGGCGACCTCGCGCCGCTCGCGCATATGTCGGCGACCCTGCTCGGCATCGGCGAGGTCAGCCACAACGGTAAGGTCCTCTCCGCCGTCGAGGGCCTGAAGATCGCCGGCCTGAAGCCGATCGACCTCGCGGCCAAGGAGGGCCTGGCCCTGCTCAACGGCACCCAGGTCTCGACCGCGCTCGCCGCCACCGGCCTGTTCGCGGCCGACGATCTGCTGCGCGCGGCGCTCATCGCCGGTGCCATGTCGACCGATGCGGCGCTGGGCAGCGACGCGCCGTTCGATCCCCGCATCCACGCCGTGCGCGGGCAGCTCGGCCAGATCGCCGCCGCGCGTGCGCTCATGTCCCTGATGGAAGGCAGCGCGCTGCGCGCCAGCCACATCGACTGCGACCGGGTGCAGGATCCCTATTCGCTGCGCTGCCAGCCGCAGGTGATGGGCGCCGCGCTCGACCAGCTGCGCCATGCCGCCAACATCATCGAGCGCGAATGCAACGCGGTCAGCGACAATCCGCTGGTGTTCGCCGACCAGGGCGACATCGTCTCCGGCGGCAACTTCCACGCCGAGCCGGTGGCGCTCGCGGCCGACGGCATCGCGCTGGCGATCGCCGAGATCGGCGCGATCTCGGAGCGGCGCGTGGCGCTGCTGACCGATGCGCGCATGAGCAACCTGCCGGCGTTCCTGGCGCCCGACCCCGGCCTCAATTCCGGCTTCATGATCGCGCACGTGACGGCGGCCGCCCTCGCTAGCGAGAACAAGCTGCTGGCCCATCCCGCCAGCGTCGATTCGCTACCGACTTCGGCGAACCAGGAGGATCACGTCTCGATGGCGACCCACGGCGCGCGCCGGCTGCACGACATGGCGGAGAACACCGCCGCCATCGTCGGCATCGAGCTGCTGGCGGCGGCGCAGGGCATCGAGCTGCGCAAGCCCATCACCACCAGCCCGCGCCTGCAACAGGTGCTGAAGCTGCTGCGCGAAGACACAAAGTTCTGGGACCAGGACCGCCTGATGGCGCCGGAGATCGAAGCCGCCAAGCGCCTGGTACGCAACCCAGCCCTGCGCGAGATCGTGGAGCTGTCGGCGGTGTGACGCTGCTAGAGTCCGTGCGTCACCCATGCGGATCTGGCGCCATGAATCTCTATCGCTATCTCACCGGCCCCGACGATGCTGCCTTCTGCCATCGCATCAGCGAACTGTTGAATCGCGGCTGGCAGCTCTATGGCTCGCCCACTTTGACGTACGATCCGGAAACCAAGCGCGTGGTGTGCGGCCAGGCGATCATCAAGATGACCGACGGCACGTATTCGCCGGACCTCGACCTCAGCAAGCAGTGAGCACACCATCACATCCCAAGAAGGAATCCCCTCTCCCCTCGCGGGAGAGGGATGCGCAGCCTTGGTGAGCGTAGCGAACCTAGGCGGAGCTGGGTGAGGGGGCCGCGCCACAGGCGCGCAGCGCGCGAGCGCTACATTCGGCCCGGTCTCTCCGACCTTGCGCTCTCGCGAGCGCGCGCACCTTTCGGTGCGCTACCCCTCATCCAGCTCCGCCCCTGCGGACGAATGTCCGCATTCGCGGACGGGGGCTCGGCTGCGCGTCGCTAAGGCTTCGCAACCTTCTCCCGCAAGGGGAGAAGGGGTTCTTGTCGGGAAATGCGCCTAAGCGCTCTGCTTCAGCGCCAGGCGCGCCGGCATCAGGTCTTCGACGTCGCGCAGGCCGAGCCTGGCGTCCTCGATCGCGATGCAGTGCGTGACGGTCTCGCCGTCATCGCTGAGTGGCAGCAGCACTTCCGCCAGGTCGCACACCCGGTTGTCCTTGAGGAAGGTTTTCACGATGCCGAAGATCGGCCGCTTGTCGCGGGTGAGGGTGCGATAGGTCTCGTGCCAATCGGTGTCGAAGTCGCAGGTGAAGTCGATCTCGTCGAGATAGTGGCCGGTATAATCCATCCCGGCCTGGGCGACACAGCGCGTGCCGACCAGGGTGTAGCGCACGCGCCGCGTTTCGCGGTCGATCTTCGCTATGAGGATGCTGGGCAGGATGCGCTTGAGATCCGCCGGATCGATGTCGGCGCGCGAAGGCATGCGTCGCGAACCACGCTTGCGCTCCCAATATGCATAAAGCTCAGTGCCGATCGAGGAGGAAAGCTCCTCGACGCTTGCCACTTCCCGCACGCGCCGTCCCCTGTAGCCAGTTTGATTGTTGTTGTTTCTTGTGAGGTGGCGGGATGATGCCCCTCGGCATCGAGGATGACAACCGAAAAGAGGCGAGTGGCGTTCGAATCCGGCGAATAAAACAGCAGTAAAACCGCAAAGAAATTCAGCACCTGGACACATCGCGGACTTAAGTCCCGGCGCTACAATGACTTGTGTAGTTAATGCAATTGTGGCGAGCCGAAACTGTACTCGGCGCCCTGTGGATGATGGGGATAACGGGGATAGTTGATGGACCTTGGGATTGGAGCGGGCGACGGGGTTCGAACCCGCGACCCTCGGCTTGGGAAGCCGATGCTCTACCGCTGAGCTACACCCGCGCTCCGCCAAAAATATAGGCGAGGGGGTGGGGAGCAAGCAAGAAGGTGAGTCGTCTCATGAGGAGAAGCCCCTTCCCCCCTTGTGGGGGAAGGTTGGGATGGGGGTGCCGCCGCACGACTGCGGAAGATGTGTGACTATCTGCATCCGAGCAACCCTCAGCGGCTCATCCCAAATGATCGTGCGGCGGCACCCCCCATCCAGCTACGCCTAAGCTCACTTCGTTCGCCAAGGCTTCGCATCCTTCCCCCACAAGGGGGGAAGAGAAGAATCACCCAGTCTTTCCGAACAGCCGGTCCAGCTTGGCGTGCGCTTGGTCCGGCGCGTAGATCGGCAGCGAGCAGCGCTTTTCGATGCAGGCGAACAAGGGGGGCCGCTCCAATGTCGGATAGGTCACGTCGGGATTGGGCAGCGCCCCCTCCGCCGCGTCCAGCCATTCGATCCGGCGATAGGTCGCGGGGTAGGTGAGGGCCTCTCGGTACAGCGCCACCGCTATCGCGTCGCCCTTCTTGCCCACCACGGTCATGTGCAGCGGCGGGGTCGCCAGCTCGGCGTCAGCCTGCAGCAGGCCGGGCCAGAAAGCCGCGCGGTTGGCGGCGGGCGTGCCGGCGAGCCAGGCCATGGTGCGCTTGGCGACCGCAATGTAGCGCGCGTCGCCGGTATAGTGCGCCAGCCCATTGAAGAAGCGTACCGCATTGGTGTTGTCGTCGAAATGCTTGACCGGCTGAGCCATCACGCCGCTCGCGCCTGCCGGCACCGGCGCCAGCGCGAAACCGCCGCTCGCCTCGTCTTCCAGCTTTTCCACCATGAAGTCGCCGGCTTGCTGCGCGAGGCGCAGCCACATGCGATCGGCGGTGACGCGGTAGAGATCGAGCGCCGCGTTGGCCATTGTAAGGTTGGTGGTCATGAACGGCCCGCCGACATCCTCTGCGTCGTGCCGCCAGCCGCCGTTCTGAACCATGCGTTGCGCGATTGCCCAGCGCGCGGCATCCATCGCCGCCGCCAGCCATTTCTCTTCGCCGGTCGCTTCATGCAGCGCGACCAGCGCCGAGATCGCCCAGCCCGCTTCGCGCGCATAGAGGTTGCGGTTGATGCGCGGCTCGCCCAGCTTGCGGCGCTCCTGGTTGTTGAGGGCGTAATACTGTTTTCCCTTCAACTGAGCCGACAGGTCAGCGTCCTGGCTGGGATAGAAGCTGCCTTCCGGCGCCTTCAGGTGCGTCAGCATGTAGGTTGCGACCTGCTCCGCCGCGGCGCGGAATTCCGCATCCCCCAGGATCGTGTAGGCAGTGGCGTAGAGCCGCACCGCGTTGGCCTGCGAGCTCATGATCTTCTCGTAATGCGGCGAGCTCCAGGTGCCGTCGTCGGAATACTGGAAGATGCCGCCCCACACCGGATCGATGATGGCGCGCGCATTCATGAGGGTCTGCCGCGCGCGCTGGCGCGCCGTCGCGTCGCCCGTGCTGGCATTCAGCAGCAGGTAGTCGAGCGCGTCGGCCTGCAGGAACTTGTGGCGATTGCCCCAGCCGCCATGCTCCGCGTCATACGCGGCCTCCAGGCGGTCCCCCAGCACCTGCTTTTGCTGTTGGGTGAGCAGCGCCTGCGCGGCCGGCTTCGACACCGGCGCCTCGGGCACCGGCTCCGGCTTGTCGACCAAGGCCTGCAGCACCTGCGCCATCGCCGCAGGCTCGACATAGCCGCGCTCCTTGTTGAGCTCGCGCCCTTTGCCATCGAACATGACGGTGGCAGGCCAGCCCCAATCCTCGTAGCGCTGCGACAAGGCGGGGTTGCCGTCCTGGTCGACCTTGACCGCGATGAAGTGCTCGTTGATCAGCTTGACCACCGCCGGATCCTGGTAGGTGGTCGCGTCCATCACGTGGCACCAGTGGCACCACACCGCTTCCATGTCGAGCAGCACCAGCTTGTTCTCGCGCACGGCGTTGGCGAACACCTGCGCCGACCAGGGCTGCCAGGCGACGCCGTTGGCGCGCGCGGTGGCGCCGGAGAGGAAGAGGATGATGAGGGTCAGAGTTCGGAGGGCCGGCATGTCACGCTCCCATGCTGTCAGATCACATACGGGAGAGCGCGGAGCGCAGATGCGCCCGATGCTTGGCAATCTGTGCGGTGCAGCATAGGCTCCTGACCGCTGCAGGATCGATTGCAAGGGAATTGTCATGCCGAAGCACTGGTCGCGCCGCTCTGTGATTGCAGCGGGAGCGGCGATCGCGGGTCTGCCGGCGCTCGCCCGCTTTCGGGCGGCGCAGGCGCGCCAGGTGACCTGGGAAGGCATCTACAGTCTCGCCAAGGACCAAGTGGTCCATTTCAACGCCTGGGGCGGCGACCAGCGCATCAACGACTACATCGCGTGGGCTGGCACCGAGGTCAAAGAACGGGCCGGCGTCGAGGTGCGGCACGTGAAGCTCGCCGACACGGCCGAAGCCGTCTCGCGCATCGTTGCCGAAAAAGCGGCGGGGCAGCAGACCGGCGGCAGCGTCGACCTGATCTGGATCAACGGCGAGAATTTCGCCGCACTCAAATCGCAAGGCTTGCTGTTCGGGCCGTTCACCCACCTGCTGCCGAACTTCCAGAAGGTCGATCCGCAGGAGAAGCCGACCGTCACGCTCGACTTCACCATTCCGACCGACGGCTACGAATCGCCTTGGGGCATGGCGCAGCTGGTGTTCTTCCACGACAGCGCGCGCTTGGCCGAGCCGCCGCGCACCATGGCCGCGCTCAAGACGTGGGCCGAGGCTCATCCTGGGCGCTTTGCCTATCCGGCGCCGCCGGATTTTCTCGGCACGACATTCCTGAAGCAGGCGCTCTACGAGACCACGGCGAATCCGATGCGGCTGCTGAAGGCCGCCGGCGACGATGCGGCGATGGTGATGGAGCCGCTGTGGGCCTATCTCGACAGCTTGCATCCATCGCTGTGGCGTAAAGGCGCGGCCTTCCCGAAATCCAGCACCGAGATGCGCCAGCTGGTGGCGGACGGCGAGACCGACATCTACTTTGCGTTCAATCCGGGCGATGCCTCCTCGGCGATCGCGCAGAAGCTGCTGCCGGACACCATGCGCCCCTTCGTGCCGACAGCCGGCAGCATCGGCAACACCCACTTCGTCGCGATTCCCTTCAACAGCAGCGCCTCGGAAGGCGCGATGGTGTTCGCCGATCTCCTGCTCTCGCCCGAGGCGCAGGCGCGCAAGGAGAACGCGGATCTCTGGGGCGACCCGACGGTGCTGTCGATGGCGCGCCTCACCGCCGCGGAGCGCAAGCTGTTCGACGACCTGCCGCGCGGCATCGCGACCCCGACCCCCGATCAGCTCGGCCGCCCGCTGCCCGAACCACACGCCAGCTGGGTGCCGGCGCTGGAACAGGCATGGCTGAAGCGCTACAGCGCGTGAGAGCAGAGTGCAAAAGAGTGAAGCTGGGAGCGGGCAATCATCTCGATAAGCTCCTTCCCCCCTTGTGGGGGAAGGTTGGGATGGGGGGCGCCGCCGCACGATCGCAGCTGAGAAATACCGAACTGCAGTGCCGTTTCGAAAGGTGCATCGTCTGCGCTGGTCGTGCGGCGGCACCCCCCATCCAGCTCCGCCTAGGTTCGCTGCGCTCACCAAGGCTACGCATCCTTCCCCCACAAGGGGGGAAGAGAAGTCCAGCATGACGTCCGTACGGCAAACATGCTCTATCCGCCCGCCGCTTCCCTGGCTGCTCCTCGTGGCAATTCCCGGCGTTGCGGCCGTGGCCGGCCTGCTGTTCGTCGTGCTACCGGCCTTCGGCTATTTCCCCGCGCTGGGCGGCACGATCCTCTCGCTGCAGCCGTGGCGCGATCTACTCGCTTATCCCGGCCTCGCCGCCGCGGCGCGCGCCGCGCTGATCTCCGCCTTCGTTGCACTGCCGGTCGCGCTCGGCTTGGCCATGCTGGCGCTAGCATGGATCGCGCCCACCGGTGCGCCGCATCCCGGCCTGCCGCGCATGACGGCGAAGCTGCTGTCCTGGCTGCTGGCGACGCCGCATGCCGCCTTCGCGCTCGGCCTCGCGTTCCTGGTGGCGCCGTCGGGCTGGCTGGTGCGGATCGTGGCGCTGGTGCTGCCGATCGAGACGCCGCCCGACCTGCTGGTCCCGCGCGATCCCTGGGGCCTCAGCCTCGCCGCGGGGTTGGTG
Organism: Dongiaceae bacterium; assembly: GCA_035274225.1. Lineage (GTDB taxonomy): Bacteria > Pseudomonadota > Alphaproteobacteria > Dongiales > Dongiaceae > Dongia_A. The sequence goes on from DATEOK010000122.1 coordinate 24,443, forward strand.
CTGAAGGAAATGCCGTTCCTGTTCTTCGCCGGGCTGACCGCGCTGAACCAGCTCGATGCACCGCGCATGCTCGGCATTGGTGCCAGCCTCGGCTACCGCCCCGGCACCGCCTGGCTCAAGCTGATCGCCCCGCGGCTCTATGGGCTGATCCGGCTGCCGGTCTATGCGGCGCTAGCCTACGCGCTGTCGGCCGTCGACATGGCGCTTGTACTGGGCCCGACGACACCGCCAACCCTGGCCGTGCTCGCGGTCGATTTCACGCACGATCCGGATCTCGCACGGCGCTTTCCGGCGGCGGCGCTGGCGCTGCTGCACCTCGCGCTGACCCTGGCGGCGCTCGGTGGCTGGCGTCTCCTCGAGCTGTTCATGGCGCGCGCGTTGCGGCCGCTCCTGGCCGACGGCAAGCGCACGCTCCCGCTGTTGTGGTCATGGGGCGGAGCACTCGGGCGCGCGCTGGCGCTCGCCGCCATCGTGCTCGGCGCGCTGGCCGTTCTGTCGCTGCCGGTCTGGTCGCTTGCATCGACCTGGCGGTTCCCTCACGCCATGCCGGATTGCTGCACGCTCGATGCATGGCGGCGCGCCGGGCCCGACTTATGGCTGCCGCTCAGGGACAGCCTGACCATCGCCCTTGCCGCCACGGTGGTCTCGCTCGCCGGCGCGATCGCGTGGCTGCAGATGGAGCGCAACCTCGGTCCGCGCCTACGGCGCAACGGGCGCGCGCTGGCATTCCTGCCGCTCGTCGTCTCCGATGTCGCGTTCCTGATGGGCGTGCAGATATTGCTGCTGGCCCTCGGCCTCGCCGGCGGGTGGCTGCCCATCACCTTGGCGCATGCTTTGTTCGTCTTCCCTTATGTCCTGCTCGCCCTGGCCGATCCCTGGGCCAAGCTCGACCCGCGTTATGAGCGCGCTGCCGCGTGCCTTGGCGCCAGCCCCTGGCGGGTGCTCGTGCGCGTGCGCCTGCCGTTGCTGCTGCCGGCGCTCGCCTTCGCCGCCGCGCTCGGCGCCGCGGTCAGCCTGTCGCTCTATCTGCCGACGGCCCTGGCCGGCGGCGGGCGGATCGCGACCTTGGCGACCGAGGCGATCGCCCTCTCGTCCGGCGGCGACCGCCGCATCGTCGGGGTCTATGGCACCGCCCAGGCCCTGATCATCTGGGCCGGCTTCTTCGCCGCTTATGGGCTGACGCGCCGCGCGGCGCGGCCGGTCCTAGCCTGAGGGGCGCGCGATGCTGGACCTGCGCGATGTCGCGATTCGGCACGGAGACCACAGGCTGTTCGCGCCGTTGACCTGCCGAATCGCGCCCGGGCGACCGGTCACCATCATGGGCCCATCCGGCGCCGGCAAGTCGAGCCTGCTGGCCTGGCTGACCGGTGTGTTGCCGGCCGGCCTTGCCGGAGAAGGCGAGGCGCTGCTCGACGGTGCTTCGGTGCTGGACTTGCCCGCCCACCAGCGCCGGCTGGGCATCCTGTTCCAGGACGACCTGCTGTTCCCCCATATGACGGTGGGGGAGAACCTTGCTTTTGGCCTGCCGCCCAAAGACAACCGGGGCCTCGATCGAGCCTCGCGGCGGGACCGAATCGAGCAGGCACTCGCGCGCGTTGAACTTGCCGGTTTCGCGGGCCGCGATCCGTTGACCCTCTCTGGGGGCGAACGCGCCAGGGTTGCATTGCTCCGGGTCCTGCTGTCCGAGCCGAAGGCGCTGCTGCTGGACGAGCCGTTTTCGAAGCTGGACATGACGCTCCGCGACCGGTTCCGGTCGCTCGTCTTCCAATCCGCGACGCATTTGCCGGTGTTGCTGGTAAGCCACGACCCGCAAGATTCGGTCGCGGCCGGAGGTGATGTATTGGAGTTACGCCTTAATCATCGGCATAGAGGAAATTGTTAATTCTAGTTCTTCTGTTTTTGACAGGAACCAAACGCTTTTCTATAGTTTATACCGTGTCGGCGCAAAGTCGACGTCACTGGGGATGGCATCTGAGCAACACCACCTGTCATCTTTTGGCATTCCGTTGATCGTCACAACCAGACGACCGCGGCGGGTTCTCCGTCAGTCGCTGGGCAAACAAGGGACAAGAGCGAGGAGAAAATGAAACTGTTAAAGATCCTGGGGGTTGTCGGCGCGCTAGGCGTTCTCGCCGCCTGCACTTCCGACCTTCAACGAATTCGCACGACCGAACCGAGTGGCGGCACGCCGTTCACTCAAGCGCTGACCAAGGAATATCGCGACCTTGCGGTCTTCGAAGCCGACGAGATGATGGACTGGCGTGATGCCGGTTATTACGCTCGCCGCGGCTTGCAGTCCGCTGCCGGAGAAGTGGTATTGCCGGAAGATCCGGTGAACCGCGACTTGCCGGAAGACTCGCTGTCCGAGATCAACGACGTCCGTGGCCGCCTGCTTGCGGCGCTGGACGGCGGCGCCCGCGACAACAAGCCGGAAATCGCCGCGCGCGCGCAGAGCCGCTTCGATTGCTGGCTCGAGCAGCAGGAAGAGAATTTCCAAGAAGACCACATCTCCGCTTGCCGCGACGAACTGCTCGCGGCCCTGGCCGAGCTCGAGGCTGCACCGGTTGCGGCACCGTCCGCTCCGGCCGTTTACCTGGTGCTGTTCGACTTCGACAAGTCGAACATCAACGATGCGGCGCAGGCCGTCATCAACCAGGTGATCGCGGACTTCAACGCGAACAAGTCGACCGCCGTCTCGGTCACCGGTCACACCGACCGCGCCGGTTCGGATGCCTACAACGAGAAGCTGTCTGAGCGCCGCGCTGATGCGGTCCGCGAAGCGCTGATCGCGGGCGGTATCCCGGCCGAAGCGATCACGACCGCCTGGAAGGGTGAGTCGGAGAACGCCGTCCCGACCGAGGATGGTGTCAAAGAGCAGGCCAACCGCCGCGCCGAAATCATCATCCAGTAATCGGCCGAGTTGGTTGAAATTGGCGGCGCCGGAGCAATCCGGCGCCGCTTCTCTTTGGACAATTCCTATCCAAGCAGCGTTTTTCTTCCCCCCTTGTGGGGGAAGGATGCGGAGCCTTAGCGAACGAAGAGAGCTTAGGCGAAGCTGGATGGGGGGTGCCGCCGCACGAGCGCTGGCAAGAGCGCACCAAAGAGTGCTTACTGCCACGCCGGGTAGTGCCGAGCATCCTCGTCGACGATCGTGCGGCGGCACCCCCCATCCCGACCTTCCCCCACAAGGGGGAAGGGGCTGCTGTGTTTGCCGGTT
>DATEOK010000123.1:0-20794 GCA_035274225.1 Dongiaceae bacterium
TACGTGCACTTCCACCGCATCCGCTTCCAGATGATCTATTGCAAGGCCGGCTGGGCGCGGCTGGTCTATGAGGACCAGGGCGAGCCGTTCCTGTTCCACGCCGGCGATTGCGTGCTGCAACCGCCGGAGATCCGCCACCGCGTGCTGGAAGCCTCGGACGGGCTCGAGGTGATCGAGATCGGTTGCCCTGCGCTACACGAGACCTTCGCCGATCACGCGATGACGTTGCCGACGCCACACCTGCTGCCGGAGCGCGATTTCGGCGGCCAAAGCTTCGTGCGGCACATCGCAGCAGAGGCAAAGTGGCTGCCGTGGCGTGCACCGGGATTCGAGATGCGCGATACTGGCATCGGCGATGCAACGGACGGGTTGGCCGGCGCGCGCGTGGTACAGGCGCGCGGGCGTGCTGAAGCGAAGTTCAGTGCACATGGCGGGGAGTTTCTGTTCTTTTTCGTGCTGGGCGGAGAGGTGGCGCTGGATGTGCAAGGGCACGGACAGCATCGCCTGAAGGTCAACGACAGTTGCGTCATTCCAGCTGGCGCGAACTACGCCTTTGAAGCCGGAGCTGGCACAGAGCTGCTGGAAGTCACTCTGCCGGCAGAGCGGTCACACGCATAACCGTTCCCTCACTGTCAGCCCGGAAGGCAAAGCACGCCCGGGGTCACATGGGAGCTTTGCCGATTTGCGGAAAGAGACCATCACTCTCATAAACCCGGGAAGCGGTGCAGCATCCACAGCCGTCGTGCAAAGTCCGTTGTCGTAAACAACAGCGAAACGAAGAGCCCAGTTGCGACCCATACCTTTCCGCTCAGATCGACACCGAGCAGCTGCACAGAGAAATCCATCGATAACCAGAACGCGATCAACATGAGGAGAGCAGCGAACCCTCGGACCACGCTTACACGATAAAGGGGATGATTGATGGCCGCCCTAAGCCCAATACCTGCACTCATCGCAAACAAACTCGCAGCCATCACTGACAATCCTGCCGACCACCCTGCACTCCGCCACTCCGCGATCGAAACCACAAGGCTCAGGACCAAAAAGGCAAGGTTAGGTAGAAGCAGCAGTCCATGACGTACCTGCCCCAAGCTCATCCAATCCACATCAAACCTCCGCCGCGTTGGCGCGTTGGATGGCCAGGGTGACGATGCGGTTCAAAAGGTCGCGGTACTTGATGCCGTCCTTCGCAGCGGCTTCGGCGAAGTCCTCGACCTTGGCGATTTCGGGGTTCGGGTTGGCTTCCAGGAAATAGGGGATGCCGTCAGCCGACAGGCGGAAGTCGACGCGGCTGTAGCCGTCCATCTCCAGCGTGCGGCAGACGCGCTTGGCGATGTTGGCGATGCGGGTGCGCAGCTCCGGCGACAGGTCCTTGGCCGGGCCGCTCTTGATGCCGAGCTTCTCCTGGTACTCAATGTCGTGCTTGGCCTTGGCGGTGGCGATGTTGCGGCCGCCCTCGCCCATGTCGCCGAACTCGAACTCCCACACCGGCAGCACGCGCAGCCGGTCGTTGCCGAGCACGCCGACATAGAGCTCGCGCCCTTCGATATACTGCTCGACCAGCGCGTCGGTGCCGACCTTCTCGTGGATGAAGACGACGCGCTCCTCTAGCTTCTCGTCATTCTCCACCACCGATGCCTGGGCGATGCCGATCGAGGCGTCCTCGCTCACGCTCTTGACGATCAGCGGGAAGCCGAGGCGCGCCGGGCGCTTCACCTTGCGCCGCATCGGGAACACGGCGAAGGCCGGCACCGGGATGCGGTGATAGGCGACCAGTTTCTTGGACAGCGCCTTGCCGCGCGCCAGCATCAGGCCGCGCGGGTTGCAGCCGGTGTAAGGGATCTTCAGCAACTCCAGATAGGATGCGACGTTGGTGTCGTACGTGGTCTCGCCGTGGAACTGCTCCAGCAGGTTGAAGGCGACGTCGGCCTTGAATTCCTCGATCGCGTCGCGAATCGGCTTCAGCTCGTATTGCACGCCGAGCGGCATGACCTCGTGACCGGCGGCGCGCAGCGTGCTCACCACGTCGTATTCGGTCTTCCAGACGTTGATGTCCTTGTCGCTCTGGCCCTTCAGCGAATCCGGCGGCATCAGGTCGGGATGCAGGAGGACCAGGACACGCAGTTTTTTCTTCATAGCGCGAACCACTCCCGCCGCGATGGGCTGTACAAGGAATGCACGGTCTTCGCCGTCAACAGCACAGTGAAGTTGAAGATGAGCTCGCGCTGGCTGCCGACGGCGCGCAGCTTGAGCTCGCGGCAGCGCGCCATCATCTCGTCCAGCACCGAATCCAGCGTCAGCTGATATTCGCCGGTCCATTTCGCGACCATGCGCCGGATGCGGGCGCGGTTGTGGCGCAGGAAGGTGGAGGCCGCCGGAGCCCTGTGGTGCCGCGGCTCGTCGGAAAAGATCCGGCGCAGGTCGCGGTCGTAGATGGTGGTGGTCGGCATCGCATAGAGCGCCTGCTTCTGCTTGTAGTGCTCGGCCAGGGTCTCGCTCAGCTTGCTCAACGGGTCGATGCGGTGGCGGTGCGTCAGCGTCGGCCGCTCGCCCGCGATCTCTTCCATCAGCTCGTCGACATATTCGAGCTTCCGGAAGACCGGCCAGCCCTCGTAACGCTTGCGCCAGTCGGAGCGCGGGCGCAGCCAGACCGCGAAGGTCTCGGCGAAATCCTCGTCCGGATGGCTCTGCGCGTACCACAGCCGCAGATGCTGGACGTAGTTCTTGCTGGCGGGGTTCGGCCGATAGAAGTCGGGATAGCGGGTGGAGGAGCGGCCGAACAGTTCCTGCCAGCGCCGCCGGCGGTTGAGCCGGTAGGAATGCTGGATCACATGGCCCGCCTCGTGGCGCAGGATGCGCATGCATTCCGGCACCGTGCCGCCCTCGACGTCGATGATCATCTTGCGCTCGAGCCGCATCAAGCGCGGGTGGGCCAGGTAGAACGGGATCGCGATGCCGGGCGTGGTGTCCGGGCTGAACCACTCGTTGGAGATCCAGGCATGCGGGCGCACGCGCAGGCCGCGCTGCTCCAGCTCGCCGTGCAGCGCGCGCAGGCACAGCTCCAGCCACGTCCCTTCGACGGTGACCTTCAGGTCCTTGAGGCGTAGTTCGAGAAGCGCCTCGTCCGGCAACGAGGCCCAGGGAAACCGCGACGGCATGGCGCTCCGAATCGGGTTGGAACTCCCTTGGGATGGTGTCACGGGGTCCCGACCGAGGCAAGCGCAGCGCGATTCGGGGGATTGATTTGCGGTTGCACTTCTGGTAGCTACACCGCCCTTCGCCGCCCGACAGCGGCGAACCGAAGTTGGCAATGGAGACACCCATGCGTACTCGCATGACGCCAGCTTTGTCCCTGATCGCTTTCCAGCCGCTTTAGCGCTGCTGGCCGGCATCCGGGACGGAGCCGGCAACAGACACTGAGCAGAGTCGACCGCGACGGACGCGCCTGAATGGCGTCGCCGCCGTTGGTCGATTGCATTCTGGATTTGGAAAGCGACGATCATGTTGACCGCATCGCAGGTGGCGATTGCCGCCTACGCGCATGCCATGATGCAGGCATTCGCCCCGGCTTCGCCGCCGGGCCGGGCGCTCGCGGCATGGCTGCACACCAATCAGTGCCTGATCGGCCTGGACTTCCCGGCCGCGATGGCGCGCGCCGCGCCGGATGGCACGCCGCCAGCGGACCCGGACCTGGAAAAGCCGCTGCCCGCCACCTTGTGGACCGAGTTGCGCGATGCCGTCGCGCGCTGCCGGGAGAGCACGCCGGAGCCCGACGTGGTGACGGCGAACATCGCGGCCTTCGCGGCGGCGCTGGAGCTCGACACGATGGAGACCGCGATGCTCCAATTCGTGTTCTTCGTCGACTACGAAGACGCGTTCGAGCGGCTGTGCGACAGCATCGTGGAGACGCGCGCCCTGGACTCGCGCGGCCTGATGGTGCTTTGCCTCGGCCTCGCAGCGACCGACGTGGCGCTGCGGCTGTCACGCGGGCCGCTGCGCAGCCTGCATCTGGTCGAGCTGCGCAGCAACAACCGGGACTATTTCGCCTACCACGTGCCCTATCGCGTGGTGCAGGCCCTGGCCCAGCCCGGCGGCAGCATGGCCGACATCGAGCGGCGCCTGATCGGCGCGCCGCTCGCGACCGTGTTGGCGGCGGAGGACTATGGCCACGTCGCCTGGGAGCGCGACTTCGTGGTGCGCCTGCTGCGCGGATGGATCAACAGCGGCGGCGCGGGCGTCAACATCCTGATCTATGGCGTGCCCGGCACCGGCAAGTCGGAATTCTGCAAGATGGTCGCGCGCGAGGCCGGCTGCGACCTGTTCGGGGTCGGCGAGGCGGACCAGGACGGCGATGAGCCCTCGCGCTCCGATCGCATCGAGGCGCTGCGCCTGGCGGATCGGCTGGCGGCCCGGCGCCGCCGCGCCCTCCTGCTGTTCGACGAGATGGAGGACATCCTCGATGACGGCGAGCGCAAGGCCACCCGCCGGCGCGCGGTCCGGCGGGCCGGCTCGAAGGTCTATTTCAACCGGCTGCTCGAGCAGAACCAGGTGCCGGTGCTGTGGACCGCCAATGCACTCTACGAGTTCGATCCGGCGTTCCTGCGGCGGATGACCTTCGCGTTCGAGATGAAGCCGCTGCCGACGCAGCTGCGCGCCCGGTTGTGGCAAGGCAGTGCCGGCCGTCATGGCCTGGCTCTTCCGGCGGAGAAGGCCGAGGCTCTTGCGCGTCGGCACAAGGTCGCACCCAGCCTGATGACCGGAGCGGTCGCGGCCGTCGCCATGGCCGGCGGCGCGGCGGAGGAGATCGATCCCGTCGTGGCCGCGCTGGCCAAGCCGTTCGTCGAGACCGCACCCCGCCGCCCGGCCGAGGCGGGACGCTTCGAGATCGCGCTCGCCAATGCCGATCTTGACCTTGTCCGGCTGCAGCAGGCGCTGGCTGCGCCTGGTGCGCCACGCGATGTCTCGCTTTGCTTCTATGGTCCGCCGGGCACCGGCAAGAGCGCGTTCGCGCGTCAGCTCGCGGACACCATGGGCCTCGACCCGCTGCTCAAGCGCGGCTCCGACCTGCTCGCCATGTGGGTGGGCGAAACCGAGCGCAAGCTGGCGCGCGCGTTCGAGGAGGCGCGCGAGGATTCGGCGTTCCTGATCATCGACGAGGCCGAGGGCTTCCTGTGGAACCGGGCCGGTGCGGACAAGTCGTGGGAAGTCACGATGGTGAACGAGCTGCTGGTGCAGATGGAGACTCATCCCCTGCCGTTCGCTTGCACCACCAATCATCTCGACCGCATCGATACCGCCGCCGTGCGCCGCTTCGCCTTCAAGGTGAAATTCGATTTCCTCACCGCCGCGCAGAGTGCGGACGCGTATCGCCGATTCTTCGCGAGCGAGCCACCTGCCGCGCTGCGCCACGTCGCCAACCTCACCCCTGGCGATTTCGCCGTGGTGGCGAAGAAGCTGCGCCTGCTGGGACAGCTCGGCGACACGCCGGATATCGTACGGCTGCTGGAGCAGGAGGTGGCGGCCAAGAACCTGCGCGCGATGAAAATCGGATTCTAGAAGTCGGTCAGCTGCCGGCGCGGGTCGAAGGGCCTGTGGCCGGCCATGGACGCGTAGTGGCTGGCCCCATAGGACGCCGGCCCGGATGTGACGCCATATTCACGGTCACAGGGACATTCGACGTCGGAGGAATCCGTCAAAGCCACCACCTCCATATTGTATGGGCTGACCAGGACCACCTGCCCGCTGTCGCCGAGCGGAATGGCGCGGATCAGATCGGGCCCGTCGGCCAGGTCGGCGGTGTCTTCCGGGGACGCCGGCGCATCCGGCGCGAACAGCAGGTTGGGCGACTGATAGCTCCAGATCGCGATCCCGGTGAGGAGCGCGAAAATCACCACCGACAACGGCTCGCCATACTGCAGCCGCGCCCTGAAGGAGGCAGTCCGATCCAGCGCCGGATCGCGCGCGTCGGCCTTGGCCATGGCTTTGATCGCGTCGGCGTATGAGTCATCGATCCGCCACAGCAGGCGCCGTTGAACGACCCATCCGACGCTCACGAACAACCCGGCGAAGGCGAGGAAAACCGCGATCATCGGGCCGGCCGGAAGAGCACTGCCCTTGATGACGCCCCACGCGGCCGCGATGCCGAACAGAAGCGTCAGCGCCTTCAGGTCATAGTCGGCAAAGCGCGTGACGAAACGGTCGCGCACGTCGACCAGTGCTTTCAGTTGCTCATTCATCCGCGCACACACTTCGGACGTTGGCCGCGATCCTGACCAAGCACGACATGATGACTACCCTCTCTTCAGGCAACTGGGCTCGTTTTCCCCAAGGCCCAATTTGCCGCAAATGCCGACGATTATTGTCCCAGAGCCAGGAGCTTGAATCAACCCCCCGGTTGATCTTGGTTAACGCGCTACAACCGGAGGCTTGGCTCTAAGTCGCTGCAACCGGCGACCTGGTTCGGTAGTACCGCTGGTCTGCGGCGTTTCCGTGTCGGCCCTAAGCTTCTTTTGCGGCAGGCTGGATCAGGTCCCACTTGTTGCCGTAGAGATCGACGAACACCGCCACGGTTCCGTAGCTCTCATGCCGCGGCGGTTCGAGGAAGCGTACGCCGCGCGCCCGGTAGGCCTCGTAGTCGCGCTGGAAATCGTCGGTATGCAGGAACAGAAACACCCGGCCGCCGCTTTGGTTGCCGATGCGGGTCTTCTGCTCCGGGTTGTCGGCCTTGGCCAGCAGCAGGCGCATCTCCTTGGCGCCCGGCGGCGCCACCAGCACCCAGCGTTTTGTCTCGCTCTGCTTGGTGTCTTCGATCAGTTCGAAGCCGAGCTTGCCGACATAGAAGTCAAGCGCTTCGTCATAGTCGCGCACGACCAGCGCGAGGGCGGCGAGATGTTGCACTAGCGCCGCCCGAACAGGCGCTCGATGTCCGCGAGCTTCAGCTCGACGTAGGTGGGGCGGCCGTGGTTGCACTGGCCGGAATGGGGCGTCGCCTCCATCTGGCGCAGCAGCGCGTCCATCTCCGGCTGGGTCAGGCGGCGGCCGGCGCGCACCGAGCCGTGGCAGGCCATGGTGGAGCACACCTCTTGCAGGCGCTCCTTGAGAGACAGCGCGTCGCCCAGCTCCGCCAGTTCGTCGGCAAGGTCCTGGATCAGGCCGCGCACGTCCGATTGGCCGAGCAGCGCCGGCACCTCGCGCACCACGATCGCGCCGGCGCCGAAGCCTTCGATCACCAGGCCGAGCTCCGCCAGTTCGGCCGCACGCGCGGTCAGGCGCTCGGCGTTCGGACCATCGAATTCCACCACCTCGGGGATCAGCAGCGCCTGGCGCGCGACCGCCCCTGAGTCCAAAGCCGCCTTCATGCGCTCATAGACCAGCCGCTCATGCGCGGCGTGCTGGTCGACGATCACGATGCCATCCGCCGTCTGGGCGACGATGTAGGTCTCGTGCACCTGCGCGCGGGCGACGCCGAGCGGGTGCGCTTGGGCCACTTCGGGCGCAGCGTCGACGCGCGCACTGGGACGATCAATCTCCGCCGACAAGGGTGCAAAGGCGGCCATCGCTTGCGCTGCGAGGGCGGGGCTGGAGCGCGCCGGCCCTGCCGCATAGCCGCGCCATGGCGCCGGCGTCGAAAGCTGCGCCGGGAACTGCATGGGCGCGGTGAAGGCGCTGAGCGTGCCGCTTGCCACCGTTGTCGAAGCCCGGTGCCCTGCTTCCGCCAAGGCTGCACGAATGGCGCTGACGATCAGGCCGCGCACCAGCGCCGCGTCGCGGAAGCGCACTTCGGCCTTGGCCGGATGCACGTTGACGTCGACCTCTTCCGCCGGCAGGTCGACGAACAGCGCCACCATCGGGTGCCGGTCGCGCGCCAGGAAATCCTGATAGGCGCCGCGGATCGCACCGATGATCAGCCGGTCCTTCACCGGCCTTCCGTTCACGAACAGGAACTGCTGGGTCGAGGTGGCGCGATTCAGCGTAGGCAATCCGGCGAAGCCGGTCAGCCGCACGCTCTCGCGCATCGCATCCAGCCGCGCGGCATTGTCGGCGAAATCGCGGCCCATGATGGTGCCAAGGCGCTCCAGCGTCGCGGCGGCGGGATCTTCAAGCAAATCGGCACCGATCGCCGGCAGACGCAGCGCCAGCCGTTCCTCGTCACGCAGCGTGAACGCGACATCGGGATGCGCCATCGCGAGCCGCTCGACGATCTCCTGCGCGGCATTCGATTCGGAGCGCGGCGACTTCAGGAACTTGAGCCGCGCCGGCACCGCATAGAACAGGTCGCGCAGCTCGACCCGCGTGCCGTCGCCACGCGCCGCCGGTTCGGGTAACGATTTGACGCCGCCGTCGACCGCGATGGCCCAAGCGCTGCCGTCGCCGCGCGTGCGGCTGGCGATGGTGAGGCGCCCGACCGCGCCGATCGACGGCAGGGCCTCGCCGCGGAAGCCGAAGGAGTGGATGTGGACCAGGTCGTCGTCCGGCAGCTTAGAGGTGGCATGGCGCTCGACGCTAAGCGCCAGCTCGTCTCGCGTCATGCCCCTGCCGTCGTCCTCGACCACGATCAGGGCGCGGCCGCCTTCACGCAGATGGATGTCGATTCGGCGCGCGCCGGCATCGAGGGCATTCTCTACAAGTTCCTTCACCACCGAGGCAGGCCGTTCCACCACCTCGCCGGCGGCGATCTGGTTGACGAGATTGGGCGGCAGGAGGCGGATTGTCATGGTGACAAGTCTAGCAGCATTTGGGGCTATGATCCGAGTCGCTAGTATGTCGGAAATCCGGGGCCAGGGAAAACCAAGCAGGGGAAAACACGATGGGCGCCGCCGATAAGGAGTTCATGCCGGCCGAAGAATACGGCCGGTCGCTGCAGGGACTCGGCGTCAACCTGCTGGTACGAGACGTCACGCGCTCGGTCGCCTTCGCGCGCGACGTGCTCGGGGCTACCGTCGCCTATGCCGATAAGGATTTTGCGGTTTTGCGTTACGCGAACGGCCCGACCCGAGCCGAATGGATGCTGCACAGCGACGGCACCTATCACAGCAACCCGCTGCTGGGCCTGATCGGCGATGCGCAGGTGCGCGGCGTGGGCGTGGAGGTCCGGCTCTATCACTGCGACCCCGACGCTGCGGCCGAGCGCGCCAGGAAACACGGATATCACGTACTGTCCGAGGCCGCCGACAAGCCGCACGGCCTGCGCGAAGCCTATATCCTGGACCCGGACGGCTATTGCTGGGTGCCGGGGGTGCACAAGAAGACGAGCTAGTCTTCGACCTGCGCCTTCAGCCGTGCCAAGGCGTCGTCCCACTGCTTCGAGACCTGGTCGAGATAATTGCGCACATCCTCGATCGGCTGGGGTTCGAGCTCGAACAGGCTTTCGCGCCCGCTGCGCACATTGCGCACCACGCCCGCATGCGCCAGCACCTGGAGATGCTTGGTCACCGCCTGGCGCGTGAGGTTGGTGCCGCTGGTCAGACGTGAGATCGATTGCGGGTGGCCGTCGCTGAGGCGGGCCAGCACCAGCAGCCGCGTCTCGTCGCCGAGCGCGGCGAAGATCAGCGCCCGCGTCGCCAGCCGGCCGGGGCGCTTATTCGACATGCCGCGCGATGTTCTTCATCTGCTCGCTCCAACCGCCTTCGTTCATGCGGAACGCCTCGAGGCGCCGTTTGTCCGGCAGCTTGTCAAAACCAGATTCGACGACGCGGAGCAAGGTGCCGGTCGCGGACTTCTCCAAGGTGAATTCCACCAGGGTCGGTACCTCGCTGGAATAGTCCTCGTTCGGATCGATCGCGTAAGGATGCCAGGTGAAGGAGAACAAGCGCTCCGGTTCCATTTTCTGGACCATCGCCTCCCATTTCAGATGCTCGTAGCCGGGATAGGTGATCTGCCCGCGCACCGTGCGACCGGGTTCAAACGGTCCATCCAGGCGGACGCGGAACCAGACGCCGAATTCCCGATAATCCGTCAGCGCGCGCCAAACGCGCGACACGGGAGCCTTGAGCTCGATACTCTTTTCAATACGATCGGTCATATGCAACCTCCTAGTTGCCTATCGATATAGGCCGGCGCTCGCCTATGCGCAACCATTTTGTTGCGTATTTCGTCAACAGACCACAGCGGCCGATCGTTCCGATCCTTGTTGTGAAAAGTCTAGGCCTTGGCGTAGTCGCGGTACCAAGCGACGAAGCGACGGATGCCTTCGTCGAGCTTGATGGCGGGGGCGTAGCCCAGGTCACGGCGCGAGGCGGAGAGGTCGGCCCAGGTCTTGGGCACGTCGCCGAGCGGCATGGATGTGTCGATGCGCTGGGCCTTGCGGTCGCAGGCCGCCTCGATCGCGGTCACCAGCGCATTGACCGATTCCGGGCTGTCGTTGCCGAGATTGTAGAGCCGGTGCGGCTCCTCTTCGTCGGCCGTCGGCGGGCGGTCGAGCGCCGCGATGACGCCGGCGACGATGTCGTCGATATAGGTGAAGTCGCGCTCCAGCGCACCGCCGGCGTAGGTCTCGATCGGCGTGCCTTCGAGGATCGCCTTGGTGAACTTGTAGTACGCCATGTCCGGGCGGCCCCACGGGCCATACACCGTGAAGAAGCGCAAGCCAGTCTGCCGCAGTCTGAAGATGCGGGCGTAGGAGACGCTGAGCAGTTCGTCGGCGCGCTTGGTGGCTGCGTATAGGGAGACCGGATGATCGGCCGCATCTTCGAGGGAGAACGGCACCTTCTTCGAGGCGCCATAGACCGAGCTGGAGCTGGCATAGACCAAGTGCTCCAGATTCGGCGCCATACGCGCCACCTGCAGCATGTTGAAATGGCCGTTGAGGTTGGCGCGCACATACTCTTCCGGCTGCTCGATCGAGTAGCGCACGCCGGCCTGGGCAGCGAGGTGGATGATGCGCTGCGTCGACGGCAGCACATCGGCCAGCGACTGCTTCAGCGCCGCCTCGTCCGCTATGTCGACCTGACGGAAGCGGAAACCATTGCGGCCCTGCAGCCGCTGCAGGCGCGCCTGCTTCAGCGCCGGGTCGTAGTAGCTGTTGAGGCTGTCGATCCCCAGGACCTGCTCGCCGCGGTCGAGCAATGCGGCGGTGACGTAGGAGCCGATGAACCCGGCGGCACCGGTGACAATGATCTCTGGCATTCCTGTGATCAGGCCTTGCGGATATGGGAGCCGGCAAGGCCGGCGCGGGTCATGGCGTTCCGCGTATCCAGCACAAGCTGCCCATGCTTCGCAACCATCGAATAGTCAACATCGTCGTGATCGGTCACGATCAGCACCGCATCGGCCCCCGACAATGACTTAGCTGTGAGCGGAACGGACTTTCGGCCGGTGAGGTTGGCGTGCTCGCGGCTCGGCTTCACCGCCGGGATGAAGGGATCGTGATAGGAGACCTTGGCGCCGGCCTTTTCCAGGAGCTCGATCAGGATCAAGGCCGGGCTCTCGCGCATGTCGTCGATGTTCTTCTTGTAGGCGAGGCCGATCATCAAGACGCGCGCGCCTTTGAGCGCCTTGCCCTGGCTCTGACTCAGTTCCTCCGCCAGGCGTGCGACGACATGGCGCGGCATCGCGGTGTTGATCTCGCCCGCCAGCTCGATGAAGCGGGTGTTGATGCCGAACTCGCGCGCCTTCCAGGTCAGGTAAAAGGGATCGATCGGGATGCAATGCCCGCCGAGGCCCGGGCCGGGATAGAACGGCATGAAGCCGAACGGCTTGCTCTTGGCGGCCTCGATCACTTCCCAGACGTCGATGCCCATCGCGGCGCAGATCACCTTCAGCTCGTTCACCAGGGCGATGTTGACGGCGCGGAAGATGTTCTCGGTCAGCTTCACGGTCTCGGCGGTCTCGGGCGAACTCACCGGCACCGTCTTCACCACCACCTGATCGTACAGCGCGACCGTGAGGTCGAGCGCCGCCTTGCCGTCGCCGCCGACCACTTTCGGGATATCGTTGGTGCCGAAATTGGCGTTGCCGGGATCCTCGCGCTCCGGCGAGTAGGCGAGCCAGAAGTCGCTGCCCGATTTGAGGCCGGTCGCTTCCAGGATCGGCTTCAGCTCCTCACGGGTGGTGCCGGGATAGGTGCTGGATTCCAGCACCACCAACTGGCCCTTGCGCAGGTGGGGCGCGATCTCCTGCCCGGTCTTCACGATGAACTGCAGGTCGGGCTCGCGGTATTTGGTGAGCGGTGTCGGCACGCAGATGATGATCGCGTCCATCCGCTTCAGGCGCGCGAAGTCGTCGGTCGCGTCGAACTTGCCGCTGTTGCGGGCGGCGGCGATGCGCTTGTTTGGGATGTGCTTGATGTAGCTGCGCCCGGCATTGAGCGCCGTCACCTTCGGCGTGTCGATATCGAAGCCGGTGGTCGGAAACCCCTTTTCCGCGAACAGGCAGGCCAGCGGCAAGCCGACATAGCCGAGACCAATGATACCGACCCGTGCCATGCGCGTGGCGATCGCGCGATGCAACCCAGACCCGTCGGTCTCACCGCTTTTCGTGCGCCGTGTAGAAATTTTCATCGCTTTTCTTGCCTTTATCTGCCTTCGCGTGTGCGAATGAGAATGGTTCGCCCTTTTTACCACCAAATGGTTCGGCTATGACTGGATCGATGAACGAATGTTCATCAGGTGGTCGTTAGTCAGTACAGCGAACCACTGGTTGTGGGTTGGTGGGGACAATCGATGGCCGACGATGTTTCGAACAAGCTGCTGAGCGGGCTCAACCGCATCGGCCTGGCGATGCGCAGCGCCGCGTGGGGGGATGCCACGGAATCCGGCCTGACGCCGACGCAAAGCCAGATCCTGGCTTTCATCGCGACACGCTCGGCGCAGACCCCCCGATCGGGCGATGCGGCCGACGCGCTGGGCATCACTCCGCAGACCGCGAGCGTAGCAATCGCCGCCCTGGTCGCCAAGGGTCTGGTCCAGAAGGTGCCGGATGCCAGCGACCGGCGCGCCTCATCGCTCAAGCTGACGCGGCAGGGCGAGGTCGCCGCCCGTGTAGCGGCGCAGTGGCCGGATTTCCTGCTTGCCGCGGTGCAGGACCTGGAGCCGGCCGAGCGCAAGCTGTTCCTGCGCATCCTGATCAAGATGATCCGGCGGCTGCAGGCCGACGGGCAGATCGTGCCGCAGCGGCTGTGCGTGACCTGCGTGCACTTCCAGCCCAACGCCCATCCGAGCAACCCGGCGGGGCCGCATCACTGCGCCTATGTGGATGCGCCGCTGGCCGAGACCGATCTCAGGATCGACTGCGGCGAGCACCGCGCCGCGACCCCGGAGGTGGCGAACGCCAACTGGGCGACCTTCCTGCGCTCGGTCGGCAAGAACTGAGCCCGGAGCATTTTCCGCCGAAGCGGTTGCCGGCTCGGCGCAGAAAATGCGACCACCAACAAGATCAGTCGATCCGGTGGCCTTCGCGCACCAGGTCGTCGGCCGCGGCCTTGATGCCGGCGGCAAGGCCGGTCACCAGCTCATCCACTTCGGCCTCGGTCATCACCAGCGGCGGCGACATGATGTTGAGGTGCGCCAGCGGCCGGATGATCAAGCCGCGCGCCTCGCAGTGATTGGAGATGCGCTTGCCGATGTTGGCGCCGTCCGGCAGGAGTTCGCGCGACTGCTTGTTCGCGACATATTCCGTGCACATCATGAAATGGCTGCCGCGCACGTCGCCGACCAGCGGCAGGTCCTTGAGCGCATGGAGCCGCTGCTCGAGAGTGGGGCCGACCTTGCGCACGTGGCCACAGATGTCGCGCTTTTCCATGATCTCGATGGTCTTGAGCCCCGCCGCGCAGGCGACAGGGTGGCCCGAATAGGTGAAGCCGTGGGTGAACCAGGCATCGGGATCGGGCGATGAGATCACGTCGTAGATGCGGTCGCTGAAGATCACGGCGCCGAGCGGCACATAGCCCGACGAGATGCCCTTGGCCGAGACGATAAGGTCGGGCTCGATGCCGAACACGTCCTTGGAGGCGAACCAGCGGCCGAGGCGGCCGAAGGCCGTGACCACCTCGTCGGACACATAGAGCACGTCGTACTTCTTGCAGATCTCCCAGGTGCGCTGGTGATAGCCCGGCGGCGGGACGATCACCCCACCCGCACCCAGGATCGGCTCGGCGAAGAAGGCCGCGGCCTTGTCGGGGCCGATCTCCAGGATCTTCTGCTCGAGCTCGTCCACCAGCTGGTCGCAGAATTGCGCGACGCTCATTCCCTCCGGCCGGCGATAGACGTACGGCGAGGAGACGTGATGGATGAAATCCGTCGCGTAGTGGAAATGCGGCGAGCGGTCGCTTTCGCGGCCGGTCAGCGACATCGCGAGATAGGTGCTGCCGTGATAGGAGCCGAGGCGAGATATGAGATGGCGCTTCTCCGGCTTGCCCTGGCGCGCGTTGTAATAGTGGATGAGGCGCACCGCCGTGTCGTTCGCGGCCGAGCCGGAGCAGGTATAGAAGACGCGGTTGAGATCGCCGGGCGCGAGGCTCGCGAGCTTGGTCGCCAGCTCCACCGCCGGCGGATTGGTGGTGTCGACGAAGGCCGAATAGAAGCTGAGACGGCGGATCTGGTCGGCGACCGCCTCGGCCATCTCCTCCTCGCCGAAGCCGAGCGACATGCACCACAGCCCGCCGATGCCGTCGAGATAGCGCTTGCCGCGCGAATCGGTGATGTGCGCGCCCTTGGCGCCGGTGATGACCAGCGAGCCTTCCTGCTTGAAGCTGTCGAAATGGGTGAAGGGATGGACGAAGTGGCGCTGGTCGTCGCGCCAAATGCGGTCGGTGTCGTAGTTCGACGCCGGCATCGCGGCCAAGGCGGCTTGTTCGCGCATCGCGGACTCCCATTTCCGTAGCTTTCGATGGAGTGTGACTGGCGACGCTGAAGAACGAAATGACCTAGATGGGTCAGCGTTTTCCTCCTCTCCAACATGGGGGAGGATCGAGGTGGGGGAAGCAAGTGATGATTGTCTACTACTGAAACGCGGCTTCCCCCTCCCTACCCTCCCCAGCTTGGGGGAGGGGATTTCATTGCGTGCTCGTTGCTATCTTTCGAGCCGCGTCAGCGGATCGCCTTCGAAGCCCGGCTCCACCTGCTCCAGGGCCTTGAAGAACAAGGCGAACAGCTCCGCCTGCGAGGCGACGCCCAGCTTGGGATAGACCCGCTTCAGATGGTTGCGCGCGGTCTCGGGCGAGATGGTGAGCGCGCGTGCGATCGCCTTCGCCGAGTTGCCTTGCAGCAGCAGGTGCGTCACCTCGCGCTCGCGGTCGGTGAGGACGGAGGCGCCGAAATGCCGATAGGCCCGGCGCAGGCTGTCGTGCAGCGCCGAGCGGTCGTTCGTGGCAGGACTTTGCACCTCGTTCATGCGCCGCACCGCCTCGCGCGCCAGCGGCGCGGTGGCGGTCAGCCACTCGTAGTCGCGCCGCGTGAAGCGCGGCCGGCCGCGGCGGCGCGTGATGGAAACGTGCGCGACGCCGCCGGAGCCGAGCGCCGTCAGCAGGCCGAGTTCGTCGCCGATCTCGAGATGGCGGTAGTAGCTGGAGAAATACTCGCTGCGCAGGAACCCTTCCGGCGCCAGGTCGTTCAGGCGGAAGCAGCCCTCCGTCGTGCCGGCCAGGAAGTGGTTGTAGAACGGGTCGAGCAGGTACGGGCCGTCATGGTAGGCCGGCGAGGGTTCATCGGCACCGCCGTAGTAGGGGACACTGGGCGGCGCGTCACGATGCAGGGCCGTCGCCACGAACACGTCGAAGTCCAGCACCAGCTGCAAGGCCGCTCTCAGCGCCTCCCCGATGGCTGCCGGCTTCGCGGCGGTCAGCACGCGCAGCGCCGCCGCGTTCCAGGCGGCGAAGTCGGGCGCGGTGAGCGGTGTGTGCTGGACCATGACAGTTCCCCCGCGCCCAGGATAGATCGCGCCGCGGCATCCCGTCGCCAAAATTTCGCTTGATCGCCGGGTCCGTTTCCCGTAACTGCCGCTGCTGGCGCGAGGGCAGAACGACCCGCGGAACGACCTCTGCCCATGCGCCGGTTCTCCTCAGACAACCTGCCAGACCGCGCTGGCCGCGTTCAGTCGCCCCCCAGTGCGATCCCGGGTTCGCCCGTGCCGATCGCAGCAAGGTGCAGTCCGGAGGTGACGCAATGGCCCATTTCCCCTACAGCGGCAATATCCTGATGATCGGCTACGGCTCGGTCGGCCGCTGCACGATGCCGCTGATCGAGAAGCATTTCGGCATGAATACGCTGTCGCGCGTGACCGTGGTCGACGGCCACGACCATCGCGCCGACGCCCAGCGCTTCATCGACAAGGGCATGAACTACCTGGTCCAGCCGCTGGTCGCGGGGAACCTGGAAGCGACCCTCGGCAAATACTGCAAGAAGGGCGACCTCATCCTCAACCTGTCGGTCGAGGTGGATTCGCTCGAGGTCGTCAAATGGGGCCAGAAGCACGGCGTGATGTATCTCGACACCTGCATCGAGCCGTGGGCCAACTACTACGACAACACCGACATCCCGGAAGAGCAGCGCACCAACTACTACCTGCGCCACCGGGCGCTGGAGGCGCGCAAGTCGTTTCCCAAGGGCGGGCCGTCGGCGCTGGTGACGCACGGCGCCAACCCCGGCCTCATCACCCATTTCATCAAGCAGGCGCTGCTCGACGTCGCGAAGTTCACCGGCAACGACGCCGCCAAGCCGACGACGCGCGAAGGCTGGGCCAAGCTGATGCAGAAGACCGGCACCAAGGTCATCCACGTCGCCGAGCACGACCTGCAAGTGACCAACGTGCCGAAGCGCCCGGGCGAATTCTGCAACACCTGGTCGATCCCCGGCTTCGTGGGCGAAGGCTGCCAGCCGGCGGAACTGGGCTGGGGCACGCATGAGAGGCGCATGCCGGAGAACGGCGTGGAGCACAAGGTCGGTTGCCAGGCGGCGATCTATCTGCGCCAGCCCGGCTGCATCACCGAGATGCGGTCGTGGACGCCGCAGGGCGGGCCGATGATCGGCTTCCTCATCACCCACGGCGAATCCATCACCACCGCGGACTATTTCACAGTGCGCGACAGCAGCGGCAAGGCGGTCTATCGGCCGACCTGCCACTACGCCTATCACCCGTGCGACGACGCGGTGCTGTCGGTGCGCGAGTTCCAGATGAAGAACTTCGAGATGCAGCCGAAGACCCGGCCGCTCAACGCAGAGATCGTTGACGGCATCGACGAATTGGGCGCGCTGCTGATGGGCGATTTCGGTGCCTATTGGTACGGCTCGCAGCTGTCGATCCACGAGGCGCGCAAAATGCTCGGCCCCGACTACAACGCGACCTCGATCCAGATCGCGGCGCCGGTGCTGGCGGGCGCGATGTGGCTGATCGAGCATCCGGACCGCGGACTGGTGGAGCCGGAGGATCTCGATCACGACTACGTGCTCAATATCTGCCGGCCGTATCTCGGCCCGGTGGTCGGCTTACGCTCCGACTGGACGCCGCTCAAGAACCGCAACGTGCTGTTCCCGGAGCCGAACCTCGACACCAGCGATCCCTGGCAGTTCGAGAACTTCCGGGTTCGCAGGTAACGGCACGCTCCTCTCGCTGTCATAAGCGTAGCGCGACCCGGGACCCATACGATCCGTCAGTTTCGCGGAGATGCACCATGGGTCCCGGGTCGCGCCGCTGCGCGGCTGCCCGGGATGACAGTTTTTAGGGCCATTCAATCGGTTGCAGCGCGAGCAGCGGCACGGGGCCGAAGCTCACCGTGCGGTTCTGCAGCGACAACCCGACTTTCGCCTGCGGCCTGGCGTCCGGCCCGGGCTTCTCCAGCGCCTTCACCGTCGTGCGCGCGATCAGGGCGCGGTCGGCCGGAATGAGGCCGTCGCGAATCAGGATCTCGAGCGCTTCGCTGAGTCCGGTGGTGGTGACGGTTCCCGCCCCCTCGGGCTGCAGCGCTGCATCCAGCGCCAGCGTGGCGCTGCCGGTGACGCTGAGCGGCCCTTGGGTGAACGCAAAGCCATTCAGCTCGACCACGCCCCCGGCATCGCGCCAGGCAGTGAGCGCGTCCTTGAGCGGCGCCAGCGGCATCGGGCCCTTGATCGTGGCATCGAACGACAATGTCTCGATCGTGTCCTCCGTCACCACGCGCGTGCCGGGCGGCAGCGCCGTGCCGCGCAAGTCCGCGGTCACGCGCGCCAGGGTCATGTTGAAATCGGTCGGCGCCGTCTCCGGCTGATCCAGCGCGATGGTGGCCGCGGCGCTGGCGAGCGCCGTGCCGTCGGGCAGCGTCATGTCGGGCTGCTGCAGCGCCAGCGTGAAGCCTCGTAGCAGGCCGCTGTTGTAGAGATCGATATTGCCGGCGAAGCCGATGGCCGAGATGCGCCACGCCGCGGGGTCGCCGCCAAGACGCAGCGATGCCTCATGCTGGCCGTCGGAGCGAACCTCGATCCGGCGCAGGTTCCACGGCGCCATCTCGGCGTGCAGCGTGGCGCCTTTCCACGTCCCTTCCTCGCGCGGCCCGCGCCAGCGGATCTCAGAATCGCGGAAGGTCGCCGCGAAGCGGAACGGAAAGCCGCCGATGCCGTCCCACGCGAAGGCGACCTCGTTGCCGAGGGCTCGCTGCTCGCTGGCCCAGGCCTCGACGCCCGTCTCCAATTGCCGGGCGACAGTGCGCCAGAAGGCGAAATAACCGCCGGCCAGCACCGCCAGCACAACCAGGACGCCGATCAGCAGAAAAACTCGCTTGAGATTTGAGCGGGTCTGGTATGCGGTCGGACGATTGTGCATGCAGGCCGCGGTTGTTATGGTGCGCCGCCCTGCATCGGCCATAAGCCTTGCCAAGTCCAGCGAAATCTCCCGCCATGAGTCCCGATTCCGCACGCCAGGCCAGCGACACAATCAGGGCCGGTGGCGCGCCGCCAGAACCACACGGCAGCACATTGGCCCGCGTCGCGCCCGGCATCTTCGTGCTGCTGTGGGCGACCGGCTTCCTGATCGCCAAGCTCGGCGTGCCGTACGCGCAGCCGATGACCATCCTTGCCATCCGGTTCGTGCTGGCCGCCGCCATGATGGCCAGCGTCGCCTTCCTCACGCGCGCGCCCTGGCCGCGATCCTGGCGCCGGATCGGTCACATCGCGATGGTCGGCATCCTGCTGCAGGCGGTCTATCTCGGCGGCTGCTACGTCGCGATCTACGCCGGCATGCCGGCGGGCATGGCGGCGCTGATCGTCGGCTTCCAGCCGATCCTGACGGCGGCGATGGCGGGGCCGGTCCTCGGCGAGCGCACGCGCCCGCTGCAGTGGCTCGGCATCGCCATCGGCTTCGTCGGGCTGATGATGGTGCTGTGGGAGCGCATCGTGATCGACCTCAGCCACCCTGCGGCGTTGCTGTTCGCGATCCTGTCGCTGCTCGGCATCACTTCGGCGACGATCTATCAGAAGCGCTTCTGCCCCAGCTTCGACCTGCGCACCGGCACCGCGATCCAGTATGTGGCGGCCTCGCTGGTGGTGGTGCCGCTGACGTTGTTCCTCGGTGTCGGCGAGATCACCTGGGCGCCGACTTTCATCTTCGCGCTGGCATGGCTTGTCATCGTGTTGAGCGGCGTCTCGATCGCGCTGCTGACCTGGATGATCTCGCGCGGCGCGGCTTCCAAGGTGGCGAGCCTGTTCTATCTGACGCCGCCGATTGCGGCGATCGGCAGCTATTTCTGGTTCGACGAGACCTTGGCGCCGCTGGCGCTCGGCGGCATGGCGGTCATCGTGTTCGGCCTCTTCCTACTCAACCGGGGCAAGGCGGCATGAGCGCATGAGCGTCAGCGAGGACGAGAAGGCCCTGATCGAAAGCCGGCGCCACAATCCAGAGCCGGGCAAGGACTTCTTCGTGTTCGCCTATGGCTCGCTGATGTGGCGGCCGGATTTCCCCTTCGTCGAGGTCCTGCCGGCGACGCTCTACGGCTATCACCGCGCCTTCTGCATCACCTCGACGCACTATCGCGGCACCACCGACAAGCCGGGACTGGTGCTGGGCCTCGACCGCGGCGGCATGTGCATCGGGCGACTCTATCGTATCGGGCACAGCGATGCCGCACAGGTGGCGGAGTATCTGCATGAGCGCGAGCTCATCACCGGCTGCTACGTGCCCAAGCCCGTGACGCTGCGCCTGCAGGACGGCCGGCACGCCGCGGGGCTGACCTACGTCGCCGACCGCACGCACTACCAGTACGCCGGGAAGCTGCCCGACGCGACCATCGCCGGCATCATCCGGCACGCGACCGGCGTGATGGGCAGCAACCGCGACTATCTCTGCAACACGGTGCAGCATCTCGAGGAGATGGGCATCGCGGACACCAGCCTGCATCGCATCCTGAAGCTGGTGGAGCGGGAATAGTCGGCGGCGACTCCTGCGCTCCTCCTCCCCCAACATGGGGGAGGCTGGGAGGGGGAAGCGAGCGAAGGCTCTCTCCCATCGTGCTCCGGCTTCCCCCTCCCCAACCCTCCCCCATGTCGGGGGAGGGGGTCTGTGTGCAGCTTGGCAAGCGTCACGCCGCTCGCCTATCTTGGCCTTCATGGACACGCTCGAGCACCCGCAATCCTACTATGCCGCGACCGCGCGGCCGTTTCCGCAGCTGCCGGAGTTGCAGGGCGAGGTCGAGGCGGATGTCGCCGTCATCGGCGGCGGCTACACCGGGCTCAGCGCCGCGCTCAATTTGGCGGAGCGCGGGTACAAAAGCGTGCTGATCGACCAGGCGCGCATCGGCTGGGGCGCCTCCGGGCGCAACGGCGGGCAGATCAACACCGGCCTGCGCAAGGGGCCGATCGAGCTGATCGCGCGCTACGGCCGCGATCGCGCCAAGGCG